>NZ_JBHVRW010000031.1:0-94531 GCF_042885475.1 Streptomyces sp. NPDC058051
ACGGTCGAGTACCCACACCTTCTCGAACGGCCGAATCATCACACCGGTTACGGCCCACCAGGACGTTTCAGCAAGATCGTGTTATGAGCTCTTAGGTGCTCCAATTTCCCGGAGATTGCGCACACTTGCCCATCGAACCGATATCAACCCATCCAGACCACCATGCGCGCGCGAACAGTGCGGACTGCGCCCCATACGTTCAAGATGACAGCCGGTTCCCCCTCCTGGCCAACCGCTGGTACTCGACGAGCGACCTAGCCGCCTGCCTGCATGTAGATTCCTCCACATTGCGCCGTTGGCGCATTGCCCGGCCTCCCCAGGGCCCGCCGTTCGTCACCGTTTCGGAACGCGTCGTCATGTACAGCGCGCTCGACGTTGAGGAATGGCTGCACGGCCGCCGGACCGTCCCGCGCCAAGAAGTTTGATGGCCGAGAAAGCCGTTGTGCCGGTCGGTGTCCGGCTCACCACCGACATCGAGTACCGGCCTGATCGCCTCAACCCCTACCGCGCACGCGTTCGCTGGTTCGATCCGACTACGAAGCGCCGCCTGTCCCTGTCAGAAGGAAAGGCTGACGAAGACGAAGCGCAGGAGTGGCTCCAGTCGATCATCGAAGCTGCGGAGGCAGGGCTTTCCCCGTCACTCGCCACCATGAAGCTCACCGAATACGGCAACGCGAACATGGATCTCGCCCTGCGCGGCCTGGAGTTGAAAACACTCGACCCGTATCTCGCCGGCTGGCGCATGCGAGTCGTGCCCACCCTGGGGCACCTACCAGTCCGCATGATCACCAACGGTGCTGTCGACCGCACCGTGCAGAACTGGATCGCCGACGAGCACAGCCGCTCAACAGTGAAGAACACCATCGCCGTCCTGGTCCGGGTCATGGAGCAGGCTGTCCGTGACGGCATCATCAAGGTGAACCCCGCCCGGGTCACCGGCTGGCAAAAGCTCTACAAGCAGGCCGAGGACGAACTGCTCGACCCACGCGCACTCGCCCTGCCCGACTGGGAAACACTCGTCGCACTGGCCGACGCACTCGTGGCCGCCTCCCACGACGAGTACCGCGGCTGGGGAGACGTGGTCATCTTCGCCGCGTGCACCGCCGCACGGATCGGAGAGATCTCAGGCTGCCGCGTCGGAGACATCGACACCACCCAGTGGATCTGGACCGTGCGGCGTCAGACCACACCTGCGCCCGGCGGGCTGACCGACAAGGGCACCAAGGGCAAGCGGGCCCGCAAGGTTCCCATCGTCGAGGAGATCCGTCCCCTCGTCGCCCAGCGCATCCTGTCCGCCGGCCCCAATCCGGACGCCCGCCTGTTCACGGGCCCGCGAGGCGGACGTATCTCCACTGCCGTCCTGCGCGACGCCACACACTGGGACGAGGTGGTCACCAAGCTAGGCTACGAGCATCTGCGCCGCCACGACCTCCGACACACCGGACTGACCTGGTTCGCCGACGCCGGGGTCCAAGTACACGTGCTCCGTAGAATCGCCGGCCACGGTTCACTGACCACCACCCAGCGCTACCTTCACCCGGACGTCCACAAGATCACGGCCGCCGGGGCGGCGCTCTCGGCCCACTTCAACGTGCTGCGCGCACCGCGCTCGCTGCCGAGCCCCATCGTCATGACGCGCTGACCCGGTCAAGGATGCCGGACCTCCAGCTGGTCCCCAACTGGTCCCCAAAAAATGATCAGGGCCGGTTTCGGATTGCTCCGAAACCGGCCCTGATCTGCGACTGTCTCCAGTCGGGACGACAGGATTTGAACCTGCGACCCCTTGACCCCCAGTCAAGTGCGCTACCAAGCTGCGCCACGTCCCGATGCGATTCCTCCCGGTGTTCCCGGGGGGCTGCGCAGGACAAACATTACCTCACTCCGAGGACCGGATCGACGCCCGTGCCTGGTGGGCGCGGTTTGCCAGGGATTCGGCGCCGCAGGCGGTGGCCAGTTTGTGGGCTCTGGCGAGCTCGCGCGGGGAGCGGATCGCTATGCCGTGGTCGACGAGGGCCAAGGCGTGTTCGTACGCGGACGGGGACGCCTCCAGGTGGCGGACCGATTCGGCCAGCAGATGCGTGGCGTCGTCGGGGCGGGCGAAGAGAGCGACACAACGCAACGCCTCACCGATCGCGGTGTCCGTGCCGAACCGTTCGGCGTGCACCCGGGCCGAGGTGGCGAGTTGCGCGGCGCGGCCCGGGTCCTCCTCGGCCAGGGCGCGGGCGAGATCGCCGGCCCAGGGCGCCCACACGCCGTTGAACCTGCCGCGGGGTTCGAGGGTCTGACCGGCTGTTTCCAGTTCGGTGATGGCTTCCTTCGTACGGCCTTCGGCCAGCAGCAGCCTGCCGCGTACGCACGGCGCGTCCGGCAGCACCATGGCGCTCGGGTAGGGCGAGCCGAAGTCGTAGCGGTCGGCGATCTTGCGGGCCTCGGTGACACGGCCGCGGGCGACCAGGGTGTCGATGAGCAGGCAGGCCGCGTCCCAGTGGACGGGGAGTCCGCTGCCGACACGGTCGGCGAGGCGCAGTCCCTCACGGAGAAAGCCTTCGGCCTCCGCCAATCGGCCGCGACGGCGGTGGACCAGCCCGAGCAGGGTGTGTGCGAACGCGAGGTGCGCACCGCTCCAGCCGGAGATCTCGAAGGCCCGGACGGCCTCGCCGAACAGCTCCTCGGCGCGGTCGAGCTGGTCGGTGAAGGCGTAGGTGATACCGACCAGCGTGGGGAGTTCGAAGCCCCATTCGGTGTCGGTCCAGCCGAGCCCGCGGGCGGGGTGGCCGTCGACCAGGGCGCGTTCGCAGAGGTCGACGACGAGCTGGGCGTTCTCGCCGCGCATCATGGCGTCGAACGCGCGGATGGTGAGCAGGGCGCGCTCGGAGTTGTTGCGGCCGGAGAGATGGTCGGCGTTCTGGGCGAGCCGGGCTGAACGGGCGAGTCCGTCGTCCTCGGCGGCCTGCATGCCCTCCCAGAGGAAGGCCCCGGCCTGGAGCCGCATCAGGCCCGGGCCGGGGACGGTACGCGCGGCCTCGGCGGCGAGGGCGCGTGACGCTTCCTTCAGCTGGTTGTTGTGGGAGTGCGCTGCCGCGAGCCGGTACGTGGCGTCGATCCGCTGGTCGTCGTCGAGTCCGGACGTGTCGAGGGCGGCCCGCAGATGCTGGACGGTGGTGGCCGGGGAGCTGAGCAGCGTGGCGCAGCCCAGTTCGTACAGCAGGGTGGCCTTGAGCCGTTGGCGCGGCGGTTCCTGCAGGGCGCGTTCGAGGCAGCGGCGGGCAGCCTCCGGGGCGCCCACCGCGAGGTGCTGTTTGGCTGCTTCGCGGAGTTGCTCGACGAGTTCCTGGTCGTCGTCCGGGTGGACTTCGAGGAGGTGCCGGGAGGCCGCGGCGGGGCCGAGTCCCGCGCGGGTGATCGCCCAGGCGGCCCGGCCGTGCATGGCGGTGCGGGTGGCCGGCGGGATGGATCGGTACACCGCGGTGGCGATCAGCGGGTGGACGAACTCCAGCGGGTCGAAGCCGGTGACGATGCGGGCTTCGCGCAGCCGCGCCGTGCAGTCCGCGGCCTCGGCGGGGCTCATGCCGGCGAGTGTGGCGGCGAGGTCCTGCGCGATTTCCGTGCCGAGCACGGCGGCGGCCCAGGCGAACCGGTTCGCGTTGGTGCCGAGTCGTTCGAGCCGTGCGACGAGGCCGCTGCCGCGGGCCGATGCGCCGAGTTCGCGCAGCAGCCCCGCCGACTCCTCCAGTGGTGCCAGCTCGCGGTCCTGGACCTTGGCGACGAGTTCAACCGCCTCGTAGGGGTTGCCTCCGGTGACGGCCCACACTTCGCGGCAGAACGGGTCGTCGGCGTGCTCGCCGAGGGCCGCGCGGACCAGTTCCGCGGTGGCGTCCGGGGTGAGGGCGCGCAGCGCGACCCGGACCTGGGCGGGATGGGCACCGCCCGAGCCGCTCTCCTCCGTCCGTGCCGCCAGTTCCTCCGGCCGGTGGGCCTGGACGACGAGGACGGGAAGTTCGCCGAGACGCGTGGTGAACGAGGCGAGCCAGGCCAGGGATTCGCCGTCCGCCCAGTGCGCGTCGTCGATGATGAGCAGCAGCGGACGGTGGCTCAGCCGGGACGCGAGACGGGACACGACGAAGTCGAGGCCGTCGCGCACACCCTGCGGATCGGGCTGCGGGCCGCTCGGTCGGGCGAGTCCGAGCGCGGGCGCCGCGATCTCGTACCAGGGCCCGAACAGGGCCCGCACCTCGTCGGGCGCGAACTGGTCGAGCGCGGGCTGCAGCAGTTGGCGTACGACGTGGAACGGCACGGACGTGACCGTTTCGCCGCCGCGCGCGGACCAGACCGTGCAGCGGTCCACCGCCATGGCCTGGATCTCGGCGAGCAGTGCCGTCTTGCCGATGCCTGCTTCGCCGCTGAAGATCAACAGCCCGCCGGCCGCGTGGGCGCCGCACAGGGCGTCCACGGCTTGTGCGGCAGCGGCGAGTTCCGGTTCGCGCTCGTACAGCGGCCGGGACTGCTTCATCCCTACCCTCCCCAAAGTGGTGCGGATGACTGTCGACACTAGTCGTGATCGGGGGTCCACCGACAGCGGTTCGGCCGGTTCGCCGCAGGTGCGGGGCACAATCGAGGAGTGGACGAGACTCACAGGGACCGCGACGCCGAGGGCCGGGCACGCAGTGCGCGCCCGCGTGACGGGCTGGGACGCCCTTTGCCGTACGGGGCAGCGGGGGTGGAGCGGCAGCCCGAGGGGGTGGTACGCACTCCCGAACAGACCTTGTCCGAGGCACAACGGCTGCTGGACGCGGGGATGCCGTTCCATGCGCACGAGGTGTTCGAGGACGCGTGGAAGTCGGGGCCGTCGGCGGAGAGGGAGTTGTGGCGCGGTCTGGCGCAACTGGCCGTGGGGCTGACGCACGCGGCGCGGGGCAATGCGTCGGGCGGGGCCCGGCTGTTGCGAAGGGGCGCGGCGGCACTCGCGGAGTCCGGCGGCTCCCGGCCGTACGGGGTCGGGATCGACGACCTGATCGGCTGGGCCGAGGAGCTGGCCGGGCGGGTCGAGGCGAAGGAGCCCCGCGACGCGGCGCGTGACCGGCCCGTCGACACGGAGCGCGCCCGGCCCGTCGACGCGGCGCGAGAGGCGCCGTGCCTGCGGCCCGGCGAACGGTAGCCGCGGCATCCGGGGCGGCTGCGCGGGAGGCGCCGGTTCCGCGGCCCGGCGGACGGCAACCCGGGCGTCCGGGGCGGCTACGCATGGGGCAGACTCGGTGCGGTGAGAAAGATCTATGTCATCGGTATCGGCGCGGGCGACCCCGACCACCTGACTCTTCAGGCCGTCAAGGCGCTGAACCGGGTGGATGCGTTCTTCATCCTCGACAAGGGTGCGGAGAAGTCCGATCTGACCGGGCTGCGGCGGGACATCCTCGACGTGCATGTGGAGAACGCCTCCTACCGCCTCGTCGAGGCCCGGGATCCGGAGCGGGACCGTGGAGCATCGGACTACTCACCCGCGGTGGACGACTGGCGCAGGCGCCGCGCGGATCTGTACGAACGGTTCATCGCGGAAGAAGTCGGCGAGGACGAGTGCGGGGCGTTCCTGGTGTGGGGCGATCCCGCGCTGTACGACTCCACACTCGGCATCCTCGAAGCGATCCTCGACCGGGGTTCGGTCGCCTTCGACCACGAGGTGATTCCTGGGATCAGCAGTGTGTCCGCGCTGCTGGCCAAGCACCGCACGGGCCTGAACCGGGTGGCGGGGCCGGTGCAGATCACGACGGGGCGGCGGCTGGCCGAGGGCTGGCCCGAAGGGGTCGACGACGTGGTGGTGATGCTCGACGCACGGCAGGCCTTCACCCGCCATCTCGACCGGGACCTCTTCATCTACTGGGGCGCGTACGTGGGGACCGAGGACGAGATCCTGGTGTCGGGGCGCCTCGCCGAGGTGTCGGACCGGATCGAGGAACTGCGCGCCGAGGCACGTGCCCGCAAGGGCTGGATCATGGACACCTATCTGCTGCGTCGCGGCTGAATCTGCCACCCTGACCAGCCATCCTGATCAGCTTTCCTGGCCGGCCGTCCCGATCGGCCTTCCTGGCCGGCCATCCTGATCAGCCTTCCCGATCAGCTCTCTTGGCGCAGCAGCCGGAGCGCGGATGGCACATCGTGAACGACGGTTGCGCCGTGGGGCGGTGGCGGGCGGCGGACCACCACCACGGGCAGGCCGAGGTTCCGGGCCGCGGTGAGTTTCGCCGCGGTGGCGTGGCCGCCGCTGTCCTTGGTGACGAGGACGTCGATGGCGCGCTCGCGCAGCAGTGCCGTCTCGCCGTCGACGGTGTACGGGCCGCGGTCGAGCAGCACGTCGGTGTGGCGGGGCAGCGGTGGTGCGGGGGGCTCGACGGAACGTACGAGGAAGTGGAGCGCGTCCGCGCCGGGGGCGGCGGCGAAGGCCGCCAGGCCCAGGCGGCCGGTGGTGAGGAAGATCCTTCGGCCCAGGGCGGGCAGTCGCGCGGCGGCGTGCGCGAGGTCGTCGGCCGGGTACCAGCGGTCGTCGGGGCCCGCCGTCCAGCCGGTCCGTCTCAGCGCGAGCAGTGTGGTGCCGGTGGCCTTCGCGGCCTCGGCGGCGTGGGCGCTGATGGTGGCGGCGAACGGGTGGGTGGCGTCGACGACGGTGTCGACATCGTGGGTACGCAGCCAGTCGGCGAGCCCCTGGGAACCGCCGAAGCCCCCGACGCGCACGTCGCCGACGGGCATCCTGGGCCGGGCGACCCGGCCGGCCAGAGAACTGGTGATGCGTACCGTCGCGTCGCCGCCGGGCCCGGTCAGCTCGGCGGCGAGCTGCCGGGCCTCGGTCGTACCACCGAGGATCAGGATGTGGCCGGACATGCACCGAACCTACGTCACTTTCGCCACCGGACGCCCGGAGCGGTGAACAGGGCGGTCCGCAGCCATTACGATCCGCCTCCATGAGCACTTCTGATCAGGACCAGGCCGTGGACGCCCCGATAGCCGCTGCCAAGACCGTCACGGAACCTGATTCCGGGGCTGTTGCGCGGATCGTCGCGGAACCTGATTCCCAAGCCGTCCCCGCCACAGCGGCCGGACCCGGTTCCGAGACCGTCCCGGCCACAGGAGCCGGACCCGGTTCCGAGGCCGTTCCCGACACGGCTGCCGGACGCGGTTCCGAGCGTGTTGCGCGGCCCCGCACGGAATCCGGGTCCGAGGCCGACGCGTCGCCCGCCCCGGAACCCGATCCCGATCGCGATCCCGAGGACGAAACCGATCCCGAGGCCGGTCCAGGGGCCGAGGCGCAGACGGCTCCGCACTCCGGTCCCGGGGCTGCCGCCGAGTCCGAAGACCGCAGATTGACCCCGCGTCAGGCGAGACGGCTGCGCATCGTTCTCTCGTCGGTCGGCATGGTGGCGATGGCGGTCGTGCTCGCGCTGCGCATCGCCAGCCGGTCCTCCGTTCTGGTCGTCGGGGTGTACGGCCTCGCGCTGATCCTCTGCGGGATCGTGATCGAACTCAGCAGGAACGGCCGTACCCGGCTCGGGAGTTGGCTGCTGGCCGTCGGTCTGCTGGCGGCGATCGGCTCGGACTGGCTGCTGATTCCCTGACGTACGGTCAGTGCGGGTCGATGCGTACGGCCGAGCCGTGCGGATCGACCCGGTCGAGCCAGTCGGCGCGCAGATGGATCGGGCGTCCCGGTAGGGCGGGCAGCAGCAGTCGCTGCCGGTGGAGCACGCGGTCGTCCTGGCGGACGACCAGCCGTGGTGAGGACAGTCTTCGGACGGTGCGCAGGGTGAAGCGGTCACGGAGCGGCATGTCCCCTCCCGGACCGATGAGGTTCGGTGCGATCCACTGGAACGGGGAACCCACCGCGACGGCCGGCCGGCCGGAGGGCCAGGCCCCGGCCGCCAGGTGACGCAGTACGGGGGCGGCCACCGCCCGGCCCTCGGCGGCCGCTGTGGCCGCGCTCTCCCCTCCGTGCAGCAGATTGCCGACGGCGAAGACTCCGGTCTCGGTCGTGCGGTACGAGGCGTCGTACGCGGGGCCGCGGGTGCCGGGGTCCAGGGTGAGTGCGCCGCGCCGGGCCAGTTCGTGGTCGGGGATCCAGTCGGCGGTGAAGACGACGGTGTCGCAGCGCAGAGTGGTGGTCCGGCCGTCGTGGTGCCGCAACGTCACGCCGGTGAGCCGCTCGCGCCCGGTCAGGGCGGTGACGGTGGTGTGGGTGAGGACCGGGACGCGGTCGCCGCGCAGGGCCGGGGCCGTGAGGCGGGTGGCAGGCTGGTCGGTGACCAGGGCGACGACCTCCAGTCCGGCGACGCGCAGGGTGTCGACCGCGGCGCGGCTGACGGGTTCGTTGCCGATGACGACCGCGCGGGTGCCGATCCGCTGCCGGTGGAGGTGGACGGCCTGCTGCAGTTCGCCGGTGGTGTGGACGCCGGCCGGGCGGGTGCCGGGGACGAGGCGGGCGCTGCGCGGGCGTTCGCGGGCGCCGGTGGCGAGGACGACGGCGCGGGCGGTGATCCGTTCCAGTCCGGTCGGTGCGGTGGTGTCGAGGGTCAGCGGTCCGGCCCAGCCGGTGGCGGTGACACCGGTACGCAGGGTGGCTCCGGCGCGTTCGGCCGTGGCGACGCATTTCCGGGCGTACGCGGGTCCGGTCAGCCCTCCCCCGGCGGTACGGACGCCGAATCCGTTGGAGCCGCCGAAACCGCCGTGGAAGCAGTGGCGCGGGATGCCGCCCGCGGTCTGTTCGCGCTCCAGGATCTCGACGCGTCCGGCACCGGACGCGGCGAGTTCGGCGGCGGCGCCGAGGCCGGCCGGCCCGCCTCCGATGACCAGGACGTCCACGGTCCGCTCACGCCGGTTCACAGCCGGTCCCCCTCGATCAGTGCGCGGACCTCTGCCCCGCAGTAGAACCCCTGGCAGCGCCCGTTGCCGGCTCTGGTCCTGCGGCGCAGCCCGTCCCGGGAGAGCGGCGGGATCGTGCTGGACAGGGCGTCTCTGATCTCGCCCGCGGAGACCCGTTCGCAGTGGCAGACGAGTGTGCCGTAGGCCGGATCCCCGGCGATCAGTCCGGCGTTCTCGTACGGGCGGGGAAGCGCCTCGCCGAGGTTGGGCATGGTGACGGGCGGCAGCTCGGACGGCTCGCCGAGAGCGAGACCCGCGCCGCCGAGCAGTTCGGTGACGTACCCGGCGATGGCCAGGGAGGCGGTGAGTCCGGTGGAGCGGATACCGCCGACTGCGATGTAGCGCTGGTCCGGGTAGTCCTGGATGCGGTAGTCCTCCTGGCCGGTGGCGGCGCGCAGTCCGGCGTAGACGGCCGTGACCTCCTCGTCGAGCAGTCCGGGCAGGATGCGGCGGCCCTTGTCGCGCAGGAGGGCGAGACCGTCCGCGGTCGATCCGGTGGCGGTCTTGTCGTCGAGTTCCTCGGCCGTGGGGCCGAGCAGCACGTTGCCGAAGACGGTCGGTGCGACCAGGACGCCCTTTCCGGCGGCGGTGGGCACGGGGAGCAGGATGTGGCTGACGAGGTCGCGGGCGAGCTTGTCGAAGACGATGAGCTGGCCGCGGCGGGGGGTGACGGTGAAGACGTCGTGGCCGAGCTGCCGGTCGAGTTCGTCGGCGTACAGTCCGGCGGCGTTGACCAGATACCGGGTGCGCAGTGTCCCGCGAGTGGTGGTGAGGGTGTGGCCGCCGTCACCGCTGTCGATGTGCCGCACCCGGCAGTTGAGGTGCAGATGGACTCCGGACCGTACGGCCTGGGTGGCGTAGGCGAGCGGGGTCGTCCACGGGCAGATGATGCTCTCGTCGGGGATTTCGAGTGCGCCGAGGGCCCCGGGGCCCAGATGGGGTTCGCGGACCCGCAGTTCATCGGCGTCCAGCAGGCGGGCCGCATGGTAGTCATTGCGTTCCGCCTTCCCCAACAGGGCGGGGAGCGCGTCGAGTTGCTGTGTGTCCCAGGCGACGAGGAGGGCACCCACACGTTCGACGGGGATACCGCTCTCGGCGGCGTAGGCACGGAGTCTGTGCTGCCCCTCGCGAACGAGCCGGCCCTCCAGTGAGCCGGGTACGGCGTCGAAACCCGTGTGCAGGATGGCGGTGTTGGCCTTCGACGTGCCGTTGCCGATGTCGTCCGAGGCCTCGACGAGGGCGGTCCGCAGCCGGTAGCGGGCCAGTTCACGGGCGATGGCGGCGCCGACGACGCCCGCCCCGACCACGGTGACGTCGTAGAGCGGGGTGTCGCGCGGGCCGGCCTCCGGCGTTCCGGGGGCGGCGGCAGCCAGGTCTCCGGCTGTGGTGATCGTGCGGTTCATCGTGCGGCTCTCGTACACATCGGGCACGGTCCAGCGGAGGCTGTTCCGGCTGTGGTGATCGGGGGGCTCGCGTGCGTGTCGGGCAGGGTCCGGCAGCGTCTGCACGGGACGTGCGGCGGCATGGGGCTCGCATGCGTGTCAGGCACGGTCCGGCAGCGTCTGCACGGGACGTGCGGCGACATGGGGCTCGCATGCGTGTCAGGCAGGGTCCGGCAGCGTCTGCACGGGACGTGCGGCGACATGGGGCTCGCGTGCGGATCAGGCATGGTCCAGCAGGGTCTGGACGGCCGCGCGGAATCCGGCGAGGCGTTCGGCTGCCTCGTCGGCGCCGATCCGGGGCTCGTACACCGCGGCGGGCCTCCATTCGGGCAACGCCTCCCGGAGCGGGAGCCGGGGGTCGAGGCCGAGGCGGGCGACGGCTCCGGCGCCGAGTGCGGTGACGTCGGGCAGCGCCGACACCTCGACGGGGCGTTGCAGCAGATCGGCCTGGGTCTGCATGAGCAGTGCGGAGCGGGTCAGGCCGCCGTCGACACGCAGCGAGGTCAGCGGGGAGCCCAGGTCGACCGCGACCGCTTCGGCGAGTTCGACGACCTGCGCGGCGATGCCTTCGCACAGGGCACGCACCAGGTGGCCCGCCGTGGTGTCGAGGCCGAGACCGGTCACCGATCCCCGCAGATCGCCGCGCCACCACGGAGCCGCGAGTCCGGCGAGTGCCGGTACGAACGTGACGCCGCCGGAGTCGGGAACGGTCGCGCCGACCGGGTCGAGGTCCGCCGCGCCGGAGATCACCCCGAGACCGGTGAGCCAGTTGACGGCGGATGCGGCGGTGTAGACCTGTCCGTCGAGGCAGTAGCTCGTACGTCCGCCGAGCCGCCAGGCCACACAGCTGACCAGCCCGGTGGAACCACGACGCGGGGCCGGTCCGGTCTGGGCGAGCAGAAACGCACCGGTCCCGTAGGTGCATTTGGCGTCGCCCGGGTCGAGCGCGTTCTGTGCGAGCAGGGCGGCCTGCTGGTCGACGAGGAGTCCGGTCAGGGGGAGTTCGGAGCCGAAGGCGGTCGTCGTGCCGACTGTCCCGTCGGAGTCGACGACGGCCGGGAGGCGTTCGTCGCCGAGGCCGAAGATGTCCAGTGCGGCGGACGACCAGCCGACCCGGTCGAGGTCGAGCAGCTGGGTGCGCCCGGCGGTCGCCGCGTCCGTGACGAACGCGCCGGTCAGCTGATGGACGAGCCAGGAGTCGCTGGTGGTGACGACGCCCTCGCGGGTCAGCTCACGCCGGATCCAGGCCATCTTGGGCGCGGCGAAGTACGGATCGAGCGGCAGCCCCGTCAGCCGTGTCAACCGCTCGTCGTGTTCCGCGAGTTCGGCGCAGAGCGGGGCGGATCGCCGGTCCTGCCAGACGATCGCCTCGGTGAGCGGCCGTCCCGTGTCGGGATCCCAGGCCAGCACCGTCTCGCCCTGGTTGGCGAGGCCGACGGCGGCCACCGGCTCACCGGCTTCGTGCAGCGCACGGCGGCCGGCGTCGACGACCGAGGCGAGCAGTTCGGCGGGGTCGACCTCGACCGACCCCTGGGCACCGTGCCGCGGCCGGACCGGCGCCGTACCGGAACCGATCACGCCGCGCTCGGGGCAGACCACCAGAGCCTTGGTTCCCGACGTGCCCTGGTCCACGGCGAGTACCGGGCCTGTCATCGAAACTCCAGTGGTGCGAAAGCTCTACGGCTTGAACGGAATCGTGATCAATGATCTACGACGCCCAGAGTCGTGCAGACCACCGCGTACGTCAAGGGCTTGTCGTGTTCACCCCCGGAACGACCGGGTGACGATCAACGTCCTTACAAATCGGATGACTTGAGTAAGATCCGCAAATCGGTCCGGAGTTCGGCGCAACTGGCCTTACACTCACCGCCGAGCAACAACCGGACGCTTTCGAGCAGTTCGTCTTTCAACAGCTGCTTCGCCCCCCACGTCCTTGAGGATTGATGAGAACGAAACACCGCCCCGAGCACGCCGATCTCCGCTCCCGGGCCTTCCGTCTCCGCACGGGCTCCATGCCGCCGGGTTGCGTGACGTGCTGAGGAGATTCCCCACCCGCCGCGCGCCCTTCCGTTCGTTCCGTCGCACGGGGGCAGGGCTCGTCCATGGCCAACAGTGACTTCCGGCCGGTGTACCACCCGGCCGGCCATGACCACGAATTACGCGTCGCGTTACAGGACTTGCGCACCGGACGCTGGTTGTCCATGCGCAATCTGCTGGAGGGCACGCCGGACTGGACGCTGTGGACACAGCGCACGCAGGTGCTCGGCGCCATCGCCGCCGGTTCGGACGCGGTGCAGGCCTGGCTCGCCGAGGAGCCGCGGAGCGTCGCGGCTGCCGTGATGCACGCACGAGTTCTCGTGGAACGGGCCGTGCGGGCGCACCGCGATGGCCACCACCGGGCGCAGGAGCTGTGGCAGGAGGCCTGGGCGGCCTGCCGGACCGCGGCGCACACCTCGCCCGCGGACCCGGTGCCGTGGGTCTGTCTGCTGGCCCTGTCCCAGTTGGACGAGCGGCAGCAGCTTGAGGAACACCGGCTGCATCCGCCGGGGCCGATGCTCTTCCCCGGTCCGTGGGGGCTGCTGGCGGAGGCCGACAAGCGCGATCCGTGCAATCGCGAGGCGTACCATCGGATGCTCCAGTTCGTGTACGCGCGCAAGGCCGGCGGAAGTCTCTCGGAAGCGGTCAACTTCGTCCAGTGGGCGGCCTCTTCCGCTCCCGACGGCTCCGCTTTGCATGTGCTGCCGTTGTATGTGCGGGTGGAGCGCTACCGTCGCGAGCACGGTCACGAGAAGGCCCTGGATCTCCACTGGGTCACCGAGGACGCCGAACGGGACGCGGTCCGGGCCCTCGATCTGTGGTTCCGCCGTACGGACGCGGTCTCTCAGTCCCTGCTCGACCTGAACTATCTGGCCCACGCGCTGTGGGGAGCCCTCCAGTTCGCCGACGCCGCACCGGTGTTCCGGGCGCTGGGCTCCTATTTCACCTCGGTGCCCTGGGTGTACCGCACGCGTGACCCCAAGGCCCCGGGGGGCGCCGAGGAGGTCTTCCTGCGCGCCCGCAGCCGCTGTCTCGCCGTGTCCCGAGCTCCCGGGCGGGGGTCGCACGGCTGAGTCACGGGGGCCGTGACGCCGCGCGGCCCGGGCCGCGTCTCCGGCAGGCCCCGACGCGGACGACCTCTTTCCGAACCGATTCACCTTTCCGTCCCTACTCCCTCACCGCTCACGGAGGTTCTTCCCATGTCCCTATCCACCTCGACCCAGTCGGGCGCGGAGGCCACCCCGCCGCAGGACGAGGAGCAGCGGCTGCGCGAGCTCGGTTATCAGCCGGTGCTCGCCCGCCGCATGGGAGGCTTCGGCAACTTCGCCATCAGCTTCTCCGTCATCTCGATCCTGTCCGGCTGCATGACCCTGTACGGGTTCGGCATGTCGACCGGTGGCCCGGCGGTGATGCTCTGGGGCTGGGCCGGTGTCGGCCTCTTCGTGCTGTGCGTCGGCATGGCACTCGCCGAGGTCACCAGCGCCTACCCGACCTCCGGTGCGTTGTACTACATGGCCGACCGACTCGGTGGCCGCAAGTGGGGCTGGTACACCGGCTGGCTGAATCTGCTCGGGCTGCTCGGTGCCATCGCCGGCATCGACTACGGTGCCGCGCTGTTCACCGGTGCGTTCATGAACCTGCAGTGGGGATTCACCCCCACACCAGGCAAGACCATGATCATATTTGCCTGCATTCTTCTGCTGCATGCCGTGCTGAACCTCTTCGGTGTCCGTCTCGTCAGCGTCCTCAACTCCATCAGCGTGTGGTGGCATCTCATCGGTGTTGCGGTGATCGTCGCGGTGCTCGCCATCGTGCCCTCGCACCACCAGTCGCCGTCGTTCGTCTTCACCGAGTTCGTCAACGACACCGGCTGGCACAACCCGTTGTACGTGGCGGCGATCGGTCTGCTCCTCGCCCAGTACACCTTCTGCGGCTACGACGCCTCCGCCCACCTGTCGGAGGAGACGTCGAACGCCTCGGTGACGGCCGCCAAGGGCATCGTCCGCGCGATCTGGGTCTCCTGGGTCGCCGGTTTCGTCCTGCTCGCCGGGCTGACCTTCGCGATCCAGGACTACGCGGGCACCCAGAACAGCGCGACCGGTGTGCCTCCGGCGCAGATCCTGATCGACGCGCTGGGCACCTCCGGTGCCACGGCCATGCTCCTGATCGTGATCGCGGCGCAGTTGTTCTGCGGTAACGCCGAGGTCGCCGCCGCCAGCCGGATGGTGTTCGCGTTCAGTCGCGACAACGCGCTGCCCGGCTCCGCGCTGTGGCACAAGGTGAGCTCGCGCACCCAGACGCCCGTCAACGCGGTGTGGCTGTCGGTCGTCGTCGCCGGTCTGCTCGCGCTGCCGTCGCTCTACTCCGCCACGGCGTACGGAGCGGTGACCGCCATCAACGTCATCGGCATCACGCCCGCCTACGCGATCCCCATCTTCCTCAAGCTGCGCTCCGGCAGCCGGTTCGAGCGCGGGCCGTGGCATCTGGGCCGGTGGAGCAAGCCGATCGGCTGGATCGCCGTGGTGTGGGTCGCCATCGTGACCGTGCTGTTCCTGCTCCCGCAGTCGTCCCCGGTGACGGTCGACTCGATGAACTACGCGTCGATCGCACTGATCGCGGTACTGGTCCTGGCCACCGTCTGGTGGTTCGTCGCGCGCGGTTCGTACAGCACCCCGTCGGCGTACGGGAACGCCCGTGAGCAGGCGGAGATCGAGGAAGGCATCGTCTGACCCGGTCCTGCCCTCGTCCTCAGCCCTCCCCGGTCGCAGCGAACAGCGGCCCGGGAGGGCTGAGACGCGTGGCGCGGTGGTGGTACGGGACGCCGGCTGCGGTCAGCGCAGCAGGAGTTGGAGTCCGCCGAGGACGGTCGCGCCGATCACCAGCCGCTCGAAGAGCTTCTGGTTGATGCGGTCCACACACCTGCGGCCGATGTATGCGCCGGGAAGGACGAACAACAGCATGCAGGCGTCCAGCAGGAGCGACTGCGCATCGATGAGCCCCAGGCCCACACTGAACGGCACCTTGGACGTGTTGACGATGAGGAAGAACCACGCCGATGTCCCCAGGAAGCCGAGCTTCCGGAAGCCGGCGGAGAGCAGATAGAGCGACATGACGGGGCCGCCCGCGTTGGCGACCATGGTGGTGAAGCCGCCGAGCACGCCGTACGAGCGGGCCTTGAGCCTGCCGCTCGCCGAGGGAGGGCCGGACTCCTCGGAGGTCTCCCCGCCCCGGGCGGCAGACCGCCGTCGCCAGAGGGTGACACCCGCCATGAACAGCAGGATCGCGCCGATCGAGGTCCGTACGGCGGCGTCGTCGGCCCACATCATGAAGACGGTCCCCGCCACCACACCGACGGCGACGGCGGGGAAGAGCCGCAGCAGGGTCGGCCAGTGTGCGTGCCGTCGGTAGAGGAGAACGGCGAGCACGTCGCCTGCGATGAGGATCGGGAGCAGTACTCCGGTGGACTCGCGGGCCGGGAGCACGGCCGCGAAGATCGCCAGACTGATCGTATTGGCTCCGCTGACGGCCGACTTCGAGAAGCCGACGAGCGCGGATGCCGCGGCGAGCGCGGCCAGTTGCCCAAGTGTAAGAGTGTCCATGCCAGGAATACAGGCTAGCCCCCTCCGCGATCCGGAAGGTGCCGTACCGGTGCACGCGGCCCCGTGCCGGTACGGGTGCGCCAGGTCCGGTACCGGTGCGCCAGGTCCGGGTGGGTCGTGCGGGACGGTCCACGCGCGTGGACGGCGGACACGTGATCGCTATGCTGCGACGCACACGCTCACCAGAAGCGTTCAAACGAACAACGCGCAGCGGTACGGCGAGGGGGCCAACAGCATGCGGGAGCCGGTTGAACTCAGGCGGCAGCGGATCCTGGCGGTGGTGGAGTCACGCGGCGCGGTCAAGGTCAGCGTGCTCGCGGCCGAGCTGGAAGTCTCGGTGGTCACGATCCGGCGGGACGTCGAGGAGCTGACCCGGGTCGGTCAGCTGCGGCGCGGCCACGGGGTGGCCCGGGCGATGCGGGAGACACAGCCGCCCGCACCGGTCCCGGCACCGAGGGGCGAGGACTCCGGCAGGGACGGCGGGGCGGTCGCCCTGGTCGTTCCCGAGCGGCATTCGTACCTGTACGAGACCCTGCACGGCGCCCGGACCGTACTGGAGGAGTCGGGGATGCGGATCGCCCTGCACATCGCGCCCCAGTCGGCCGGCGCGGAACGTCCGCTGGTGGAGCGGGCGCTGGCGGACGGCGCACGCGGGCTGCTGATCGCGCCGAGGTGGCGCGACGCACGCTCCGAGGAGCTGGACTACCGCTGGCTCGCGAACGTCGCGGTGCCGACCGTGCTGATGGAGCGACGGCCCCGGCCGGGCAGCGCGCTGCACGCCCTGGACTCCGTTTGCTCGGATCACTGGTACGGGACGCATCTCGCCGTGGAGCATCTGGTGTCGCTGGGGCACCGCCGTATCGTGCTGGCCGCCCGCGACGACAGTCCGACCGCGCGCAGCATCCGTGCCGCGTTCACGGAGATCGCCGCGGCGCGTCCGGAGGTGGAGGACTGGTCGGTGGTGCTGAGTTCACCGTCGGCGGTGCGCCGCCCCGGCCCCGGCTCCCCCGCCGGGGAACCCGCCGCGGCGGCCGTCCCGCACGCGACCGACGGCAGCACCGCGCTCGACCTGGCCGCGCTGCTGCGGGAGCGGGGCGCCACGGCGGCGGTGCTGCACGGCGACGTGGACGCGCTGATGCTGGTCCAACGACTGGCGGAGAGCGGAGTCGAGGTGCCCCGGGACTGCTCGGTGGTGGCGTACGACGACGTGGTCGCGGGCCTCGGCAGCACGCCCCTGACGGCGGTGTCGCCGCCGAAGGCGGAGATCGGGCGGGCCGCCGCCGAGCTGCTGCTCCTCCGGCTGTCCGGGGCTGTGGGCTCCAGCGGCCCGGTGCGCCGGACGGAGCTGCTGCCGGCCCTCAAGGTGCGGGGATCCGCACAGGAACTCAACTTCTCCACCGACTGATCGTTTGACCGCTTTGATTTTCTCCTGATCGATCTATTGACCACTACCGATCAGCCGATCAGGATTCCCCGTGACTCGAATCAAGAGCCGCGGGAGGCGCATATGCCCGGTCGACAGAGTCGTCGATCCGTGCTCGCCACGATCGCCGCCCTGCCTCTGACAGGCGCGCTCAGCGCCTGCAGCGGCAGTGGCGGATCATCAGGGTCGGGCAGCACGAGCAAGACCAGCAGCACCATCGGCAGGAACACGAAGAAGGCCACGCACATCACCTTCTGGTCGGCGCTGCGCGGCAGCCAGGAGGTCGTGGACGCGTTCAACCGCACCCACGACACCGTCCAGGTCGACTTCCAGCAGATCCCCTCGGGCAGTCAGGGGGGTTACGCGAAACTCAGCAACGCCGCACGGGCGGGCAACGCCCCGGACGTCGCGACGATCGAATACCCCCAGATACCCGGCTTCGCCATCGACGGTGTCGCCCGTGACATCACCGGCATGGTCAGTGACAGCCTGCGCGCCAAGATCCTGCCGCAGGCACTGGGACTGACCACCTTCGAGAAGCGCGTCTTCAGTGTTCCGCTGGACGTCGAACCGATGGTGCTGCACTACCGCACGGACCTCTTCAAGCAGTTCGGGCTCGGCATCCCGCGCACCTGGGACGAGTTCGAGGAAATGGCCCGCACCTTGCGGCGCAAGGCCCCCGAACGCAGATTGGTCACCTTCGCCACCGACGGCTTCCCGCAGTTCGCCGCGTTCGCCTGGCAGGCCGGCGCCCAGTGGTTCGACACCGGTTCCGGCGCCTGGAACGTGTCGATGGCCGACGCACCCAGCCGCCGCGTCGCCACGTACTGGCAGCGGCTCATCGATCAGGACCTCGTCTTCATGAACGCGGTCGACAGCCGCCAGTACGACGCCCAGGTCGGCAACGGTCTGGTCCTCGCCCGGCTCAGCGGCGCCTGGGACGCCGGCGCGCAGATGAACGCCCGGCCCGCGCAGAAGGGCACATGGGCCATCGCGCCCCTGCCCCAGTGGAAGGAGTCCGACGCCGTGCTCGGCACTCACGGCGGATCCACCTTCGCGGTCACCTCCTCCAGCAAGCACCCGGAAGCCGCCATGGAATTCATCGAGTGGCAGGTGTCGCACCCCGACGCGCTGCGCGCCCGGCTCTCCAGCGGCACCAGCAGCCAGTATCCGGCCGCACCGGGCCTCGTCGCCGTGGGCCGCGCGGCCTTCGACCGCAGCTACTACAGCGGCCAGGACATCTACGCGCTCTTCGAGCAGGAGGCGCACAAGATCAGGGACGGCTGGACCTGGGGACCGCGGATGTCCGCCTCCCAGCGGGTGATGCAGGACGGCTTCGCCCGGGTGGGCGGCGGCCAGGGCTCACTGATCGACGCCGTGCGAGAGACCCAGCGGGGCACGATGCCGGACCTCAAGGCACTGGGCCTCGCCACCACCGAGCACAGCACCTGACCCGAGCCCCCGTCCCCCTTCCCAGCAGCAGAGAGGCAGGTGACACCCATGACCAGCCCCCTCACCAGTCCCGCTTCCCCCTCCCCCTCCCCGAGTCCTGCCGCGCGCCCGTCGCGCATCCCGTCGGCCGCCGCGTCCACGCGCGCCCCCCGGAAGTCCGCCAGACGCCGTGAACTCGGCGCGTGCGGCGTCCTGATGACTCCGTTCTTCCTTCTCCTCGTGACGGTCTTCCTGATCCCCGTCGGGACGGCCGTCTGGCTCAGCTTCTTCAGCGACGACCAGCCCGGCCTCGGCTTCGGCCCGGAACGCAGGGTCTTCGTCGGACTGCGCAGCTACACCGCCGTACTGACCGACCCGACGTTCCTGGGCGCGCTCGGCACCGTCGTCCTGTACTGCCTCGTCTACATCCCGCTGATGGTGATCGGCTCGCTCGCGCTGGCCCTCCTGCTGGACTCCGGAGTGGTACGGCTGCGGTCCTGGGCCCAGCTCGGACTGTTCCTGCCGCACGCGGTGCCCGGCATCATCGCCGCCGTCATCTGGCTGTACCTGTACACGCCGGGGCTCAGCCCGGTCATCGACCTGTTCGCCAAGGCGGACATCACCATCGACTTCCTCGGCGTGCACACCGTCGTGCCGTCGATCGTGAACATCGCGCTGTGGAGCAACCTCGGCTACAACATGGTCGTCTTCTACGCCGCCCTGCAGGCAGTACCGCGCGAGGTCATCGAAGCGAGCGTGGTCGACGGCGCCGGTCCGGTCCGTACCGCGCTCCAGGTCAAGACCCCTCTGGTGCGTGCGTCGATCGTGACGGTCGCGATGTTCACCCTGATCTTCGCCCTGCAGTTGTTCACCGAGCCGATGCTGCTCAGCCAGGCCACACCGATGATCAACTCACGGTTCTCGCCCAGCATGTACATCTACGACGCGGCGTTCACCCGCAACAACTACGGCCTCGCCGCCGCCGCCTCGGTCATTCTGCTCATCTGCACGATCGCCCTCTCCTACGGCGTCACCCGCTGGACCAACCGCACCAACGCCTCCGAGGAGGACGCCCGATGAGCGCGAGCACGATCCACACCGCCGCCACTCTGCGGCCCCGGCTGCTCGGCCGCTCCGTCGTCAACCTCGTCGTCGGCATCTCGGTGCTGTACACACTCCTGCCCGTCCTGTGGCTGGTACTCGCCGCCTCCAAGGACCGCGACGCCCTGTTCGGCAGCGACGTACTCTCGCTGGACCACTTCTCGTTCGGACAGAACCTCAAGGACCTGTTCGCGATGGACGGCGGAATATACGGGCGGTGGTACGGCAACAGCCTGCTGTACGCGGTCCTCGGCGCCGGACTCGGCGCGCTGCTGAGCATCGCCTGCGGGTACGCCTTCGACAAGTACCGCTTCGCACACAAGGAGAAGCTGTTCGGCCTGGTGCTGGCGGCGGTGATGGTGCCGCAGACGGTACTCGCGCTGCCGCTGTATCTGATGGCGTCCCGCACCGGCCTGGTCAACACCTTCTGGTCCGTCTTCATCCCCGTCCTCTTCAATCCGTTCGGCGTCTATCTCGGCCGGATATTCAGTCAGGGATACGTACCGAACGAGGTGCTGGAGGCGGCGCGGGTGGACGGCGCCGGCGAGTTGACCACGTACTTCCGGGTCTCCCTGCGGATGCTGGGGCCCGGGCTGGTCACCGTCTTCCTCTTCCAGCTCACCGCCATCTGGAACAACTTCTTCCTGCCCATGGTGATGCTCTCCGACCAGGATCTCTACCCAGTCAGCCTCGGGCTCTACACCTGGAACAGTTCGGCCACTGTCTCCCCCGAGTACTACCCCGTCGTGATCATGGGTTCTCTGCTCGCGGTCCTGCCACTGATCCTCGCCTTCGCCCTGCTCCAGAGGTTCTGGAAGTCGGGGCTCACCGCGGGATCGGTGAAGTAACCGCACCGCCACCCCGTCCCCGTACCCGGACCAGGAGAAAGATGACCAGCACCGCCGCAACCGCCCCCCACCACCGGAATCGGCCACGCGCCGCCGTCGCCATGAAGCCGGACGCCGCGGCCGCCCTCCTCGACGCCCGGTCCCTGGCCGCGCTGGCAGAGGTGTGCGAGCTCGCTCCGTTGCCCGTACTCGACGACTTCACCACCGACCGGGCCCGCGCCACTCTGGCCGACGTGGAGATCCTGGTCACGGGCTGGGGGTGTCCGCCACTCGACGCGGCGGTCCTGGACGCGGCGCCGCACCTGCGCGCCGTCGCCCACACCGCGGGCAGCATCCGCGGACACATCACCGATGCCTGCTGGGATCGCGGCATCGAGGTCTCTTCGGCGGCCGCCGCCAACGCACTGCCGGTGGCGGAGTACACCGTCGCGATGATCCTGCTCTCCGGCAAACGGGCCCTGGAACGGGCCCGCGACTACCGGAAGGAACGACGCCGCGACAACTGGCTCGTCACGGCGACCGAGGTCGGGAACTACGGCCGAACCATCGGCATCCTGTCCGCCTCGCTGGTCGGCCGACGCGTCATCGAGCTGCTGCGGCCGTACGACCTGCCGGTGCTGCTCCACGACCCGTACGTCTCAAAGGCGGAGGCCGCCGCGCTCGGCGTGCGGTCCGTCGGACTCGGTGAACTGTTCGCACAGAGCGACGTGGTGAGCGTGCACACTCCCCTGCTGCCCGCCACCCGCGGGCTCGTCAGCCATGAGCTGCTCACCTCGATGCGTCCGGACAGTGTGCTCATCAACACCGCACGGGGAGCCGTCGTCGACCAGGACGCGCTCGTCGACGTACTCCAGCAGGACCGGATCCGGGCGATCCTCGACGTCACGGACCCCGACACACTGCCCGCCGCGCACCCCCTGTGGGAGTGCGCCAACGCAACCATCACCCCCCACCTCGCCGGCTCGCAGGGCAACGAGTGGCGGCGGCTGGTCGATCTGGCGGTGAGCGAAACCGGCCGCTGGGCCGCGGGCGACGGATTCGCCCACCCCGTACGACGCGAAAGGCTGGCCTTCCTCGCATGACGGCACCCCATCCCCCCTCACCCCTCGAACTCCCCACCGACGACCGGACATTGAGCCCGCACACCGGATACACCCGAGCACACTGGGAGGCGGCGGCGGACGGACTCCTCAAGGCCGCCTGGCAGTGGGCCACTCCGGGCGGCGCACTGCTGGACCTGCCGGGCCGGCCGTCCGCGTCCGGCGTGCGCTCCGACGGTCTGGAGGGATACGCGCGCACGTTCCTCGCCGCCGCCTTCCGCGTGGCGGGCGCGGACGGCAAGGACCCGCACGGCTGGCTCGACCGGTACGCCGACGGGCTCGCCGCCGGTACCCGCACTCCCGGCCGGGACGATGCCGAGTCCTGGCCGCTGATCCGCGACCACGACGTCTTCGGGCAGCCGATGGTCGAGTCCGCCTCGGTCGCCATCGGGCTGCGGCTGACCCGGCCGTGGCTCTGGGACCGGCTGGACTCCGGGGTGCGGGACCGTGCCGAGGCATGGCTGCGCGACGCACTGCGGCACACCCCCGCTCCCAACAACTGGTACCTGTTCCCCTACACCGTGGCCGCGTTCCTCGAATCCGTGGGCCGTGGCGACGCGGAGACGGCCCGTGCGAAGGAACGCGCCCTCGGCCTGCTGGAGGGCTGGTACCGCGGGCAGGGCTGGTACGCGGACGGCGACGGCCGCGCCTTCGACCACTACAACGGCTGGGCACTGCACCTCTACCCCGTCCTGGACGCGCATCTGTCGGGCGACGCCGAACTGTCCGCGCGCTACGGCGCCCGGCTCAGCGAGCACCTGGAGAGTTTCTCGCTGCTGTTCGGCGGCGACGGTGCGCCGATCCACTTCGGCCGCTCGCTGACCTACCGGTTCGCGGCCGCGTCGTCGGTCGCGCTCGGCGCCGTCACCGGGCACACCCCGCTCACACCGGGCGCCTCGCGCCGGGTGATCAACGGATCGCTGCGCTACTTCCTGGACCGGGGCGCGATCGGTACGGACGGCCTGCTGAGCCTGGGCTGGCACGGCCCGCACGAGGCGACGCTGCAGAACTACTCGGCGCCCGCGTCGCCGTACTGGGCGTCCAAGGCGTTCGTCTCTCTGCTCGCACCGGACGGCCATCCGCTGTGGGCCGCGACCGAGGAGCCCGCGCCGAGCGAGGGCCCCGACCGGGTGCTCGCCCTGCCCGCGCCCGGCCTCCTCGTCCAGTCCACCCGGGCGGACGGGATCGTCCGGCTGCACAACCACGGCAGCGACCATGTGCGCCCGCACGAGGGCGAGTTCGCTGCGCAGGCCGATCCGCTGTACAACCGCCAGTCGTACTCCACGGTGACCGGGCCGACGGCGAACGGCAACGTGGCGGACAACCACCTGGCCGTGGTCGTGGCCGGAACACGCAGCGTTCGGCGCGCCGTCCGCCCGCTGGGCGCCGGCGGAGGCGAGGGCTGGGGCTGGGCCGCCTCCTGGCACCGCCCGGTGTTCGCGTCCGGTGCGCCGATGGTGCCGGGGCTGCGGGTGGAGAGCGTCACCGTGGTCCGTGGCCGGTACGAGCTGCGGGTGCACCGGGTGCTCGGCGCACCGGCCGGAGCCCGGGTGGAGCAGACGGGCTGGGCGACCGGTCGCGACGACGCGGTGGCGTCCGAACTGCACGGTCTGCACGGCTGGGAGGCGCGGGACGCCGTACGGGCCCCGCAGGGCACGGCGTACACGCGTTGGGCCGAGGTGCCCCGGCTGTCCGCGGCTGCCGAGGGCACGGTGGTCCTGGTGGCACTCGCCTCACTGACCGCGGAGTCCGGCGGGGCACCGCTGGACGCGGTGGTGAGCGCGGTGCGGGTGGACGGGGACACGGTGGAGGTCCGCTGGGCCGAAGACGCGACGACGCGTATCGGCTTCGAGCCGATGACGGTCACGCACGGCTGACCACCTGGGTCGCCCGGGTTCCCGCCCGGGCGGCCGACCACGAGGGGGTGCACGGCCGGGCGGCCGGGCACCCCCTCGCCTCTACGCGTCCGTCCGGATCACCACGGCCAGCGTGCGCGGACCGTGCACGCCCTCGACCCGTTCCAGTTCGATGTCGGACGTGGCCGAGGGGCCGCTGATCAGCGTCGTCGGCCGCCCCGGCACCAGGCGGGCCACCGCCTCCGGCACCCCGACCTCGACCGTCGAGAGGTCGACGACACACACATGCAGATCGGGGACGAGGGACAGGGCCCGCCGTCCCTGGTCGGGTGAGCCGTCCAGGAAGATCGTGCCCGTCTCGGCGCAGCTGACGGCCGAGGCGGTGACGACCCCGTCCAGTGCGTCGAGCCGGGGCGGAGGAATGTCGGCGGAGTCCTGCTGGATCTCACCGTCGTACGCGCCGAGCCACGCGGCGTCGAGTCCGGCCGGTACTCCGATCCGCTGTGCGCCGCGCTCCCGCAGGACCTCGGCGACAGTCTGTGCCGTGCCGTCGGCGGTGCAGGTGTGCACCTGCGCCTTGTAGTCGACGAGCCGGTCGGTGAAGAGGGCCAGGCGCTCGCTGTCGGGGAGCGTGCGGCCGGTGCGGTACGCGCGGGGGACGGTGGTGTCCGCGACCGGGGCGAGGGCCAGGGCGTCCTTGATCCGGCCCAGCACGGTTTCACGAGCGGTCGTCACTTCTCCTCCTCCTTCTGCTGCTCCTTCTGCTGGTTCCGCTGGTTCTGTTCGTGCTCACCCGCGGCGGCGCGCATGGTCGCGGCGCCTTCGGCCGATGCCAGCCAGGACCGGAAGGTCTGCTTGGGCGGCGCGGCGGTGTCGCGGCTGTCGCTCCAGCCGTCGAACGGCGGCGGCAGATGCGAGATCTTCCCGTCCCGGCCGGCGACGAGGCGGCCGATCGCCGCGCCCTTCTGCGCGGCGGTGTACAGCTTCGGCTTCTTCATCACTCCGGCCGCCGCCTTCATGGCCAGCTTCTCCGCCGTCGTGCCGGACTGCTCGGTGTGCTGGTGGCGCAGCTCCACCAGCAGCGACGGAATGTCGATCTTGACCGGGCAGGCGTCGAAGCACGCTCCGCAGAGGCTTGAGGCGTACGGCAGCGAGCTGTTGGGGTCGTTCTTGGCCGCGTGCATCCCGGCGAGCTGCGGGGTGAGGACGGCACCGATCGGGCCGGGGTACGTCGATCCGTAGGCGTGGCCGCCGGCCCGTTCGTACACCGGGCAGACGTTGAGGCAGGCCGAGCAGCGGATGCAGTTGAGCGCCTCGCGCCCGATCCGGTCGGCGAGTGCGGCGGTGCGTCCGTTGTCGAGGAGGACCAGGTGGAAGTCCTGCGGTCCGTCGCCGGGTGTCACCCCGGTCCACATCGAGGTGTAGGGGTTCATCCGCTCGCCGGTGGAGGAGCGCGGCAGCAACTGCAGGAAGACTTCGAGGTCCTGATGGCGCGGCAGCACCTTCTCGATGCCCATGACGGTGATCAGGGTGTCGGGCAGTGTGAGGCACATGCGGCCGTTGCCCTCGGACTCGACGACCGAGAGGGTGCCTGTCTCGGCGATGCCGAAGTTGGCACCGGAGACCGCCACCTTGGTCGTCATGAACTTCTCGCGCAGATAGGCGCGGGCCGCGCCGGCGAGATGCGCGGGTACGTTGTCGAGACCCGGGTCGACCCCCGGGATCTCCTTGAGGAAGATCTGCCGGATCTCGTCGCGGTTGCGGTGGATCGCGGGCACCAGGATGTGCGACGGCTTGTCGTGGGCGAGTTGGACGATCAGTTCGGCCAGGTCGGTCTCGTACGGAGTGATCCCGACCGATTCGAGGTGCTCGTTGAGGCCGATCTCCTGGGTGGCCATGGACTTGACCTTGATGACGTCACTGCTGCCCGTCGCCCTGACGAGCCGGGCGACGATCTCGTTGGCCTCGGCGCCGTCGCGCGCCCAGTGGACGGTGCCGCCGCGCTCGGTGACCTTGCGCTCCAGTTGTTCCAGGAGTTCGGGGAGCCGGTTCATGGTGTCGGTCTTGATGGCCGATCCGGCGTCGCGCAGTTCTTCCCAGTCGGGCAGTTCACCGGTGACGTTGAGGCGCTTGGTACGGATCGTGCGGGTGGCCCGGCCGAGATTGCGGCGCAGTTGTTCGTTGCGCAGTTCGTCGTGGGCCGCCTCGGGGAACTTCCGGTCGCCGCGGAGATTGCCCGATCCGTACGGGGACCGGGGCGGGGCCGCGGGCATGCCGAGGAAGGTGCTGCTCATCGGACGGCCTCCGTCAGTACGTACGGTGAGGTGCGGGTGGAGGAGAGGATCTGCGCGAGGTGCAGGGTGCGGGTGCCCGAGGAGATACGGGAGAGTCCGCCGCCGATGTGCATCAGACAGGACGAGTCGCCGGCGGTACAGACCTCGGCTCCGGTGGAGGCGATGTGGCGCATCTTGTCCTGGAGCATCGCCGTGGACGTCTCGGCGTTCTTGACGGCGAAGGTGCCACCGAAGCCGCAGCAGGAATCGGCCTCGGGAAGCTCGACGAGGTCGATGGAGTCGACGGCCCGGAGCAGCTTCAGCGGCTTCTCGCCGACCCTGAGCATGCGCAGGGAGTGACAGGTGGGGTGGTATGTCACCCGGTGCGGGAAGTACGCGCCGACCTGGGTGACGTCCAGGACGTCGACGAGGAACTCCGACAGTTCGTACGTCTTGGCCTTGACGGTGGCGACGCCCGCGCGCAGCGCCGCGTCTCCGTACCGCTCGGCGACGATCTCGTGCTGGTGCCGTACCGAGCCGGCGCACGATCCGGACGGCATGACGACGGCGTCGATCGACGCGTCACCGAACTGCTCGGCGAAGTTGCGCACCAGAGGCACGGGTTCGCGCTGGTAGCCGGTGTTGACGTGCATCTGGCCGCAGCAGGTCTGCCCGGGCGGGAACACCACGTCGTGGCCGAGGCGAGCGAGCAGGACCGCGGTCGATTTCACCGCCTCGGGGAAGAGCGTGTCTCCCAGACAGGTGGCGAAGAGTCCGATGCGCATGAGGTCTCTCCGATCGTTTCTCCTTTTATGGTCCGACCATACTACCCTCGGTCCGGAACATGAAGGATGCAGCGCGACCGGAGTGACACGCTCTCAATCATGCCCATGACAATCTTTTCCCTCGCACCACGCCGCCGCGTCGCTCTCCTGCGCCTGCGGGGCAGCCCGATGGCGGGGTCTACGGCCGACCCGAACTCTCGTCGACCAGCGTGCCGTGGAGACTGCGGATGTGCCGCTCGACCAGATCGGCGGCCTTCGTGCCCTTGCCCGCACGCACCAGCCGCAGGAGCTCGGAGTGTTCGGCGTTGAGCGCGGCGGCGGTGGCCGACCAGTCCTCGGCCTCCTCCAGGGCCCGCAGGATCAGCGGGCGCACCGACTCGCGCACGGCGGAGGTGAGCGTGGAGGTCAGTTCATTGCCCGAACTGCGCGCGATGTGTACGTGGAACCGGGTGTCCAGGTCGTTGAACTCGGGCACGTGGACATCCGACTCGCCCATCCTCGCGACCAGGGCCTCAGCCTCGTCGAGATCCTGCGCCGAGGCATGCCGCGCGGCCGCCTCGAAACTGGACCTCTCCAGCACGACGCGCGCTTCCAGGACGTCATGGAGGCTGTAGCTGCCCAGGGCGAAGTGCAGACGCAGCAACCGCCCGAGGGCGTCGTCCGGGTTGCGCACGATCCGCGCCCCGGCATCCGGCCCCCGCCCCGGCTGGGCGACCAGCACACCGATGGTCTCCAACACCCGCAGCGCCTCCCGCAGCGCGGAGCGGCTGACTCCGAGTACGGGCGCGAGCTCACGCTCGGGCGGCAGCCGGTCGCCGGCCCTGAGCTCTCCGGCGAACACCCGCTGCTCGATGCTCTGGAGCACGAGCTCATGCGTACGGGACTGCCGTACGGGTTGCCACTCGACGGGCATCCGTCACCCCTTGCCTCGGCCGGAACCGTCCGGTTGCCGGTCACGTCTGCCGTCCGGTCTCCCACTATGTCACACATGACATATGGTCGGACCAAACGTCTTGACGCAGTCGATCTGCCCGACAACTCAGTCGCTCCGCCCGTCAGCGCGGCCGGATCACCGCTCGCGCGGGCGGCCGGCAGGAAGCACGGCGACGATCAGTCCGGCCACGGTGGCGACGGTCCCGGTGAGGACGACGGCGGGGCAAGGTCGTGGAACTGCTGCTGCTCCAGCTCGCACCGCGTCCCGGCCCTGCACCTCCCGGCTCCGGCCGATCCTCAGCCGGCACGGCTCTGCGAGTCGATCCGCGGCGGCCCGCCGTTCAGTCGGTGAAGGACCCGTGCCGGCCCGCACCGTCCCCGAAACGGTCGGCACCGGCCTGCGTCTCCCCCGCGGTCAGCGGCACCAGCCCGTGCCGGTACTCCGAGGCCAGGGCGTCCGGCTCGCTCAGACCGTGCTGTTCGCGCACCGAAAGGCGGTCGTGACGCAGACACAACTGCGGGAACGCCGCGATCTCCCGGGCGAGCCGCTCCGCCGCACGGCGTGCTTCGCCCGGCGGGACGATCCGGTTGGCGAGCCCCATGGCATACGCCTCCGGGGCCGGCACGGGCCGGCCGGTGAGAATCATGTCCATGGCCCTGCTCTCGCCGATCAGACGCGGCAGTCGTACGGTTCCGCCGTCCACCAGTGGCACACCCCAGCGGCGGCAGAACACCCCGAACACCGCGTCCTCCTCGGCCACCCGCAGATCGCACCAGGCCGCCAGCTCCAGCCCTCCGGCCACCGCATGCCCCGCGACCGCCGCGACGACGGGCTTGGTCAGGCGCATCCGGGTCGGGCCCATCGGCCCGTCGCCCCCGGCCAGGACCTCGTTGCCGCGTTCCGTACCGATGCTCTTCAGGTCGGCACCGGCACAGAAGGTACCGCCCTCACCCCACAGCACAGCGACCGCCGCATTGGGGTCGCCCTCGAACTCCCGGAAGGCGTCAGCCAGTTGTCTCGCGGTCGGGCCGTCCACGGCGTTGCGGACCCCCGGCCTGCTGAGGATCACCGTGAAGACGGGGCCGTCGCGCTCGATCCGTACCGCGGGTTTCTCGCTCATCGTTCACCTTCCTCAAGGGGTCGCCCAGGGCCCGGCGAAGGATCCTGTCGACCGGGGAGCCCGGGATGGTGTCCACGACATTCCATCCGATCGATCTCATCCCGTGGTTTCATCTGATTCTCACGCAATCGGCTTACGGTGGGTCACGTGACCCAGACGAGCCCGCCCGGCTGGCATCCAGACCCCGGGTATACAGGAACCGGCCCCCTTCATGAACGCTGGTGGGACGGCAACCAGTGGACCGACCATCTCCGCGTGCCGCCCGCCGCGGTCCGGCGCCGCCGGACACGCATCGGCATCACCGCGGGTGTGGTCGTCCTCGCCGCCGTCGGCGGCGGCCTCTATGTGCTGTCGGACCATTCCGGCGACACGAAGGGGACCACGGCCACGGCCCCGTCCACCGCACCGTCCGGTGAACCCCGCCGCGGGCAGGGCGCTCCCGGAGGCGGCGGCGAGAGCCAGGCACCCGAGGGGCAGCTGCCGCAGGCCGAGGACGGCTATGCCACGGACCTGGCCAGCGGGATCAGCCTCCCGGTGCCCGACGGCTGGACAGGCCAGTCGGGGATCGCGGGTGCCGGTGTGACCACGGGCGAGTACGCCTGTCCCGGCGACACGTCCCAGGCGTGCGTGCGCGGCGGGGTGTTCTCCATGCCCGCGAAGGCGCTGAAGCTCGACACCACCACGGCGAAGGCCACGGCGACGAAGGACATCTCCGCCAACGCCACGGAGTCCTACGGCGAGAAGATCTACGGAGGCATCACCTCGCACCAGGAGCTCAAGTCCGGTCCGGTCACGGTGGCCGGTGAGCAGGGCTACCTGGTGCGCTGGAAAGTGGTGACGAAGAACGGCGACGACGGGTACGTGCAGTCGCTGGCCTTCCCGTCCCCCCACTCCAAGGACACACTGATCGTCGTCCGTTCCGGTTTCGACATCAACGCCAAGGCGCCCGAGCTGTCCGTCATGGACGACATCACGAAGGGCATCAAGGCCGCGTCGGGAACGGGGGCCGGTTCCGGCACCACCGCGTAGCGGGGTGACGGACGATCACGCGGGCGGGGCGGGCGTCGTGCACCCGGTGTGAGTACGGGAGGACGACCGGACTGAGTACATCATCCGATTCCTCGTCGGGTCGTCGCTGGTCGAATGACGACCATGACTCCTGACGCACCGCTCCGCCCCCGTATGCGGCACATCACCACGACCGGTTCGGCTCTGGCGGTGTCGTTGGCCCCCTTGGTGCTCGGCGTGCTGCTGGCCAGGACCATGGCGACGGATCCGATGACGCCGGTCAACGCGATGGTCACCCGGGGCGGTCAGGCTGTGCCCCTCTCGCCCACGCAGTGGCGCAGATGCGGCAGCCACGCGTTGCGCAGGTGGAAGGACCCGCTGAACGCCCGCGGGCGGCGGGTCGCTCCGAGGCGGCGGCGCCCCGGAGTACGTCGCCCGCGGCGGGCCGGGACACCGCCGCGCGAGCGCTGAACGAGCGGCCGGATCCGAACTTCAGACAGAACCGGCACATCCTTGCCATCTCCTGACAGGCCCGGCATATCCGTCCCCTTGCCGTCGGCAGTGCGGGAGCGACAAAAAAGCCGGTGACCTTCCCGCACCGGGATCACTACACTCGCCATCAATCGCCCGCCGCCGCACCATCGCGGCGCGCGTCGTGATGAGTGAGGGGAGCCCGGCCGTGCGTGACCGCACCGCTGTTGTCGTCCCCCCGTCACGGTACGAGGTGATCCTGGTGTCTTCGTGTGTCCGGTGCCTGCTGCGCGGCCGGCACCGGATGTCCGTGACGGACAACTGACCCCTGCCTCGACGGCGTTGAGCCGATCGGACGGCGCACCCGACGCGGTACGCCGGATCAGGGGTCTCCGCGGGGCCTGACCACAGGCCGGTTCGTCCGGGAATCGCGCCGCCCCGATCCGGATCATTCCGAAAGGCCATGGGCCGTGCGTACCGACCTCGACCGACAACTCACCGGTCAGCTCAGCAGCGTTCGCAACCTGGGCATCCTCGCCCACGTCGACGCAGGCAAGACCACCGTCACCGAACGGATCCTCTACCTCACCGGCACCATCCACAAGCGGGGCGAGGTCCATGACGGGACCACCGTCACCGACTTCGACGCGCAGGAACGCGACCGCGGGATCACCATCTTCGCCGCCGCGGTGAGCTGTGCGTGGGACGGCCACCGGATCAATCTCATCGACACTCCGGGCCATGTCGACTTCTCCGACGAGGTGGAGCGCTCGCTGCGCGTGCTGGACGGCGCGATCGCGGTGTTCGACGCCGTCGCCGGGGTGGAGCCGCAGAGCGAGTCGGTGTGGCGGCAGGCCGATCGGTACGGGGTGCCGCGGATCGCCTTCGTCAACAAGCTGGACCGTGCCGGTGCCGACCTCGACACGGCGGTCGAGTCGATGAGGGAGCGGCTGCACACGGTCCCCCTGGTGGTACAGCTGCCGATCGGCGAGGAGGACGGGTTCACCGGAGTGGTGGATCTGCTGCGCATGCGGTCGCTGGTCTGGGCCGACGGCGGCGGCACGTTCGTGGAGGGTCCGGTGCCGGACGACCTGTGTGAGGAGGCGTACCGGCGTCGCCGGATGCTGGAGGAGACGGTGGCGGAACTCCATCCGGTGGCGTTGGAGGAGTTCTGTAAGGAGTCGGCGCTCTCCGCGCGGACGCTGGCCACCGCGTTGCGCGACCTGACCCGTACCGGGGAGGGCGTCGTGGTGCTGTGCGGTTCGGCCTACCGCAACCGGGGGATCGAGCCGCTGCTGGAAGCCGTGGTGGGCTATCTGCCCTCGCCGTTGGATGTGCCGGCGGTACGAGGCACCCTCGACGGCACGGTGCAGGAGCGGCCCGCCGACCCGGCGGCGCCGTTCGCCGCGCTGGTGTTCAAGGTGAATGCGACCGCCACGGGGCGGATGACCTACCTGCGGGTCTACGCGGGAACGATCCGGAAGGGGGACACAGTGCTGGACGCCGGCGCGCGGCGCAACGAGCGGATCGGCCGGATCCTGCGGGTGCAGGCAGGTCTCCACGCCGACGTGGACCGGGCGGTGGCCGGGGACATCGTCGCGGTGATCGGGCCGAAGGCGGCTCGTGCCGGGGCGACGCTGTGCACGCCCGCGGCGCCCCTGGTCCTCGAACCCCCGTCCGTTGCCGATCCGGTCGTCTCCGTAGCGGTGGAGGCACGCCGGAACACCGACAGCGATCGGTTGGTGTCGGCACTGGTGCGTCTGGTCGAGGAGGATCCCTCGCTGGTGGTCCGGACCGATCCCGAGACCGGCCAGACGGTGCTGTCGGGAATGGGGGAACTGCATCTGGAGGTCGCGGTGGAGAAGATCCGTCGTGCTCAGGGGCTGGAGATCGGCGTGGGCCGACCGCAGGTGGCCTACCGGGAAACGGTCGTCAGCGGTGTGTCCGGGCTGGTGTACCGGCACGTCAAGCAGGACGGAGGCGCCGGACAGTTCGCTCATGTCGTCATCGATGTGGAGCCGTTGGACGCCGCCGATGGCAACGACGGTGACGGCCCGGTGGACTTCGTGTTCCGTTCGACGGTGACCGGTGGCCGGGTGCCGCAGGAATACGTCCGGGCGGTGGAGGCCGGCTGCCGGGACGCCCTGGCCGAGGGGCCGCTCGGCGGACATCCGGTCACCGGACTGCGGGTCACACTGACCGACGGGGCGACCCACTCCAAGGACTCCTCGGAGATGGCGTTCCGGACCGCCGGCCGGTTCGCGCTCCGGGAGGCGTTGCGCACCGGCGTGATGGCACTGCTGGAACCGGTGGTGGACGTTACGGTCACCGTTCCCGATGACGCCGTGGGCGGGGTCCTCGGCGACCTGGCGGCGCGGCGCGGCCGGGTCTCGGGATCGGCCTCGCGGGCCGGCACGGCGGTGATCACCGCGACCGTGCCGCTCGCGGAGCTGTTCGGCTACGCGACCCGGTTGCGCAGCCGGACCCAGGGCCGGGGAACGTTCACCACCCGGGCCGCCGGCTACGCCCCGGCGCCGAGCACGGTGCCCCACGGGACACCGGCCCGGTGACACCGGCGACGGCCCCGCCCGACGGGCGGGGCCGTCGCGGAGGTCGCCGCCCGGCTCAGGACCGACCGGCGCGGCGAGGGCTCAGCGCCGCCCCGATGCGCCGAGTGGTGTTGCCCTGTTGTTTCTGGTCGTTTCGTCGGGTGTTTCGGTGTGGACGCTTTGTCAACGCTTCCGGCTCATCCACCGATGAATCGCTCATTGCGGGCGGTGCCGCCGCGTTGCGAGGGTTGAGGCACGACCTCACAGAGCCTGTCTGGCCTGTACTCATCCCGTCTTCCCCTCCCCGCAGGGGCACGCCGCTGGAGGATTCATATGGACACAGCCCACGAGGTTCGCGGCGGTATGTACAGGCGGCGCGATGTCATCAGGCTGCTCGGAGCGGGCGCGGGGGTGATGGCCGCCGGCGGACTGCTGTCGGCCTGCGGAGGCAGCTCCTCGGCGGGAACCTCCCCGGACGGCACGCTCACCGTCAAGGACCAGCTGGGCTGGCTGAAGCTGACCCAGTACGGCGGGTTCTACGCCGCCGAGAAGAAGGGCTACTACGCCGCGGAGAAGATCTCGACCACGTTCACCGCGGGCGGCCCCAACATCCTTGCCTGGCAGCAGATCGCCTCGGGGCGGGCCATGACCGGTGACGACGACAACACCAACGTGCTGGTCGCCGCGGCCAAGGGGAGACCGCTGGTGATCTACGGCGCGATCTTCCAGACGTCGCCGTTCGCGATCATCAGCAAGAAGAGCGATCCGATCACCGGCATCGAGGATTTCGCGGGCCGCACCATCGCCGTCACGGAGGCGTCGCGCGCGCAGTTCGAGTCCTTGGTCAAGAAGGCCGGGGTGAAGAACGTCAGTTTCATCCCGGCCGGCACCGATCCGACCCAGCTCACCACCGGGCAGGCCTCGGGCTACTCCGGCTACGCGACCTCGCAGGCGGTGGCGCTGGAGAGGCAGGGCGTGCCCGTGCACGTGCTCTACCTGGAGGACCTCGGCGTCAAGAGCTACGGCAACGTCCTGGTGACCACGAAGGAGCACCTGGACGCGCACCACGACGAACTGGTCCGCTTCCTGAGCGCCACCATCAAGGGCCACGAGTACATGAACGCCCACCCCGAGGAGATCGGGAAGCTCGTGGCGACCGAGTGGAACACCAGCGGACTCAAGGCCGCCGAGGAGATGGCCACCGCCAAGTTCCAGAAGGACCTGATCGCCTCGCCCAAGGGCGTGCTCCGGGTCGACCCGGACAAGATGCAGACGATCATCGACGACCTCGTGTCGGTCGGCACGTTGCCGAAGAGGCTGAAGGCCGCCGATGTCGTGACCACCTCCGTCCTGGACGCCGCCTACGGCTCGCGCACCTCGCTGTTGTCCTGAGCCGGCCCGACCACCGAACGAAGCGGAGCAACCGTGATCATCGACGCGTACAACAACGTCTGGCAGGCCGGAGGGACCTCGGACTACCTGACCGCCGAGTCCTACACCCCGGAGAACATGATCGCGTCGATGGACGCGGCCGGGGTCGACATGGCGGTGGGCTGCTCGCTCGGCCAGATGATCGACAACGAGTTCATCTCCCGTACGGTCGCGGAGCACCCGGACCGGATCATCGGTTTCGGTCAGGTCGACCCGCGCCGACCGGACGCGGTCGAGACGGTCACGGCCTGCGCGAGCCGGTACGGCCTGCGCGGATTGAAACTTCATCCCACCATGCACGGCTACCACTTCGCCGACCACGGCCTGCTCGACCCGATCTTCGAGGCGTGCCGGGACACCGGGCTGATGATCCTGGTGAACGCCCTGGACGACCCGTTCTGCGCGCCGCTGTCGATCGAGGAGATCTCCCGGTCGTTCCCCGAAGTACCGCTGTTGATCGCGCACATGGGCACCATCTGGAACGTCAACGAGGCGATCCTGGTGGCCGAACGCAACGAGCACATCTACCTGGAGACCTCGGGCACCCAGCTCATCGAGGTGCAGATGGCCTACCGGCGACTGGGCGCCGGTCGGCTGGTCATGGGCACCGACTGGCCCGGAAGCCACTTCGATCTGGAGCGCGCGAAGATCGCCAGGGCCATCCCGGACGAGGCCGACCGGGCCCTGGTGGAGGGCGGCAACCTCGCCCGGATACTGGGCCTGACCGAGCGGCCCGTGATCACCCCGGCCTCCGCCGCGGAAACGGGCCGGGCATGAGGGCCACGGAGCGCGGCGTACCCGCGCCCGCGACCGACTCCCCTGTCGGCGGCGAAGCCACGGCCCCGGCCGACAGCGCAGGCGCCCTGGTGCGGGCCTCCGGTATCGGCAAACGGTTCGACGTGGGCGGCACCCCCTTCACCGCGCTCGACGGCATCGACCTCACCATCCGGGAGGGCAGCTTCTGCACCCTCATCGGCCCGTCCGGCTGCGGCAAGTCCACCCTGCTGCGGATCCTCGCGGACGTCGTACAGCCGACCTCGGGCACGGTCGGGATATTCGGCCGCAGCCCCGACGAGGCCCGCCGCGCGAACGAGTTCGGCTTCGTCTTCCAGGACCCGGTACTGCTGCCGTGGCGCAGCGCCCTGGCCAACGTGGAACTGCCCCTGCAGGTCGCCGGCGTGCCGAAGGCCGAGCGCCGTGAACGTGCCGCCGACCTGCTGCGGCTGGTGGGACTCCAGGGCTTCGAGAAGGCGCTCCCGGCGAAGCTCTCCGGCGGCATGGCCCGCCGGGTGGCGATCGCCCGCGCGCTGATCCTCAGCCCCCGGCTGCTCTTCCTCGACGAGCCGTTCAACGGCCTGGACGAGATCCGGCGCCGTCAGATGAACGACGAGTTGCAACGGATCTGGACACAGACCGGCACCACCGCGGTCCTGGTCACCCACAACGTCTCCGAGGCGGTGTTCCTCTCCGACCAGGTGCTCGTCATGGGCCGTGGCCCGGGGCGGATCATCGCGGAGCTGGAGATAGACCTGCCGCGCCCGCGCACCGCCGAGAGCATGGTGCTGCCAGGGTTCGTGGAGTACGAGCGTGAGCTGACCGCCCTGCTGACCGACGCCTACGACGGAGCCGAACTGTGAGCCCGCGGCGTGCCGCCGGATCCGGTGCACTCGGCCGGCCGGCGCTGAGCCGCCGCACCACGGCGCTGGTCGGGGTGGCCGTCTACGCCGTACTGCTGGTGGCCTGGGAGATCTACGGACGCGGCATGTACCACCCGGGAGGTGTACTGCCGCCGCCCTCCAGGATCCTGGGGGTGCTCTGGGACGACCGGGCGGCCTATGCCCGCAACACCTGGGCCACTGTGGGGGAGGCTGCGGCGGGCTTCGCCGCGGGAGTGCTCCTCGCCGTGCTGCTGGCGGTCTTCATGGACCGGTTCCGGGCGGTCGGCGACGGGCTGCACCGCCTCGCCCTGATGCTCTACAGCATCCCGGTGATCGGGCTCGCGCCCGCGCTCGTCGCCTGGCTCGGGCTGGGATTCACCTCCAAAGCGGTCGTGGCCCTGCTCGCCGCCTTCTTCCCCGTCCTGGTCAACCTCGTCGGCGCGCTGCGCTCCACCGATCCGCGGGTGCGGGAACTGGGCATGGTGCTGGGCCTCGGCAGCCCGAGGGAACTGCGGTACCTGCGGCTGCCGTACGCGCTGCCCGCGTTCGTGGCGTCGTTGAAGATCGCCGCCCCCGCGGCGTTCATCGGGGCGATGATCGCCGAGTGGGTGGGCGCCGACCAGGGACTCGGACTTGCCCTGCTGTACGCGATGTTCGGCTACCAAATTCCCCAGATGTGGGCCGCGTTGGCGCTGTCCACCGCCGTCACCGGTCTGCTGGCCGCGCTGTTCGGCGCTCTCGCCAGGATCGCCACACCCTGGCACGCCTCGGTGGGCCCGACGGGAGAGCGACTGTGACCGTCGTGAACTCCGGATCCCGCAGCGCGACGGCCACCGGCGGCGGGCTGCCCCGGGCTCTGCGCCGACTCCGCGAACCGCTGGTCTCCGCATCGGTGTTCGTCCTCGCGATCCTGGTGTGGGAGGCCGCCGTACGGATCAGCGGCACGCCCGACTACGCGCTGCCCGCGCCCAGCCTGATCGCCTCGACCGCCGACTGGACGGGGGTGCTGTCCGCGGCCCGGGACACCATTGGTTCGGTGCTGTGGGGATTCGTCGTGGGCAACGCGGCCGGGCTGCTCCTGGCCCTGCTGATCTCCGCGTCCCCCCTGCTGGCCGCCGTGCTCTACCCCCTGGCGCTCACGGTGCGGGCCGTCCCGGTGGTGGCACTCGCCCCCTTCATCACCCTCGTGGCCGGTCGCGGTTCCGCACCCACCGTCGTCGTCGCGGCCCTGATCGTGTTCTTCCCGACCCTGGTGAACGTGCTGCTCGGGCTGCGCTCGGTGGAGCGCGAGGCACTGGAACTGATGCACGTGCTCAACTGCGGTACGGCGACGGTCTACTGGCGGGTGCGGCTGCCCGCCGCGCTGCCGGCGTTCTTCGACTCGCTGCGGATCGCGGCGCCGTCCGCGGTGCTCGGCGTGATGACCGCGGAGTGGCTGATCGGCGGCGACGGCCTGGGCAAGCTGGTGATCAGCACGGCACTCTCCCAGGACACCGCCACCATGTGGGGCGCGATCCTCGCCTCCTCCCTGGTGGCGGGAGTGGTGTACGCCGCTGTCACGCTCGCCGAACGGCGGCTGCTGCCCTGGGCGGTGCGACGGTGAACCGTTCGCTGACCGAGGGCACCCGGCTGCTGCGCTGCCGCACTCTGGTCGCCGACGCCGCGTCCCGGCCGCTGGCCGACGCAGGAGTGCTGGTGGACGGGGGCACGGTGGTGCGGGTGGCGCCCTTCACCGAGCTGGCGGACCTTGTGCCCCGGGCCCGTACCGACGAACTCGACGGTGTGGTCCTGCCGGCCTTCACCGACGCGCACAGCCACCTGCGGGCGCTGCCGTTGTCCGAACAGGGCGTCGCGGACGCCGACCTGGAGACCTGGGTGGTGCGGCTGACCGGCACCACGGCGCTCGACCCCGGCGACGACGCGCTCGCGGCGGCCGACGGCCTGGCGGCCACCGGGGTGACCACCGTGCAGGCCATCCACCACACGTTCGCCGGTCCGCGGGAGTACGCCGCCACGGTGGCGGCGGTCGCCGAGGCGCTGGCCCTGGCCGGGCTGCGCGCGGAACTCGCGGTCGGCCTCACCGACCAGGCGGAGTTCCTGCCCGAACCGAGGCCCGTCCCACCCCGCGACAGCCCTGCCCCGGCCACCCGGCCGCCCGCCGCCCCGGCCCTCACCGATCCGCCGCGACGCGGGGTCGGCCCCGCCCAACTGCCGCCGATGCTGGCCGGATTGTTCCGGTCGGCCGACCGGCCGGCCGGGGTACGGATCGCGGTGGCGCCGGTGGCACCGCAGTGGTGCTCCGAGGACGCGCTGAGTGTGCTGCGGCGGTGCACGGCGGCCGGAGTGCGCCTGCACACGCATCTTCTGGAGAGTCGGCGCCAGCGGGGCTGGCTCGGCGGAGAGGACCCGGTGACCCGGCTGGACCGGCACGGACTGCTGGGCCCCGACGCCTCGGCCGCGCACGGGGTCTGGCTGACCGAGGCCGAAGCCGCCCTGCTGGCGGCCCGCGGAACGGCTCTGGTGCACTGTCCGACCTCCAACCTGCGACTGGGCTCCGGCGACGCGCGAGTGCGTTCGTGGCTCGACGCCGGGGTGACCGTGGCCCTGGGGATGGACAGCCAGCACCAGGGACCGCCGGACATGTTCGCCGAGATGCGGGCCGCGCTGACCACCGCCGAACGGGTCGGCGGCCCGCTGACCCCGCGACAGGTGTTGGCCATGGCCACCGAGGGCGGGGCCGCCGCGACCGGTCACACCGGCCGGCTCGGCCGTCTGGCGCCCGGCTACCGCGCGGACCTGGTGTGTGTCACGGCACCTCCCGGCCCCGACCCCGTCGAGCGGGTCGTGCAGGAGGCGACGTACCGCGATGTCAGCGACGTCCTGTGCGGCGGCCGCACGCTGGTGAGCGCCGGTGTGACGGCACGGCGGGCCGACGCGGACGCGGCCCGGGGCCGGCTGCGGGCCGCGCTCGCGGCCGACCGGGATGCCAGGGCGGAACGGATGACCGCCGTCGCCGCGCGCGAGGCGTCGCTGCGCGGCCTGCTGGACGGAGGGGAGGGATGATGCCGGCGCTGCGCGAACCCGCCGAGGTGGTCCTGGCGGCCGGCTGCGAACTGGGCGAGGGCCCCGCCTGGGACGATGCCACCGGCGAACTGCACTGGGTGGACATCCCGTTGGGCCGGCTGCACCGCTGCGACCCGGTGACCGGCGCGACGTCGTACCGCGCGTTCGCGTACGAGGTGAGCGCGGTCCTGCCGCGCACCGGCGGCGGGCTGGCCGTCGCGGCCCGGCACGGGATCCTGCTCCTCGACCCGGAGGGCCGGACGGAGGAGACCGTCGCCGTACCGGGCGAACCGGCCGGCAACCGTCTCGGCGACGCCGGGGTGGATCCCGCCGGGCGACTGTGGTTCGGCACCCTCGACACCGAGATGCTGCCGGGCCGCGGGGCCCTGTACCGGCTCGATCCCGGCGACCGGCGGCCGTGCCGGGTGCTGGAGGCCACCAGCGTCGCCAACGGGATCGGCTGGTCCCCGGACGGCACCCGCATGTACTTCGTCGACAGCGCCACCCGGCGGATCGACGTCCTCGACTACGACCCGGCCACCGGCGCCGCCACCGGCCGGCGCCCCTGGGCGACTGTCGAGGACGAGGCAGGGGTGCCGGACGGACTCGCCGTCGACGCCGAGGGAGGGGTGTGGGTCGCGCTGTGGCGCGGCGGCCAGATCCGCCGGTACGCGCCCGACGGACGGCACGACACGACCCTTCCGCTGCCGGTTCGCCAGGTGACCAGCTGCGCCTTCGGCGGGCCGGGCCTGAGTCGGCTCTACGCCACCACGGGCCGGGTCGCGATGCACGGGCGGCAGTTGGCCGCCGAACCCGACGCGGGCGCCGTGTTCGCCGCCGACGTCGGGGTGCCCGGCCTCCCCGTGCCTCGGTACGCGGGCTGAGTCGGGGCGGCGGCGGGCCGCCGGACGAGTTGACGGATACACCGAGGACGGAGAAGCGATGACTATCGCGCAGGGATTCGAGCGGGCCGAGGAACCCGGTCCGCGCAAGGGAGCGGGCATGGGCGGCGGCGTGGTGCCCGGGGTCTTCCCGGGGGCCGAGTCGATGCGCCCCACGCTGCTCGGCGAGCGCTGGGCGGTCGTCGCCGGGCATCCGCTGGTCAGCCAGATCGCCGCCGAGGTGCTGGGGCGCGGCGGCAACGCCGTGGACGCCGGGGTCGCGGCCGGGCTCGCCTCCAATGTCGTCCAGGCCGACATGGCGAACTTCGGCGGCATCGCCCCCGTCCTCGTACGCGCCGCCGGTTCGGACACCGTGCACAGCGTCGCGGGCGTCGGCAGATGGGGACGTACGGCCACCCTCGACTCCATGCTCGCCCGCCACGGCGGCACGCTGCCGCTGGGCGGGGCCCCGTCCATCGTCCCCGGCGCCCCCTCCGGCTGGATCACCGCGCTGCGCGAGTTCGGCACGCTGAGCTTCGCCGAGGTGGCACAGCCCGCCATCGCGCTCGCCGAGCAGGGCTTCCCGCTGGACCTGCGCACGGCGAACACCCTGGCCGTCATGGGCCGCGGCTTCTCGCGCTGGGAGTCCAGCCGCGCGGTGTACTGGCCCGAGGGCCGGGCACCACAGGCCGGTGAACGCCTGGTCCAGCCCGAACTCGGCGCCCTGCTGCAGTCCCTGGCCGCCGCCGAGGCCGCCGCCAAGGCCGCGGGCGCGGACCGCGAGGGCGGTCTGCGGGCGGCCCACGACGCGTTCTACCGAGGCGAACCCGCCCGGCGCATCGCCGAGTTCGTCACCGAGGCCGGAGGATTCCTGGAAACCGCCGACCTCGCGTCCTTCGCCGCCGAGGTCGCCGAGGCACCCGCCGTACGCTTCAAGGACCGCACGGTGCACGTCACCCCGGCCTGGAGCCAGGGCCTGATCGTCGCCCAGGCACTGGGCGTGCTCGACGGCTACGACCTGGCGGCGGTCGGCCACAACAGCGAGGCGTACCTTCACCTCGTCACCGAGGCGCTGAAGCTGGCCTTCGCCGAACGCGAGCGCCACTACGGCGACCCCGCCCACACCTTTGCCGATCCGGCCGTGCTGCTGTCCGGCGCCCGCCTGGACGCGCTGCGCGCCCGCATCGGGCACCGGGCGCTGCCCGAGCTGCCGGCTCCGGACGACGGCAGGCCCAGGATCGGCAGCACCACCGCGATCGTCGTCATGGACGCCCACGGCAACGCGTTCGCCTCCTCGCCCAGCGACACCGCCGACGGCGCCCCGCTCATTCCCGGGCTCGGCATCCTCTGCTCGCCGCGCGGCGTACAGAGCAGGCTGGTCGCCGGGCACCCCAACGTCATGGCGCCGGGCAAACGGCCGTGTGTCACACCGGCCGCGATGATCACGCTGCGCGACGCGGCCGACGGCGGCGGGCCGGCGGTCGGCGCCATGGCCTGTCCGGGCGGCGACGTCATCGTGCAGGCCATGCTCCAGTCGTTCCTCAACGATGCCGTCTTCGGCATGACCGCGCAGCAGGCCGTCGAGGCGCCCCGGGTCTTCGGCTCCAGCTACCCCGGCGGCTTCCACCCGCACCCCAGCGGCGGCGGCCTGCTGCTGGTCGAGGACCGCGTGCCGGCCGCCGTCCGCGAAGCTCTCGCCGCGCGCGGCCACCGCGTGCGGACCTGGCCCGCCTACGAGTTCGACGCGGGCTCCGTCCAGACGGTCGGGGATCTGACCCCACCGGCCCCGGACGGCCGACGCGTCCTCACAGCCGGGGCCGACCCGCGGCGCAGCGCCTACGCGATGGCCCGCTAGGTCCTGCGTCCGTGCCTCACCCACACGACCGTCCTGAGGAGATGGGTTCCATGCGATCCGAAACCCCCGAAACCCCGCCCGCGATCGACCTGTTCGTGAACGGCACGCTCATGCGCGGACTGGCGCTGCACGCCAACCTGGCGGGCGCCGAGTACCTCGGAGAGGCCCACACGGTCCCGGAGTACCGGCTCCACTCGATCGGCGACGTCCACCCGGGCATGTACCGGCTCGGGCCCGGCGAGGCCGCACGGCACGGCATCTCGGTGCCGGGTGAGATCTACCGGATGCCGGCCGACGTACTGCGCGCGGTCGAGGAGGGCGAGCCACCGGGGCTGTACCGAGGGCCGGTCGACCTGTCCGACGGCCGCACCCTGGACGGCATCCTCTACCCGAGAGACCTGGCCGAGGGCCGGCACCTCGACATCTCCGCCTACGGCGGCTGGCGGGCCTACACCGCCGCGCGCCCGGCGCCCGCCCACGCCGGCACGGCCGCTACGTGGTCCTGGCACCACAGCGGGATCGTCGTCCCCGCCCTGGGCGCGGCGGTCGACTTCCACCGCCGGGTACTCGGCTTCGAGGTGGCCTTCGAGGCGCACGGCATGACCGGCCTCGTCGCGGACCTGCTCGGTGTCCCGGGGCTGGGCTGCGACCTCGTGCAGTGCGTGTCCCCGGTGACCGGGCAGCGGCTGGAACTGCTCGCCTTCACGGGTGTCCCCGACGACGCCGCCCCCTGGCTGCCCGTCCGGCCGGGCGACAGCCACACCGCCCACCTGGTGGACGACCTCGACGCCGCACTGGCCGAACTGACCGCCGCGGGCGGGTCGCTGATCGGCCGGCCCACCGAGTTCGCCGAGGGCAGGGCCGCGTACTGCCTCACCCCCTCCCGCACCGTCGTGGAACTGGAGGAGCAGCCGTGCCCCGGCCCTGACCACCACTGACACCACCACGGACCACAGCCACGACAGCGAGCGACACCCGTGCCACGAGCCCGGAGGCGAGGAGCAGAACCCATGGACGGACCCACTCTCGTACAGCGCTACCTGGACATGGTGCGCATGCGCCGCTTCGAGGAGGCGTGCCTGGAAGGCGTGCCCACCCGCGAGATCCACGGCGAACTGCACACCGGAATCGGCCAGGAGGCCGTCGCCGCCGGCCTGATGGGCGCGCTGCGTCCGGACGACGCCATGGTCAGCACGCATCGCAGCCATCTGCACGCGCTGGCAAAGGGGGTCGAGGTCCGGCCGCTGCTCGCGGAGATCTACGAACGCGAGACCGGGCTGTGCGGCGGCTTCGGCGGCCACATGCACCTCTTCGACCAGGAGCGACGGTTCTCGACCACCGGCATCGTCGGCGCCACCCTGCCGGTCGCGCTCGGGCACGCCTGGGCCGCCCGGCTGGAGGGCCGCGACTCGGTGGCGGTCGGCTTCACCGGCGACGGCGGCGCGAACACCGGCGGCTTCCACGAGAGCCTCAACATGGCCGGTGCCTGGAAGCTGCCGCTCGTGGTCCTCATCGAGAACAACGAGTGGGCCATCTCGGTCCCCTTCACCGACTCCACGGCCACCCCGACCCTGGCCGAACGGGCGGCCGCGTACGGCGCCTGGGGCCGGCGGGTGGACGGACTGGACGTCGAGGCCGTCGACGAGGCGTTCGCCGAGGCGGTCGCGCACGCCCGCGGCGGTGGCGGTCCCGCCGTGCTGGAGGCCACCTGCTACCGGTTCCGCGGTCACTTCGAGGGCGACCTGGACCTCTACCGGCCCGCCGCCGAGAAGGAACACCACCGCCAGGAACGCGACCCGCTGCCCCTGACCCGGGCCCGGATCCTCGCCCGGGGGATCGCGACCGAGGCCCGGCTCGACGCGGAGGAGGCCGCGGTGGCCGCCGAGATCGCGGCCGTCCTGGCCGAGGTACGCGCCGATCCGATGCCCGATCCCGCCACCGCCCGTGACCACGTCTTCGCGAAAGGCCCCAGCGCATGAGCGTCACCACCCCGGCCGCAGCCCGTACGGCCGTCCGCAACGTCAACGTCTCGCAATGCGTCGCGGAGTCCCTGCGACTGGAGATGGAACGTGACGAGCGCGTCCTCGTGCTCGGCGAGGACGTCGGTCTCCAGGGCGGCGTCTTCGGCAGCACCCGCGGTCTGCAGAAGGCGTTCGGCCGCGACCGGGTGCGGGACACGCCGATCTCCGAGATGGCCTTCACCGGCGCGGCGGTCGGCCTGGCCATGGAGGGCTACCGGCCGGTCGTCGAGGTGATGTTCGTCGACTTCATCGGTGTGTGCCTGGAGCAGGTCTACAACGCCGCCGCGAAGATCCGTTACATGACCGGCGGCCGGGTCGGCATGCCCATGGTGATCAAGACGGCGGGCGGCTGCATCGGCTCCGCCGCCCAGCACTCCCAGTGCCTGTGGGGCACCTTCGCCCACCTGCCCGGCCTGCGCGTCGTCGCGCCGTCCTCGCCGTACGACAGCAAGGGCCTGATGGCGGCGGCGGTCCGCAGCGACGACCCGGTGGTGTTCATCGAGCACAAGGGCCTGCTCCTGCAGAAGGCCGGGACGTTCACCCACGGCGCCGAGGTGCCGCGCGAGGCCTACACCGTGCCGCTCGGCCAGGCCGCCGTCGTACGGCCGGGATCCGACCTGACGCTGGTGACCCTGAGTGCGACCGTCGGCGAGAGCCTGCTCGCCGCCCAGGACCTGGCGGCCGAGGGCGTCGACGTCGAAGTGATCGACCTGCGCAGCGTCGTACCCCTCGACCTCGACACGGTCTGTGCCTCGGTCGCGAGGACCGGCCGGCTGATGGTCGTGGACGAGGACTACCTCGGGTTCGGTCTCAGCGGCGAGATCGTCACAGGGGTGATCGAGCGCCTGGGGCCGCAGGCGCTGCGGCACGTCGCGCGGCACGGCACACCCGACGTGCCCGTGCCTGCGGCCCGCAGCCTGGAGGAGGCCGTCGTGCCGCGCCGGGCGTCGATCGCGCAGGCCGTCCGCGCCATGGGCGGTGCGGCATGAGCGCGCGGCACGGCTCCCGGGTGGTCGTGGTCGGCGCGGCGGGTGCGCTGGGCCGGGCCGCCTGCGCGGCGCTCGCCGCGCGCGGTCACGCGGTGTGGGCCGCGGACGCCGCCGACCCGTCGCCGGCCCTGGCCGGGCTGCCCGGCGGCGGGCACCACGCGGTCCGGGTGGACGTCACCGAGCAGACGTCCGTCGACGAACTGCTGCGAACGGCGTGGGAGGGCCCCGACGCGCGGCTGGACGGACTGGTGTACGCCCCCGGCGTGAACGTGACCGGTCCGGTGGCCGACCTCGACTGGCCGGGCTACGAACGGCTGATGGACGTCAACCTGAACGGCGCGTTCCGTACCGGGCAGGCCCTGGCGCGGATGCTCGCGACCGACGCACGGCCCTTCGGGTCGGTGTTCCTGTCCTCGACGGCGGGGCTGCGCGGCGAGGCCGGCGGCGCCGCCTACAGCGCCTCGAAGTTCGGACTGATCGGCTTCGTGCAGTCCTTCGCCGCGGAGATCGCCGGGTACGGCGGCCGGGCCAACGCGGTCTGCCCCGGCAACGTGGACAGCCCCATGCTGCGGCGGTTGGCCGCCCAGGTTGCCGAGCGCGAGAGCGCCCCGGCCGAGGAGGTCCTGGCCCGCTTCGCGGACGCCTCCGCGTTCCGACGGCTGATCGATCCCGGCGAGGTGGGCCGCGTCTGCGCCTGGCTGGTGTCGGCCGAGTCCTCCGGCATCAGCGGCCAGAACCTTGTCGTCGACGGTCCGCCCCCGGCGGGCTGACCCCGTCCTCCCCATCCGGCCGGTGCCGCGCGCCCGGCCGGCCCCACCACCTACCGGGTGGCGGTCCGTCGGACATGTTCCGGTGGACCGTCGCCCGCCGAACCCGAGGAACAGCATGATCTCCCTGGACCGCGTCATCGGCGACACCCGCGCCCTGATCGGCATCGACAGCCAGAATCCCGGCCCGCAGGAGGGCGCGTGCGCAGAGTGGGTCGGCAACCGTCTCACCGACGCGGGCCTGGCCGTCGAACGGATGCCGGTCGCCGAGGGCCGGGACAACATCGTGGCCCGGGTGCCCGGCGCGGGCACCGCCCCCCGTCTGGTGCTGCTCAGCCACATGGACACGGTCCCGGTCGGCGAGGGCTGGACCTTCCCGCCGTTCGGCGGCGCCATCGCGGACGGCCGGCTGTACGGACGCGGCGCCTGCGACATGAAGGCGGGCCTCGCCCTGTCGATCAACCTGCTCGACGCGCTCACCGCCGACGGGCGCCCGCCCGCCGGTGACGTGCTCCTGGTCGCCACGGTCGACGAGGAGGCCCCGGACATGGCCGGCGCGCACCGCCTCGTCGACAGCGGACTGCTGCGCCCCGACGACCAGGTCCTCGCACTGGAGCCCACCGGAATGCGGCTGCGGATCGCCCAGATGGGCCTGCGCTGGCTCACCCTGCGGGTCCGTGGCCGCATGGCGCACGCGGGCCGGGCCCACCTCGGCATCGACGCCAACCACCTGATGGCCAAGATCGTGGACCGGCTCAAGACCGTGTTCGCGGCGCTGCCGTACGAGGACGAGGTGCTCGGCCGGCCACGCTTCACCTGCGGCACCTTCCACGGCGGTGTCGCCACCAACGTCGTCCCGCCCTCGTCGGAAGCGGGCCTGGACGTGCGGATCGTCCCCCCGATGACCCCCGCACACGCCCAGGCGCTGGTCGAGCGGGTGGCCGCCGCCGTGGTCGCCGAGCACCCGGGCGCCGAGTACCTGATCGAACCGCTCGGCGCGGAGCGGCCCCCGGTCCGCGCGGCCGACGACTCCCCGATCGTCCGGGCCCTGCGCGCCGCCCACCAGGAGCACACGGGGCGCGCCGTGCCGGTCGGCGGAGCCGACGGACACGAGGCGTACACCGACGCCTCGATGGTCGCCGCGCTCACCGGAAGCACCTCCTGCACGGTCTTCGGCCCCGGCGCGACCGACCAGGCGCACACCGCTGACGAGTACGTGCCGCTCGCCGACCTGGACCTCGGTGCCCGGATGCTCTGGACGTTGGTGAACAATTGGCAAGACACCGCGATATGAGGAATTGCCCAGGAAAGGCGTGACACGGATGGACGGCAGCCTCGACGGACCCCCACGCCGCACCGGCCCCGCCGGTCCCCGCGCGGCCTTCCCCGTCGTGGAGAGCCTGCCGACCGTCGCCGAGGTCCTGAAGTTCCCCTCGCTGAGCGAGGGCCGCCCGAAGGTCGTGGCCGGCGCCGCCGGCCTGGGCGGGCCGGTGCGCTGGGTGCATGTGAGCGAGCTGCCGACCATCGCGCCGATGCTGAGCGGTGGCGAGCTGATCCTCACCACCGGCATCGCTCTGCCCTCCGACGACGCCTCCCTGGTCCGCTTCGTCACCGAACTCGCCGGTGTCGGCGCGGCCGGGATCGTCGTCGGCCTCGGGCCGCGGTTTCGCGACTCGGTCCCGCAGGCCATGCGGGCCGCGGCGGAACGGCACGGGCTGCCGCTCGTCGCGCTGTTGCGCACCACCCGGTTCGTCGAGGTCACCGAGGACGTGCACTGGCGGATCCTGGAGAACCGCATCGACGAACTGCGCGCCTCCGAGGAGATCCACCAGATCTTCAACGAGCTGACCGTGGAGGGCGCGGAGCCGACCGACGTGCTCCACCAGGTCGTCCGCATGTCACGGACGCCCGCCGTCCTGGAGAACCTGGCCCACCAGGTGCTCGTCTACGACACGGCCGGACAGGCAGCCGACACGGTGCTCGCACAGTGGGAGGCCCGTTCCCGTTCCGTGCAGGCCGCAACCCGCACCGCGTACGACGAACGCAGCGGCTGGCTGATGAGCACCGTGGGCGCACGGGGCCAGGACTGGGGGCGGCTGGTCCTGGTGTCGGTGCCCGCTCCCTCGCCGCGGCTGACGATGCTGGTCGAGCGGGCCGCCTCCACCCTGGCGCTCGGACGGCTGCTGGCCCGCGACGAGGAAACCCTCTCTCTGCACACCCACCGCACCCTGCTGTCCGGACTGCTGTCGCCCAAGCAGACCAGCGCCGAGATCGCCTCGGAGGCCCGCGCCATCGGCGTGCCGCTGGACGGACGCCGGCTCGTGCCCGTGGTGCTGTCCATGACCGAGACACTGCCGGACAACGCCCTGGACCGGCAGGCGGTCCTGCGCGCCGCGGCGGGTGTGGCCAACGACGCGGTCCGCGACACCGGACTGCTCGCGCTGGTCGGCCCGGTCGAGGACGCGGTGATCGGAATCCTGCTGTCCTTCGGGCTCGGCGAGGATCCGCACGCCGCGGTGGAGCGCCTGGCCCACCGCATTCACCGCGATGCCCCGGAGAGCGGGTACGTCATGGCGGTCGGCGACGTCCTGTCGTCGGTCAGCGAAGTGCGCGGCGTGCTGGTCGGCACCATACAGGTGGCCGACGCCGCTGCCCGGCTGGGCGAGCGCCGCCTCTACTACCGGCTCCCCGACCTTCGCCTGCGTGGCCTGCTTCAGTTGATGCGCGACGACGCCCGGCTCCAGACCTTCGCGGAGCGCGAACTACGCCCGCTGCTCCTGCATGACGAGAAGCACGGAACGAACCTGGTCCGGTTGCTTCGTACCTATCTGGACTCCGGCCGCAACAAGACGGCCGCCGCCGAGGCCGCCCACGTCTCCCGAGCCTGGATGTACGAGCGCCTCGCCCGCATCAGCGGCATCCTCGGCGTGGACCTGGACTCCGACGACGTGTGCACCTCTTTGTCGGTGGCCCTGATGGCCCTGGACGCGATGCGCGACTGACCGACCGTACAGTGCGGTCCAGGGGCCGGATGCGGGACATCCCCATGTCTGTCGGCCCGCTGCCGAGCCCGATCGACCTCACCCGCTGACACGGTCAAGGGGCCCTGGCCCCCGGGTGACCCCCGGGAATGATCAAGGGCCGGTTTCGGATCTCTCCGAAACCGGCCCTGACCTGCGACTCTCACGAGTCGGGACGACAGGATTTGAACCTGCGACCCCTTGACCCCCAGTCAAGTGCGCTACCAAGCTGCGCCACGTCCCGATACCCGCCTGACCTGGGGTTTCCCCCTGGCCGAACGCGCATGAGAACAATACCGCACTTCGACGGGTGGTCACGAACGCCTTTCACGCTTGACCTCAACCGGACTTGATGTTCAACGCTGAAGACATGACGAACGCGACCTCTGCGCCTACCGCTGACTACCGCGACATGAACAGGCTGATGAGCCTGATGACGGGGGACGAGAAGCACGGCCCCGCCGCCACCTCCACGCTGGACGCCCTGTGGGTGCTGTACCACCGGGTACTGCGGGTGACGCCCGACACCGTCGACGCACCCGGCCGCGACCGCTTCCTGCTGTCGAAGGGGCACGGCCCGATGGCGTACTACGCGGTTCTGGCGGCGCACGGCTTCATCCGCGAGGAGCTGCTGTCCGGATTCGGCGCCTACGACTCGCCGCTCGGGCACCACCCGGACCGGACGCTGGTGCCGGGTGTCGAGATCGGCAGCGGGTCGCTGGGCCACGGGCTGCCCCTGGCCGTGGGGAGCGCGCTCGGTCTGCGGGCGCAGGGGCTGACCGGCCCGAGCGTATGGGTGCTGATCGGGGACGCCGAGCTGGACGAGGGCAGCAACCACGAGGCCCTCGCCTACGCGGGCCCGGCCGGACTGGAGCAGTTGCACACCGTGGTGATCGACAACGCGTCCGCTTCGCACGCCCGGCCCGGCGGAATCGCGGCCCGGTTCGAAGCCGCCGGCTGGTCGGTCGGCACCGTCGACGGACGGGACCACGAGGCGTTGCACGCGGCCTTCACCGCGCCGCACCCCGGGCAGCCGCGGGCCGTGATCGCGCGCACCGCCCCGAAGAACTGAACGCCCCGGCTCGAAGCGAAGAAGAAACAGACGCCGATGCGGAAGCGGAGGCCGACACGGACGCCGACACCGGCACCAATGCCGACGCCGACGCAACGGAACCGGAGAGGAACACTTCCCATGGACACGATGCGTGACCGCTTCATCGCGACCACGTCGCAGTTGCTGGACGAGGACCCCCGTCTCGCACTGGTGCTGGCCGAGATCAGCCGCGACGGCTTCGACCGGGCCGCGCGGGCCCATCCGGACCGCGTCATCAATGTGGGGATCAGGGAGCAGCTGCTGATCGGGGCAGGCGCCGGGATGGCGCTCACCGGCCTGCGGCCGATCGTGCACACTTTCGCCAGCTTTCTGGTGGAACGGCCGTTCGAGCAGGTCAAGCTGGACTTCGGCCATCAGGGAGTGAGTGGCGTGCTGGTGAGCGCCGGAGCGTCGTACGACTGGCCGGCCGGCGGCTTCACGCATATGTCACCGGGCGATGTGGCGCTCCTGGACACCCTCGACGGCTGGACGGTTCATGTCCCGGGCCACCCCGATGAGGCCGAGAAGCTGCTGCGGGAGGCCGCCGCCGGGGACGGCCGGGTCTACGTACGGCTGTCGCTGCAGTCGAACGAGCGGGCACGACCGGTCGGCGCGGGAACCGGGTTCACCGCTGTACGGCAAGGGACGAGCGGGGTGGTGATCGCGGTCGGGCCGATGCTCGACCAGGTCCTCGCGGCGACCGACGGCCTCGATGCGACCGTGCTGTACGCGACGACGGTGCGCCCGTTCGACGGGCCCGGACTGCGGCGGGCGGTGGGCGATCGCAACGCCGCCGACGTGGTGATCGTCGAGCCGTACCTGGCGGGCACCTCCACGGCCGCGGCCAATGACGCACTCGCCGAGCTGCCGCACCGCGTGCTGGGCCTCGGGGTGGGGCGGGCCGAGCTGCGCAAGTACGGGGAGATGGAGGAGCACCTCACCGCGCACAGTCTGGATGCGCGCGGCCTGCGGGAACGAATCGGCGCGTTCCTCCAACGATGACGGGAGGGTTCCTCCAACGATGACGGGAGGGTTCCGCCTGCGGGGCCCGGCGCCGCCGCCCACCGCTGTCCCGGCGAAGCGCATCCGGCAGGATGCGCTTCCCCTGATCTGCCGCGGTGCCAGGTCGCGCGAGAGGACCGATGACCGGTGTGCTCGGGCGACCTGGCCTTCACAGGGGGCCGGTCACGCGTCCTCGGCCCGGCGGGGCGGCGAGCCGGCCAGCGGCGAGGAGTCCTCGTAGCGGACTTCGTAGACGCGCTCGACGAACTTCCAGCCGTCGCCGGTGCGCTGGTAACGGTCGTGGTAGATCGCGTAGTTCAGCCCACCGCGGCCATCGCGGGCACGCCCGATCTCCGACATGTACGCACGGCCGGACGCGGTGTCCCCATCGAGCCGGATCACGCCCGGGTGTGTGTTCTGCACGAGGAAGTCCACGAACTCCGGCACCCGCCTGCCCCAGGCACGGATCGCCTCCCGGCCGTCGAGCTCAGCGGGGATGTTGGGCATCCGCAGCGCGCCGTCCGGCAGGAACAGCAGAGCGAGACGATCGTAGTCGCGCATCATCGCCGCGTCGGTGAACTCACCGCGCAGCGCCTCGATCTCGACGCGATCTGCGATGGCCTGGAAGTCCTTCATCAAGTCATTCATCGGTCTGCTCCTTGTCGCCTGTAACCCGGTGCACGAACATCACCGGGCCCGCCCGGGACGCAGGCTCCCCACCCCGGCGGTGACCCGCAGCGCGCGGCCCGGCTGCCGGCACGGCGTGATCGGCGGGCGTCCCTGGGGCTCCTGCTCGCCGGACGGTGTGTTCGGTTTCAGCAGTACGACGGCACAGCCCTCCGGAATGTGACACGGCAGGCCGCACAGGACCGGCCGCCGGCCGAGGCTCACCGCCCCCGCACGGGCATCGGGAGGGCCGGCCACAGCGAAGCCACAGACATCGCTCCCCGCCCATTGACCCCCTCAGGTCCTGAACCTAATCTGAGCGATGCACTTCAGAAAGCGCTTTCTAAATCCCGCAGTCGGCATCTACCGCACAGGGAGCGCCCATGAGTCATCGTCCGTCGTCCATGCATCCGTGGTCCGGCACCCTCTTACGCAGACACCGCTTTCCCCAACCACTGATCGCCGTCACCGCACTCCTGGCGCTGGCCCTCGGCTTCCTGGTGGCCTCGCCGCCCCGCGCCCACGCGGCTTCCTTCCGGGTCCTGGTCTACTCCGAGGTCACCAACTTCAGGCACGACTCGATACCCGCGGGAATCGAAGCGATCAAGAAGCTCGGCGCCGAGAACGGGTTCGAGGTCGAGGCGACCGACGACTCCGCCGTCTTCAACGACTCCGATCTCGCCCGCTTCCAGGCCATCGTGTTCAACAACACCAACTCCACACCGGAGAAAGGTGACTTGCTGAACGCCGATGAGCGGGCGGCCCTGCAGAAGTATGTCCGGGCGGGAGGCGGCTGGGTCGGTCTGCACGCCGCGTCCGCCAGTGAGCGCGACTGGGACTGGTACGAGGGGCTCGTCGGTGCCGTCTTCGACCAGCACCCGGCCGTACAGACCGGCCGGATCAAGGTCCTGGACCACGCGCACCCCTCCACCAAGGGCCTCCCCGATCTCTGGGAGCGCACCGAGGAGTGGTACAACTGGCGCACCAATCCCACCTCCGCGGTCCACACCCTCGCGCAGATCAAGGTGCGTGACGGCGTCACGGGGCTCGACGAAGGCGTGGACCACCCATGGTCCTGGTGCCAGAACTACGACGGCGGCCGGTCCTGGTTCACCGCGGGCGGCCACGCGTCCTCGGCCTTCCAGGAGGAGGGTTTCGTCCGGCACCTCCTCGGCGGCATCGAGTGGGCCGCGGGCGCGAAGCCGGGCGACTGCACAGCGACGCGGACCGGTTCGTTCCAGCGGACCGCGCTGGCGACGAGCGATCTCGCCGACCCGTTCGAACTGGCCGTCGCCCCCGACCGGAGGGTGTTCTTCGCCCAGCGCACCGGGAAGGTGAAGGTCATCGACCAGCAGACGATGAAGGTGTCGACCGCGCTGGACTTCGCGTACACGCCGGAGATGACCAGCCAGTCCGACGGACTGCTCGGCCTCGCACTCGACCCCGGCTTCGCGGACAACAACTGGCTGTATCTGCTGCACTCCGACAAGACCGAGAAGCAGCTCGACCTCTCCCGGTTCACGGTCACCGGCAACACGATCGATCCCGCGTCGGAGAAACGGCTGCTGACCATTCCGACGTGGCGCGGCGAGGGCCGGGCCAATTCCCACATGGCCGGCTCGCTGACCTTCGACAAGGCCGGCCATCTGTACGCGGCGACCGGGGACAACACCGATCCGTTCGCCTCGGACGGCTTCGCACCGATCGACGAGGGCGAGGGCCGACGCGCCTGGGACGCGCAGGGCACCGCGGGCAATACGAACGATCTGCGCGGCAAGGTTCTGCGCATCACGCCGCAGGACGACGGTACGTACACCGTCCCCGAGGGGAATCTCTTCGCGCCCGGTACGGAGAAGACCCGTCCGGAGATCTACGCGATGGGGATGCGCAATCCCTTCCGGATCACCACCGATCCGCTGAGCGGCGCACTGCTGGTCGGCGACTACGGTCCGGACGCCAAGGCGGAGGTCGCCGACCGCGGACCCGAGGGGACCGTCGAGTACACCCGTATCACCAAGGCGGGGAACTTCGGCTGGCCGTACTGCATCGGCGACAACACCCCGTTCAACGACTACGACTTCACGGCGAAGAAGTCGGGTCCGAAGTTCGACTGTGCGGCGCTCGTCAATGACTCGCCGAACAACACCGGGCTGCGGGAACTGCCGCCCGCCCAGCCCGCCACCGTCTGGTACGCCTACTCCGCGTCCGCCGAATTCCCGGAGCTCGGCACCGGGGGCGGCGGACCGATGAGCGGTCCCGTCTACGACTACGACCCGGACAACACCTACCGCACGAAGTTCCCGGAGTACTTCGAGGGGAAGTGGTTCACCTACGAACTGACCCGGCGGTGGTTCAAGACGTTCTCCTTCCAGCAGAAGGACCAGACGTTCGACGATCCGCGGTTCGCTCCCGTCAAGGCCGGTGAACTCCAGTCCGTCAACGGCATCTTCCAGGACATGGAGTGGAACCAGCCCTTCGATGCCGACTTCGGTCCCGACGGGGCGCTGTACGTCATCGACTTCGGACTCGGCAGCGGTACGGGCCGTGGGGGCAGCAACGAGGGTGCGGGCATCTACCGGATCGACTACGTCGGTGACGGACGGCTGCCGGATGCGAAGATCACCGCGAGCCGTGACAACGGCCCCACGCCGCTGACCGTCGACTTCTCCAGTGCCGGATCCGGACTTCCCGACGGTCAACAGGTCTCGTATGCCTGGGACTTCGACGGAGACGGCACCACCGACTCGACGGACGCGAACCCCTCGTACACCTACCGCGCGAAGGGGCTGGTCACCGCACGGCTCACGGTCACCGGGCCCGGTGGCCTCACGGCACAGGCGGTGCAGGACATCACCGTCGGCAACACCCGTCCCGAGGTGTCCATCCAACAACCGCCGAACGGCGGGATGTTCAGCTTCGGCGACACCATCCCCTTCACCGTCAAGGTCAAGGACAAGGAGGACGGCAGAGCCGGGCCGATCGACTGCGCACGGGTGGTCGTGCAGTCGCAGCTCGGCCACGACACCCATCTGCACCCGCTGGACAACTACACCGGCTGCACGGGTGAGATCGTCACGGATGCCGGGGACAGTCACGGTCCGGGACAGAACCTGTACTACGGGATCACCGCTCAGTACGAGGACAAGGGGGCGCCTGGCGCGCCCGCGCTGACCGGTTCCACCTCGCTCACGCTGCGTACCTCCTTCCGCGAGGCCGAGCACTTCACGGCGACCGGTGGCACGCACGGCGGCGTGGTGGCCGCGAGCAGGGCCGATGCCTCGGGCGGAAAGCGGCTGACCGAGATCGAGGACGGTGACTGGGTCAGCTTCGATCCGGTGAATCTGAAGAGGATCGACTCGGTGACCGTCGGTGCGGCCTCCGGCGGGATCGGCGGCAGTGTCGAATTCCGGGCCGGGTCGCCGACGGGCCCGCTGCTCGGCAGCGTGACCGTGCCGAACACGGGTGGCTGGGGCAACGTCGTCTCACCGACGACGGCACTGGTGAATCCGGGTGGCAGCACGAAGCTGTACGTGGTGTTCAGCAATCCTGGGTGGAGCAGCGACCAGGCCGATCTGTTCGCCGTCGACTGGCTCCGGTTCAACGGTCCCGGGGTCGAGAAGCACCCCGGCACGAAGGTCGTGGTGAAGGCTGACACGGCAACGGGCTCCGCACCGCTCTCCGTGTCACTGAGCGGCGTGGTCAAGCCGGTGGCCGGGCGCACGATCGCCTCCTACCACTGGGACTTCGGCGACAACTCCACAGCGGAGGGGCCGACGACCACCCACAGCTACGGCCGGAAGGGCGCGTACACGGCACATCTGACGGTGACCGACGACAGAGGCGACACCAGCACCGGTTCCGTACGCATCGATGTGAGCTGAGAGGGGAGACCCGCATGAACCGCACACGACGCACGTTCCTCGGTTCGGCCGTCGGCATCGCCGCGGCCACAGGGCTCGGCACCGGCACCGCCGCCGCGAACGGCCGCCGCCGCCGCATCCCGCCGTCCGCGATCGGCATGCATCTCTACACCATGCGTACGCCGCTGGCGACGGACTTCAAAGGCACCCTCGAACGGCTGGCACGGATCGGCTACGCCACGGTCGGGGTGAGCGGCCGACACGGTCACAGCGCGGCCGAGATCCGGCGGATGCTCGACGAGACCCGGCTGCGGGCCGTCCTGGAACATGTCGGCTACGACATCCTGAAGGGGGCCGGACTCCCCCAGGCTCTGGAGGACATCCACACCCTGGGCGGCAAGTGGATTGTCGTGCCCAGCCTGCCGGGTTCGCTGCACAGCCCGGCCGGATACCGGGAAGTGGCCAGGGAGTTCAACCGGATCGGGCTCGCCGCGCGCGAGTCGGGTCTGAAGTTGCTGTACCACAATCACGGGACGGACCATCAGGTGGTGGACGGCGTCGCCCTGTACGACATCCTGCTCACCGAGACCGACCCGGACCTGGTCGGTTTCGAGCTGGATCTGTACTGGGCGGCCAACGGAGGCGCCTCGGCACCCGGGGAGCTCTTCGTACGGCATCCGCGACGCTTCCCGGCGCTGCACGTGAAGGACATGGCGCCGAACGGGGACTTCGCGGACGTCGGTTCGGGGGTGCTGGACTTCCCGGCGATGTTCGACACGGCGCGGCGGGGCGGTGTGAAGCAGTGGTTGGTGGAGCACGACGCGCCGGCTGATCCGTTCGCCTCGGCGCTCGCGAGCTACACCTATCTGTCCCGGCTGCGGTACTGAGCGAGCAGGTGCACAGGGCGGCCCCGGGCAGCTTGCGTTCCGCAGCCCGGGGCCGCCCTGTGTTCGGCGGGCGGCAAACGGCCGCTACCGGACATCGCCCCTGACCGGTCCCCGACCCGACCCGGAAAAGCCCCTGACAGGGGCCCCACATGGGCGACAGTGCACCTAACGTGACGACGGTGCCCCGGCCGGGTCCGCACGCCTGACACAACCGTTCTCTTCACGAGGAGGATCCATGCCGTCAAGGGGCAGATCCGCACTACGGCGCATCGGCGTACGGGGCACGGCCACCGTCGTCGGAGCCGCCATGGCCGTCGTCACCGGCCTCGCCGCCGCTCCTGCGGTCCACGCGTCGCCGTCTGCCACAGGGGCCCTGCGGTGGGCACCGTGTGACGACCCGGAGAAGCCGGGAGCCGAGTGCGCCAGCCTTTCGGTGCCGGTCGACTGGGCCCATCCGGACGGGCCGAGACTCGACCTGGCTGTGGCCCGCCGCAAGGCCACCGATCCCAGCGCACGCGTCGGCTCGATGGTGTTCGGCCCCGGCGGGCCGGGCGACTCGGGTGTGGAGATGGTGGTGGGCCGTATCAGCCGGTTCAGCCCCGAGGTCCGTCGCAGGTTCGACATCGTCAGCTTCGACCCGCGCGGCGTGGGCGGCAGCAACCCGGTGACCTGCTCCGGCGACCTGCTTGCCGAGCGGCCGTCACCGGAGCTGAAGAGCCAGGCGGACTTCGACGCCACCATGGCGTACAACAGGCGGCTCCGTGCCGACTGCCGGGCCCGTACCGGCCCGGTGTTCGACCACCTCGACACTGCCCAGACCGTCCGGGACCTGGATACCCTCCGGGCCGCCCTCGGCGAGCGGAAGCTGACCTTCCACGGCAGCTCGTACGGCACGCTGCTCGGGGCACAGTACGCCGAGACCTACCCGCGCCGCGTGCGCGCGATGGTGCTGGAGAGCGTCATGGACCACAGCGTCCCGGCCGCCCGTGACTTCCTGCGGGCCGAAGCGGTCACGGCGGAGGATTCATTCCAGGAGTTCGTGAAGTGGTGCGACGGCGCCGCGGACTGCGCGCTGCACGGCCGCGACATCCGCGCCGTCTGGCAGGGCCTGTTGGCGCGGGCCGGGCGCGGCGAGCTGGAGGACCCGGCGAAGCCGGGCACCTCGCTGGCGTCTTCGGACCTGGTCAACAACATCGCGTTCCGGAAGTTCTACAAGGTCGACTACGCGGGCCTGGCCACGGGGATCGCGGGGATGGACGCGAGTAGGCCGGTGCCCGCGTCGCCCACCTCGACAGCGCCGCTGCCTCCGGCTGCCCCGGTCTTCTGCTCGGACTGGCATCTGCCAGTGCGCGGCTACCAGGAGTACGCCTCGCTCGTCGCCATGATGAAAACGACCGCGCCTGACCTGCCCTATCTGCTGCCGATCCACATGACAGCGGCGTGTCTGGGCGCGCCGACCGCCAACCCGCAGCAGCGCCTGGACGCACACGGTGCCCCGCCGATCCTGGTGTCCAACGCGTTGCACGACCCCGCCACCGGCTACCCGTGGGCGGTCTCGGTGGCCCGGCAGCTCGGCCGCAGCGGCGTGCTCCTGACCTACGAGGGCCACGGCCACGGCAGCGTCACCAGCGGCCCGTGCATGGAGGACGCCGTGGACAGCTACCTCACCGACCTGGCAGTCCCACCACGGGGCACCAGCTGCCCCGCCGTGCCGTTCTGACAGCCTGCCGTCCGAATCCGGACGGGGCGGATCCGGGCGGCATCTCCCGCCACGGCAACGCCCCGGCCCACCAGACCCTCTGCCAGGACTGCGGGTGGGCATACGGGCTGGTCTGCCCCTTCCTCAACTACACAGCCGCCCCGAAGAGATCAAGGCAGTCGCACCGGCCGGTGAGACCCTCGGTACTGGTGGACTCGCGTATTCACGTGCCGCCGGTTCTGGTGCGTGGGAGACGGGGCGGTGACTGGGCGCGTTCGCCGTGGGGCGGGGATGGCGCGCTGTCAGGGCCGCAGGAGCCTGACAGCAAGGAAGCACGGAGCCTGGTGGAGCTTGTTGTAGGCCGTTTCGTCGAGTTCTCGCAGGCCGGGTGCCGGGCGGGGCTCGATGAGTCTTTCCAGCGTGAATCCGGCGACCAGCAGCTCGTTCAGGAACGTTTCCAGCGGCATGCGTTGGTAGTGGACTGCCAACGGCCCCCCGGCGAGCGGGAGGTCAACCCAGTCCTCGGCGTAGTACGAGCCACCGAATTTCCGCCAGTCAGCTGTCGGGTGGGTCGTCGAGACCAGCAGCCACCCTCCAGGACGCAGGACGCGTCGCAGGTCGCCGAGGAGACGCGGCCGATCGGCGATGTGGTGGAGCATCAATGCGCACACGACTCCGTCGAACGACGCGTCGTCGATGAAGTCCAGCGGCTCCTCCGCGTCGTGTATGCGCAGTTCGGCCCGGTCACCCAGTCGCTCCCGCGCGTGATCCAGCAGAGTTGCGCTGCCGTCGATTCCGACCACCTCGGCACCACCCGACAGGAGTTCGGCCGCGTAGTGCCCGGCCCCGCAGCCGACATCGAGAATCTTCAGTCCGGCAACATCCCCCGCCAGCGCGAGCATCGCCGGCCGGTCGGTGTGTGCGTTGTAGGGGCTGGTTTCGGCGTTCTTCGCGAAGTAGTCGCCGACTTCGTCGTGGTATGCGGTCTCTGCAGGCATCGTGACAGCATCGCGCCGGTGACTGCCGACCGCGAGCGGTTTTGCGCAACCGAGGGTGCGTCCGGTCAACGGCTGCCCTGACTTGGGTCTGATTGTGGTCGGCTCGTTCTCAGCTGTCGCCGTTTCCCTGGGGAACCCAGCCGGATGGTGACCGTGTGTGATCCCCAGGGGCGTACCGGCTCCATGTGCGGACCGTCAGTCGTGCGCGGAGGCCGCGCCCAGCAGGTCGCGGATGTGGGCGGCCGCGGCCCGGAACTCCGGGCGGCCCAGTGTCTCGCCGTACTCCCGTTCCGCGCCCAGGCCCACCTCGATGATCTCGGATATGGTGCCGGGGCGCGGGCTCATCACCACGACCCGGTCGGCCAGATAGACGGCCTCCGAGATGGAGTGGGTGACCAGCAGGACGGTGGTGCGGGTCTCCCGCCAGATGCGGTTCAGCTCCATGTTCATCTGCTCGCGGGTGAGGGCGTCCAGCGCGCCGAAGGGCTCGTCCATCAGGAGCACCGGCGGTTCGTGCAGCAGCGCACGGCACAGCGCCACACGCTGTTGCATTCCGCCGGACAGCTCGTGCGGATACGCGTCCTCGAAGCCGGTCAGGCCCGTCATCCGGATCAGCTCGTCGGTCCGGCCGCGCGCCTGCGCCGGAGGCATCTTCCGGATCTCGGCCTGGAGCAGGATGTTGCGGCGCGCCGAGCGCCATTCCAGGAGGGCGGCGCGCTGGAACACGTAGCCGATGTCGTGCCGCACCCCGTCGACCTGCTCGCCGCCGAGCCGGACCTCGCCCGAGGACGGCTTGAGCAGTCCGGCGACGAGCTTGAGCAGGGTCGACTTGCCGCATCCCGACGGCCCGACAATGGCCACGAACTCGCCGGGTGCCACATCGAGCGACACCTCGCGCAAGGCGGTGACGTCCCGTTTCCTGCTGCGGAACCGGACCGCCACGTCGGAGAGTCCGACCGCGGCGGCGGGGACCGGTGCCTTGGTCCGCGTCGTGTACTGCTCGGGCATCGTCATCCCTTCAGCGCCGTCTTCTCGTCCCAGTAGTCCGCGACGGCCTTGGGCTTGCCGACCATGCCCGCCTCGGCGAACACGTCGATGGTCTGCTGCCAGTCGGCCTCGTCGTTCACGCCGGGCGCCCTGCCCTCGGTCGCCGGAGTGTGCAGCAGTGTGAGCGTCGTCTTGAACTGCTCGGTCAGGACCGTGGTGGGCGGCAGCTGTTCCGAGGCTCCGTCCATCGCCGCGACCGCCGGACCCGGGGCCTTCTCGGCCGCCGCCCACGACTCGCTGACGGCCCGCACCATGCGGGCGGCGAGTTCGGACTTCGCGGTGAGGATCTTCTGTCCGGCGAGCAGGCCGTTGGAGTAGAAGTTCAGCCCGTTCTCGGAGAACCGCAGGTACGAGACCTGCTTCTTGGCCTTGTCCTGCATGGTGGGGCCCTGGTCGCTGGCGTACCCGAGGAGTCCGTCGGTCTTCCCGGAGATCACCGCGGCGATCTTGCCCGCCGGGTCGGTGTTCTGGACCTTGACGTCCGAAGCGTCGATGCCGTTCTTCTTCAGGAAGATCGGGAAGGTCTTGGAGAGCGCGTCGCCGGCGGTCCCCGCGATGGTCTTCCCCTTGAGATCCGCAGGTGACCCGATGCCTTCGGTGTCGAAGGACTGCACCGACGCCGGCGTGGTCTGGAGGAAGACGCCGAGGCTCTTCACCTGGACGCCCTGGTCGACGCCGGCGAGCAGGGCGGGCGTGTCGGCCCAGCCGAAATCGGTCTGGCCCGCGGCGGTGGCCTGTACCGTCTTCTGAGAGCCCTGACCTGCCTGGATGCTCAGGTCGATGCCGTGCTTCTCGAAGATCTTCTGCTGCTTGCCGTAGTAGAACGGCGCGTGTTCGCCGTACGGATACCAGTTCAGCGTCAGTGTGACCTTGTCCAGCTTCCTGCCCGAGTCGCTGGTGGTGGTCGACGCCTCGTTGCCACCGCAGGCTGTGGCCACCAGGACGAGGGGTACGGCACCGATCAGGAGTCTGCGCGCATGCATGGGCTGGCCCTTCTCGCGACGGAGTCAGTACGTGGTGGTGGCGGAGGTGTCCCGGCGGCTGGCGTGCCACGGGAGCAGCAACACTTCGGCGATCTCCACGGCGACGAAGAGCACAACGCCGATGAGTGACATCACGAGCAGCCCGGCGAAGAGCATCGGCGTGTCGAGATTGCCGTTGGCCTGGAGGATCACATAGCCCAGGCCCTCGTTCGCGCCGACGAACTCGCCGACGACGGCGCCGGTGACCGCCAAGGTGACCGCGACCTTGAGACCAGAGAAGAGGTGCGGGAGCGAGGCCGGGAAGCGGATCTTGACGAAGGTCTGCCAGGGCCTGGCGCCCATCGTGGCCGACAGCTGGAGCATCTCCGGGTCGACCGCCTTGAGACCGGTGACCATGGAGATCACCACGGGGAAGAAGGCGATGAGCACGGCGATGAGGATCTTCGGCCCGATGCCGAACCCGAGCCAGACGACGAACAGCGGAGCGATCGCGATCTTCGGTACGACCTGGGCGAACAGGAGGACCGGATAGAGCGTGCGCTCGACGGTCGAGGAGTACACCATGACGACTGCCGCCAGGACACCGATGGCCACGGCGATCAGGAAGCCCAGCAGCGTCTCGTAGGTGGTCACCCAGGTGTGCTGCCAGAGGTAACCGGCCTTGCCGGTGAGGACATCGAGGGTCGCTCCGGGTGACGGTACGAGATAGGGCTCCACCCATTCCGCAGCCGCGATCGCCCACCAGGCGACACAGCAGGCCAGCAGCAGGGCGACGGGCCGCCAGCTCTGCTCGGCCGCCCGCGCGACGCGCTCCCCCGCCGAGGGTCCGGCCCGCCGGGCAACACCCGCCGTTTCGGCGGGATTCTTGGTCAACGCGCTCTGGGTCACGGTGAACTCCCTGCACTTCGAGGGGCAGTTGTGGAGAGCTGTGCGATCCTGCGATGACGAGAAGGCGCTTTCAGAAAGCGCTTTCTGATAAGGTTTTCGCCACGCTAATGACTGCCTGCACGCACGGTCAATAGGTCGTCGAGAAGTTTCGGGCCTGCCACCACCGCGCCCTTGGGGGTCGAGTTGAGTGAACGGGGAACACCGCACCACCCGGGGCCGCGCGGCGGCCCTCCCGCGACGGCACATGTGACGCTGGACGCCGTGGCGCGGGAGGCCCGGGTCTCCCCCGCCACCGCCTCACGCGCGCTCAACGGCACAGCCCGGGTACGCGACGATCTGCGCGAGCGGGTACGGGCGGCGGCTCAGCGGCTCGGCTACATCCCCAACGCCCATGCCCAGGCACTCGCGGGATCCACCGGCAACCGTACGGTGGGGGTCATCTGCCATGACGTCAGCGATCCGTACTTCGCCGCCGTGTCGAGCGGCGTGATGCGGGCCGCGGCCGAGCAGGATCTGCTGGTGATGCTGGCCTCCACCTTCCGGGAGCCCGCCCGCGAGATCGCCTACGTCTCCATGCTGCGCGCCCAGCGCGCCCGGGCCATCCTGCTGATCGGTTCCGGGTTCCAGGACCGGGCGTGGGAGCGGGCGCTGGACGCCGAACTGGAGCCCTACGTACGGGGCGGGGGGCGCGTGGCCGTCGTCAGCCGGCACCGCAGCCTGCGGGTGGACACCGTACAGCCGGAGAACCGGGCGGGGGCGGCCGCGCTCGCCCGGGCGCTGGTGTCGCTGGGGCACCGGACGTTCGCCGTGCTCACCGGACCGCCCGCCCTGACCACGGTCTCCGACCGGCTCGCGGGCTTCCGGGAGGGGCTCGCGGAGGCGGGGATCGGTCTCGACCTGGTCGTGGAGGGCGCCTTCACCCGCGACGGCGGACATGCGGCCGCCCGTCGGCTGCTGGCCCGCGGCGGGTCGCGACCGACCTGCGTGTTCGCGGTCACCGACGTGATGGCGGTGGGCGCGCTCGCCGCGCTGCGGGAGGTGGGGCTACGGGTTCCGCAGGACGTCTCGCTCGCCGGGTTCGACGACATTCCGCTGGTACGGGATCTGTCGCCGGCGCTCACCACGGTGGCACTGCCGCTGACCTCGATGGGCGAGGACGTGATCGGACTGACGCTGCGGGAGCCGTCCGCGAGGCGTCGGGCCCGAGTGGTCCGGGTGGCGGGCGAGGTGGTGGTGCGGGCAAGCACGGCAGCGCCGCCGGTCGCGTGACCTGCTGCGACGGCGAGAGCTTCGGCGGGCAGTCGATCCAGGCCGGTGAGGTTGTCCGCACGCGGCGCGTGTTCTCGCCGTGGCACGACAGGTGGCTGACGGTGCGGCTCAGTGAGTTCCACACGAACTCACCTCGTTCTTCGCGGAGTTCGCGGGCGCGGGCCCGCCCGGTCAGGGGCCGAAGCTGTTCTCCTCACGCCGGTCGATGTGGCCGACCAGTTCCCGCGCCAGGGACTTGATCGCGTCGAGCCCCTCCCTGCCCCACGGACGAGGCACCGTGTCCACCGCGCACACGGCGCCCAGGGCGATGCCCGTGCGATCGATGAGGGGCGCGCCGAGGTAGGAGCGGATGCCTATGTCGTCGACCACGGGGTTCCCGGCGAATCGCGGGTAGTCGCAGACGTCCTCCAGGACGAGCGCCTTGCGCCGTACGACGACATGCGGGCAGTAGCCGCGGTCCAGGGCCACGTACCGGCCGCCACGTCCGCTGCCCGCAGCCGTGACGCCCAGGTCGGAGCCCGTGTGCATACCGGCCGGGGTGTGCAGTCCGGCGTAGAACTGCCGGTTCCCGTCGATGAAGTTGACCATCGAGAAGGGCACTTCGGTCACTTCGGCCACCCTGTCGGCGAAGGCGTCGAAGTTGTCGAACGAGGCATCGGCGCGTTGTCCGAGGTCCAGGATCCGCAACCGTCGGGTGCGGACGACGGCATCGCGGTCGACGGGCGTGAGCAACGGCCGGCCGGTGGCGTGCCGGGTCACGGGTGGGCTCCGAAGCCGGACAGCGGAACCGGTGCGGTGGTGGCGTTGATCAGGTGTTGGACCAGGGTGACCAGGGCGCCCGTGCCGGAGCTGGCGATCCTGGCGTCGCAGAGCACGACCGGCACGTCCGGTCCCAGGTCGAGTGCGGACCGTACCTCCTCGGGCCCGTAGCGGTAGGCGCCGTCGAACTCGTTCACCGCGACGATGAATCCGATGCCGCGCCGCTCGAAGAAGTCGACGGCGGCGAAGCACTCGGCGAGCCTGCGGGTGTCGGCGATCACGACCGCTCCGAGCGCCCCGTGGGAGAGTTCGTCCCACATGAACCAGAAGCGTTCCTGCCCGGGGGTGCCGAACAGGTAGAGCACATGGCTCTCGTCGAGCGTGATGCGGCCGAAGTCCATCGCCACGGTGGTCGAGGTCTTGGACTCGACGCCGTCGAGACTGTCGGTGGTGGCGCCGGCCTGGGTCAGCAGCTCTTCGGTGCTCAGTGGTGCGATTTCGCTGACCGCGCCGACGAAGGTCGTCTTGCCGACCCCGAACCCGCCCGCCACCAGCACCTTGAGCGCGACGGGGAAGCCTTCGGAGCCATCCGAACCATCGGCTCCGGTGGCCGGGCCGGTGTCGTAGGCATCACGGGGGTCGTAGGCGTCGCGGAGTTCGTAGGCATCACGGGCGTCGTAGGCATCACGGCTGCCGTGCGTGTCGTGGGGGTCGTACGCGTCGCGGAAGCCGTGCGTGCCGTGGGGGTCGTACGCGTCACGGGTGCCGTAGGTGCCGCCGGAGGCATATGCAACGCCGGGGTCTTCGATGCCCACGGGATCGCCGTGGTCCTCCGCACCGTCGTGGCTTGCGTGACTTCCGAAGCCCTCGGAACCTGCGCCGTTCTCGTACGCAGCGGGATTGCCGAAGCGGTCAGAGCTGTCGTCGTAAGCCATCGAGCACTGCCTCCAGCAGAGATCGGTCGGTGGGCATGTCGTGGAAGGCGGGTGGGTGCGCGGTGACTGCTCCGCAGTCCACCAGGTCGGAGACGAGCACCTTGGTGACGACTGCGGGCAGCCGGAGATGGGCCGCGATCTCGGCCACCGAGGTGGGGCCGCCGCACAGCCCCAGCGCGACGGAGTGTTCGGGCCCGAGGTGGATCTGCGGTTCGGTCCCGGTGGCCAGCACCAGCGACAGCAGGTCGAGCACGGTCGTCGGACGGGTACGACCGTCGCTCACGGTGTACGGGCGGATAAGCCGGCCTGCCGCGTCGTCGAGCAACGGCCCGTCCTGCGGCACCGACACCGTCACAGTCCCGTGGGGCTCGGTGTTCCGGCCGCCTGTCTCGCCGGAGTCATCAGATAGGGCCGGACGCTCCTGACCAGCATCGTCATCTCGTAGCCGAGCACTGCCGCGTCCGTCTCACGACCGGCGAGTACCGCGAGGCAGGTACCCGACCCGGCGGTGGAGACGAACAGCAGCGTGGAGTCGAGTTCGACCACCACCTGTCGTACGTCGCCGCTGTCGCCGAAGCGCGCGCCCGCACTGCGGCCGAGCGAGTACAGGCCGGCGGCCAGCGCCGCCATGTGATCGGCGCTGTCCGCGTCCATGCCGTGGAGGGACTTCACCAGCCCGTCGGCGGAGAGGAGGACGGCGCTGCGTGTGTACGGCACGCGCTGGACCAGTCCGCTCAGCAGCCAGTCGAGGTCCGGGACCTGACCGGACGACATATCGGTCGCCATGGTGCATCTACTCCTTGGAGGAATTCGCTTCGAAGGGGTCGGTGGCCGGGGCCGGATCCGGGTACGGGCCCTGGGAAGGTGCCGGGTCCGGGGAAGGGTTCCGGGACGGGTCCGCCGACGGGTCCGCTGACGGGTCCGCGGACAGGTTCCGGTGACGGCGGGCGGCGGTCTCGGTGAGTCCGCGGACGGGCAGCGGTTTGAGTGGGACCTGGGGCTGAGACTGCCGGACGGACGGGGACGCCGGGTCGAGGCCCGTGTCCGGGCCATGGTCCGTGTCCGCTTCGGCATCGGAACGGGCCTCGGCGAGTTCGATGCCTCGCCGGAAGGCCGCCACAAGCCCCGGGTCGTGGACGGCCTGCTCGTCCGTGGTTCGCGGCGCCGGTGCCTGCCTGAGCTGCGGAACCAGGTGCTCCTGGTGGGCGCGCCTGGGAAGTTGCGGCCTGCCCATCGTTCCGCGTACGGCTCCGGGCTCCGAAGGCTGTGCCACGGCGGGGTCGTCCGTGTGTCCGGTCCCGGGCAGGGCCTCTGCCGGGCCGGGACGGTCGAGCCCTTCGGTGCGCAAGGGGAGCGGTGGTGCCTCGCCCTGGTCTCGCGTCTGCTGCTGCGGTTGACGCAGGCGGAGCGGCTGAGTGGGGACGTACGCCTGCCGGCCGGCCGTCTGCGGGGCCGGGCCCGGCCCCGGGTTCAGGCCGGGGTTCGGCCGGCGGTGGCTGCCGGTGTCGTCCGCGGCCTGCGGACGGTGCACGGGCCCGGCAGGCGGGACAGGAGCCGCGTCGGCCTCGGTCGGAACGTCCCCGGCCGCACCCAGCAGGGACTGCGGGAGGACGAGCACGGCCTGTGTGCCTCCGTAGATGTTGCTCTGCAGACGGACCGCGATGCCGTGCCGTCGGGCGAGTGACGCGACGACGAACAGACCGATCCGGCCGTCCTGCAGGAGATGGGCCACATTCACCTGGTCGGGGTCGGCGAGCAGGGCGTTCATCCGCCTCTGCTCGTTGTCCGGCATGCCGAGCCCCCGGTCCTCGACCTCAAGGGCCAGTCCGGCGGTGACCTGCTGGGCACGGAGCAGCACCTGGGTGTGCGGGGCGGAGAACACGGTGGCGTTCTCCACGAGTTCCGCCAGCAGATGGATCACATCGGCCACGGCGTGACCGCGCAGTGTGCCGCCGATCGGCGGCACCAGCTTGACCCGCGGATACTGCTCGACCTCGGCGATCGCCGAACGCAGCACCTCGGTCATGGTGACCGGGTTGCTCCACTGCCTCCGCGAGACGGCGCCGCCGAGGACGGCGAGGTTCTCGGCGTGTCTGCGGATGCGCGTGGCGAGATGATCGACATGGAAGAGGCCCTTGAGCAGATCGGGATCCTCGACCTCGTGCTCCAGCTCGTCGAGCAGCTGGATCTCGCGGTGCACCAGCGACTGGAGCCGGCGGGCGAGGTTGACGAAGACCTCGACCTTCTGCTCCTCGCCGGTGTGGTCGGCGAGCCGCGACGCCTGCACGACCGCGGCCACGGCGACTTCCTGCTGGCGGCCGAGTTCCTGCGCGAGCAGTTCGAAGGCATCGCTGCCGGGAGCGACCGGCCGCGTCGGCGTCCGTGCCGGCACGGGTTCGCCGTTGCGGAGCCGTTCCACCACCCGCTGGAGTTCGGCCTGGCCCTGTGCGCTGGCGCGGCGAAGCGCCAGGCACCGGGCGAAGACGGTGGTGGCGACGCGGTTGGCGGCGAGGTACGCGGCCAGCACCGCGGCGACGGCCAGCGCACCCGCCCCGCCCAGTGCGACCCACAGCTCCATGGACGGCCGGGCTCCGGTGGAGCGGACGGTGAAGATGACCGCTGCGGCTCCGGTCAACACCGTGGCGACGACCGGCAGCACCGCGGTGCGCAGGAGTTGGGGCCGTATACGCGTCTCCGGGGAAGTGCGGGCGGCGCGCGTCCTGGCCGTGGCCGAGTGCGAACGGGCACCAGGTCGGCCGTGCCGTCCGCCCTCTCGGCGTTCCGGTCGCGCTTCGGGGGCGCGAAGTTGAGACATCAGTGTCCTCGGTACGTGGGGCACCAGGGGGCAACGTTCATGCGGTGGCGCCTACGGTGGTCGGTCAGGCTCGGGGCATCGGTCGGCCAGGCTCGAAAGATATGAGCCCACCGTTGATCACCGGGCACACACGGTAGTCGTCAATCACGCATGCGCGACGGGCAGTTGTCGAACTTGCCCACCATCCGTCCCGCTCTGGTATGGCCTCTCGCACAAGAGACCGATTACGCCGCATTGACACCTGGCCGGCAGACACTCGTACGGCCTACGGATGCGAACCTCTGAACACATGGAACGGCTCGGCCCGTCCGGTCATGCCGGACGGGCCGAGCCGTCTGCCGTGCCAGTGTGCGGCGTGCACCACCTCTGTGCCGCGCCCGCCGCCGGAGAAGGAGCCGACGCCACGTCCGGCGTCGTCACCCGAGCTCATCGCTTGATGCCAGCGCTCGATATCAGCGCCCGATATCAGCACTCGATATCAGCGCTCGACGTCAGCGTTCCCCCGCGAGGTCGAGATCGCCCAGGGGGGTGGCTCCGGACGCGGCTGCCGATGTCTTCGGGGCGCGCCAGGGATGGTCGATCGGCTGGGACACCGGCCGCCACCAGGGATCGGCGGGGAGGACACCTGCGGGCTCGAAGGGCTCACCCGGCCGGGGGACCGCGACCGGCTGGCCCGCGTCGGCCGCGGCGTCCACCGTCCACTCGGCCGGCTCGGCCCACGCGTGGAAGGCGAGGCTGAAGGTCCCCCAGTGGATCGGCAGCAGGACGCCGTGAGGCTTGCGTCCTTGCAGGTCGAGGTGTGCTTCCACGCCTTCGGCAGGTGTCATGTGGATGTCCGGCCACGCCCCGGGGAGCGGCGTGGGGTCGGTGTGGTTTCTCGGCCAGTACTGGGAGTACGCGCCGATCTGGATCATCGTCGCGTCGAAGGGACCGTGCTCCGCGCCGATGTCCTTGAAGCCGGGGAAGTAGCCGGTGTCACCGCTGTGGTAGATCCGGTGCTCCGGTCCCGCGACGGCCCAGGACGCCCAGAGCGTGTGCTGCTGGTTGCGCAGGCCGCGACCGCAGAAGTGCCGGGCGGGAGTGGCGGTCAGGCTGATGCCGGCGATGTTCGCCGTCTCGTTCCAGTCCAGTTCACGCATCCGGTCGGCCGGCACGCCCCACTGCTCCAGATGGGCGCCGACGCCGAGCGGGACCGCGAACACCGTGTCCGTACCCGCGAGGGCCCGGATCGTCGGCAGATCGAGGTGGTCGTAGTGATCGTGGGAGATCACCACCACGTCGACGGGTCCGATCGCGGCGAGCGGCAGCGGCACGGGGTGGAGCCGTTTGGGGCCGACGAAGGCGAAGGGCGAACAGCGCTCGCCCCAGACGGGGTCGAAGAGCACCCGTCGGCCGTCGATTTCGGCGAGCACGCTGGAATGGCCCATCCAGGTGAGCCGCAGCCCGGTGGCGGGCGGCTCGGCGAGGTCGGCGTACGTGGTGGCGTGGACGGGCACGGTGCCGACGGGAGCCCTGCGGACCCGCTCCTCCTTGCGGAAATAGACCTTCGCAAGCTCCAGCGCGGATCCGGACGGCCTGGTCCGCGCCCCCACGGGGTTCTGGAAGACGCCGTCGGCGAAGTTCGGCGAGCGGCGGATGCGCTCCATGCGTGCACCGCCCGGATCGGCGCCGAATGCGGCGGGACGCAGCGAACGAAGCCGGGTACGGAGCGGAGGCAAGGGGTCAGCGCCGGTCACAACATCTCCTGAGGGAGTCGGTGTCGTCTCATTATGGGCGGGGGGTACGGCAGCGCGAGAGCAGAGCGGCCGAGCGGCTGATCGCCGGACGGGGTCCGGTCAGCCACGCGGCTGCCCGTACGCGTGCTCGATCCGCAGCCGCAGCACGACGCGGCGGTCGCGGACCATCGCGTCGCGGTAGTCGTCCCAGTCGGGGTGTTCGCCCTGGACGTCGCGGTAGAGCGTGATCAGCTCCTCCACCGTCGCGTCGTGCGGGTCGGCGGCGACCGGGGACAGCTCGGCCGTACCGTCCACGACCGTCCACGCCCAGCGGTCCGCGCTGGTGACGTGGTAGCTCGCCCGCGGGTCGCGGCGGAGGTTCTTCGTCTTCGCCCGGTCCTCGGTGATCGAGACCCGGACGACGCGCTCGTCCGGGTAGTAGCAGTGGTTGACATTGGACAGCTGGGGCCGGCCGTCCCGCTTGAGCGTCACGAGTACGCCGCCGCTCTCCTCGCCGAGCAGGTGGAGCAGGGCGTCCTGCTGTGCGTCGATTCCCGTCATGCCGGGTCCAACGTGCGTGCCCTCCGCAGGATTCCGCACCTGGCCGCAATCCGTGTCACATCCCGAGCGCCGCGTGCGGCATTCCGGTGATCGCCGGCCGCCGAGGTGGCGTCCCACGATGCCGTCGGAGACGACCGGGCCGGCCCGGAGAAGACCGTCCCCGCGACCACCCACGTGCCGCTCGCCCTCCCCCCGTTTCCGGGACCGGTGCGGGGCGGAGCACCCCCCAGGCCCTTGACCGACACACTCCAGCCACTGAACGACGATTCAGCAGAGTCCGCATTGACAGGGGCGGCCCCGGATCCCAATACTGACCGGCGGTTCAGTAAATTGTCTGTCCTCGGAGGGCGGCATGCCCGGTCGGCCGATCGGCGCGTCGTTCCGGCCGCCGCCATCGGTCCGCCCTCCGACGTCAGCCCGCTGTCCGTCGGCCCGCCCGCCCCGGTGGGGGCGTACGGCGACCACGGCGCCCGCGCCGACACCCCCGAAGCGCTTGCCCGTGCCCTGCCCCCGGCCCTCACCACCCCGGGCCCACCCTGATCGCCGTGACCGAGGAGACCCCCCGATGACGACACCCCCGGTGTCCCGCCCCACCGCCCCGTCGGCACCACTGATCTCGCTCACCTGGACCGACCACATCACCGGCCGCCAGGGGCATCTGGTCGTGGACCGGCTGGTGCGCGGCGTGTCCAGCGGAGGGCTGCGGATGCGGGCGGGCTGCACCCTCGACGAAGTGGCGGGCCTGGCTCGCGGCATGACGATGAAGGAGGCCCTCCACTTCGACGCCGACGACACGGAGGCCCGCTACATACCGCTCGGCGGCGCCAAGGGCGGCATCGACTGCGACCCGCGCGATCCGGAGGCGTACGGCGTTCTGGTGCGCTACCTGCGGGCCGTGCGCCCCTACGTCGAGAACGTGTGGACGACGGGCGAGGACCTGGGGCTCACCCAGGACATCGTGGACCGGGCGGCGGCCGAGGCCGGACTCGTCTCCTCGGTCCAGGCCGTCTATCCGCTGCTCGACGACGAGAAGGCGGCGCGGCGACGTCTCGCCGACGCGTTCGCCGTCGAGGTGGACGGCATCGGACTCGACGAGCTGGTCGGCGGCTGCGGGGTCGCCGAATCAGCGCTCGCGGCGCTCGACCGGGCAGGTGTCCCGTACCGGGAGGCGCGGGTGTCCGTACAGGGTCTCGGGACCATGGGCGGGGCGACGGCACGGTTCCTGCAGCGGGCCGGGCTGACGGTCGTCGCCGTGGCCGACGTCGAGGGCACGATCGCCAATCCGGCCGGCCTGGATGTCGAGGGACTGCTCGCCGCCAGGGACGGGCACGGAACGGTGGACCGCGGCGCGCTCCGGGACGGGGACCGGGAGCTGCCCGCGGACGCCTGGCTGGAGCAGGACGCCGAGATACTCGTACCGGCGGCCGTCTCGTACGCGATCGATTCCGCCAATCAGGCACGGGTAAGGGCCCGTTGGATCGTCGAGGCGGCGAACATGCCGGTGCTCGCGGAGGCGGAGGCCCTGCTCGCGGCGCGCGGGATCACGGTGCTGCCGGATGTGGTCGTCAACTCCGGTACGAACGCTTGGTGGTGGTGGACCCTGTTCGGCGACATCGGCGCGGACGCCGACGAGGCGTTCGGGCACACCCGCCGTTCCATGCGAGTCCTGATCGACCGGACACTGGCCCGCGCCGAGACCGACGACTGCACCCCGCGGGCCGCCGCGCACGCCATCGTCGCGGACCGGCTGCCTGTCATGGCGGAACGGTTCGGCTGGTATCGCTGAGCCCACCCGCACGCCGGGCAGAGGCCGCCACCGACGGCCACCACCCGCACGCCTGGCGGAAGCCGCCACCGACGGCCACCACCCGCACGCCGGGCAGAGGACGTCACCGTCGACCACCGCCCTTACGGCGTATAGCCGCCATGGCAGCTTCCCGCCAGACCGGACTCGGGCAAACACGTCATGCTCCTGACACTCTCCTCACCACCCCCTGAAAACACACGAGTTCACGAGGTGAGAATGAGACGGACCAGATGGGTCGCGGTCTGCGCCACCGCGCTCGCCGCCGCCCTTGCCGGTGGGACACTGCCGGCTGCCGCCGACGACCCACCCGCCTTCGCCGCCCCGTCCACATCCCCGGGAACAGGCGGCGTAAGCAGCACCGTCACCCTGCTGACCGGCGATGTGGTGACGTATTCCGGCCACGGGGAGGGCCTGCAGATCAGCTCGATCGTGCCGGGCGACGGGCGCGAGGGCATGGGCTTCACCCGCTTCCGGGCCGGGGGCCACGAGTACGCGGTGCCGATCGACGCCATCGGCGAGATCTCCCGGGGCCGGGTGGACCAGCGACTGTTCGATGTGACCGAGTTGGTCGCCTCGGGCTATTCGGACGCCGACACGGACTCGCTGCGCATCCTCGTCGGCGGTGCCGCAGCATCCTCGGGAGCCCCCCAGGCGCCGGAGGGCGCACGGGTCGCCGCCGCCTTCCCGACCACGGAGACCACCGCGCTGAGAGTGCCGAAGAAGTCGGCCGACTCCGTGTGGAAGCAGCTCGGCACCACCGCACGGGCCCGCGCGGAAGGCATCGGCAGGGTCTGGCTCGACGGCAGGGTACGGGCCACGCTCGACAGGTCCGTCCCGCAGATCGGCGCCGACCGGGCCCATCGTGCCGGGATCACCGGCAAGGGCACGAGAGTCGCCGTCCTCGACACCGGCTACGACAGGGACCACCCCGATCTGAAGGGTGCGGTCGTCGCCTCGCAGGACTTCACCGGGGACGGCATGCAGGACATGCAGGGCCACGGCACTCATGTGTCGTCGATCATCGCCGGTTCCGGGGCCGCCTCCGGCGGCCGGTACGCGGGTGTCGCACCGGACGCGGAACTCGTCGAGGGCAAGGTGCTCGACAACGACGGCTACGGCTACGACTCCTGGATCCTGGCGGGCATGCAGTGGGCCGTCGACCAGGACGCCGAGGTCGTCAACATGAGCCTCGGCTCGACCGTGGCGTCGGACGGCACCGACCCGTTGTCCGCCGCCGTCGACAAGCTCTCCGCCGAGCACGGCACGCTGTTCGTGATCGCCGCGGGCAACAGCGGCGACCGAACGATCAGCGCGCCCGGTGCCGCCGACGCCGCTCTGACGGTCGGCTCGGTCACCAAGTCCGGCGAGATGTCGTCGTTCTCCTCACGCGGACCGCGTCAGGGCAGGCCCGCCGTCAAGCCGGAGATCACCGGCCCGGGCAGCGACATCGTCGCCGCGCGCGCCGCCGGCACCCTGGCCGACGCCGCCGTCACCGAGCGGTACGCATCGCTCTCGGGTACATCGATGGCGAGCCCGCACGTGGCGGGCGCCGCGGCCCTGCTGGCGCAGCGGCACCCCGACTGGTCCGGCGCCCGGCTGAAGGCGGCGCTGATCGGCAGCGCCGCGCCGGTGGACGGCGCGACGGTCTCCGACACCGGTTCCGGCCTCACCGACGTGCCGGCCGCACTCGCCACGACGGTGGTCGCCGAACCCGCCACGCTGGCCGCCCACACCGCCTGCCCCAACGCCTGCGCCGAGCCCCAAAGCCACGGGCTGACCTGGACGAACACCACCGGCAAGCCGGTGCGGCTGAAGCTGTCCACGGGGCCGGGCGGTGCGGTGCGCCTCGACGCGCGGATGCTGACCGTGCCCGCGCGTTCCTCCGCCGTCTCGAAGGTCACGCTCGAACCCTCACAGGTCGAGGCGGGCACGACGTACGGCGGCGCCGTGACCGCGACCTGGGCGGGCGGCGGACGAGCGACCGTACCGGTCTCGATCCAGGCCGATCCGGAGGCGCACACCCTCACGCTGACCGGACCCGCGCCGCGTGAAGGCAGCGAGGCCACCTCGACCGGTGTGGTCCTCCAGAACGAGAGGACCGGCGCGTCGCAACTGATCGGGCTGACAGGCACCACCCCGAAGAAGGTGACGCTGCCGCGCGGCAGTTACCGGGCGCTCGGGCACACCTGGGAGTACGACACGGTGGGCAACACCATCGTCGGCACCACGGCGATCCACTTCGCCCGACGGGTGACGGTGGACCAGGACACCACCGTCGCGCTCGACACCAAGGAAGCGAAGCCGGTACGGATCGGGGTGGACGACGGGTCCGCCCGGGTCGCCCTCCAGTCGGCGACCGGGATCGCCTCGCGCGTCGACACCGGCTCCGGCGCCGTGGACAGCGGTCTGGTCGCGCCGAGTTCCGCCGGTCAGTACCGCGTCGAGGCCGTGCCCACCACGGGAACGGCTCTGTCCGGACTCACCTTCTTCGGCGGGCTGAGCTGGCAGCAGCGTGAGGTCGACGCGCACGAGCCCGGCTCCTCGGCCGACGCGCTGAAGCTGCTGCTGTCGCAGTACAGCATCTACAGCTGGCTGGGCACCACCACGGGCGAGGTCGTCGACATCGGAACCGGAGCGGACACCGACCCGGCGACGATGGACCTCAAGGGCCGGATCGTGCTGTGGACTCCGGCGACCAGCCAGACCGCCTTCAACAACGCGCTCTACCAGAAGCTGACCGACGCCGGCGCGGCTGCCATCATGTACGTCGGCTACGGGCTCTCCGTCTACCGGCCGACGCCGGTGCTCCGGCTGGACCAGGCCAGCGTTCCGGCACTGCGGGACCGGCTGGCCGAGGGGCCGCTGACCCTGACGCTCGACGGCGTCAGCACCGGAGCGGACGCCTACTACCTGCACCACTCGGTCGACGGCCGCGTTCCGGCCGGAGCCGACTGGTTCGACCGGCGGTCCGAGCTGGCCGCGGTGCGGACGACGGAGCGCACCCATGGCTACCCGTCCGACCCCAAGGGCATGTACGCCTGGACCACCTGGCACGGGCTGACCCTCTATCAGCAGCTCACCCGGTACCGCCCGCCGTCGGAGCAGACGCTGTACTTCTCCCCGGACGTGGCGTGGACGACGGCGACCTTCCACTACCAGTACGACGTCAGCGACGGGGTCTACCCGCTGGGCACCCTGGTCAGCGGGCCCACCGTGTACCGCAGGGACGGCGCGTACAGCGACGACTGGATGTCCGCCCCCTTCAACCCGGCACTCGGCAGCCGGGCCGGTACCGCCCAGGTCGTCAGGGAGGGCGACAAGCTGAAGGTGGCGCTCCCGGTGTTCTCCGACGCGGCCGGGCACCGGGCCGAGACGGCGCCGGGCGCGGACAGCGGGAGCACGGTTCTGGCGGACGACAGCGGCAAGGTACTGGCGCGCAATGACGCACCGGGACGCGCCACGTTCGACCTGCCGCGCAAGGACGGCTGGTACCGGCTGACCGTCGACGCCACGCGGACGTCGCCGGATCCGGTGACCTGGATGCTCGGGACCGAAGTGACCAGCGAGTGGCGGCTGCGCTCCGGACACGAGAAGTCGGCCGCACCAGCCAGGCTGCTGGACCTCGACTACCGGATGCCGCTCACCGGCGAGAATGCCGCCGACCCGGAGAAGCCGCTCGACTACACCGTCGGCCTCTTTGCCCAGGGCAGCCAGAAGGCGGTTCCCCTCGCCTCGCTGAAGGTCTGGTACGCGACGGACGGCACCGACTGGAAGCAGGCCGCGGCGGCCCGCGGGGCCGACGGCCGCTGGAAGGTCACCGTTCCGGCCCTCGGCACCGCCAAGGTCGACCTGAGGTCCACCGTCACGGACACCACGGGTGCTTCGCTGACGGAGACTCTGATCGACGCGTACAACTCCGGTTGCGCCGACATATGGTGCTGACGGAGCCGGCCGGCGCCGCGTACGTCGGATGAACAAGGGGCGGGGTCGTGCGCGGCTCCGCCCCCTGCCTGCCCGGGCCGTGCATATTCGTTAGGGTGACGCCGTGGCGAGAGTGCGGTTGAGCGTGGCGGAACGGCGTGAGGAACTCCTGCGCGCCGCCGTCGAACAGATCGAGGTGCGGGGGGTGGCGGCGGTACGGATCGCCGACGTGGCCGCTGTGCTCGGTGTGAGCAACGCGCTTGTGCTCTACCACTTCTCGACCAAGGAGAAGCTGGTCGCGGCCGCCTTCGCCCATGCCGCCGAGGCCGACCTCGCGCATCTGCGCACGTTGCTGAGCCGCCGCACCAGCGCGGTACGGCGGCTGCGCGCCGCCGTCCGCTGGTACGCGCCGACGGGCCAGGCCAAGGGCTGGCGACTGTGGATCGAGGGCTGGGCGGCCTCGCTGCGCGATCCGGCACTGCGCAATGTGGCCGCTGATCTCGACCAGCAGTGGAAGGCGGAGCTGGCCGAGGTCATCGACGAGGGCGCGGCCGCCGGTGAGTTCCGCTGCGACGACCCGATGTCCGTGGCCTGGCGGCTGACCGCCCTGTTGGACGGTCTGGCCGTGCAGATGACGTCGTACGCCGGTCCGCTCTCCCGGGCCACGATGCTGGCCTGGACCGACGAGGCCCTCGCCCGCGAACTCGGCATCGACCGCGCGGAGCTGACGGCCTGAATCTCCGCCCGCCGGTCCGTTCGTACCGAGGCACCGGCCGTGCGGCGGTGCGGACGGTGGACACCGCGCCGTTCGCCGTCGGTCCCCCGGCCCCGGTGGTACAGGCATGCGACCGGATCGGCCTGTACCTCGGTGCCGGGAACTGAAGGGCGGTACGCCGGGAACTGACGGGCGGTCCGCCGCGGTGACGGCGGTCAGGTCTGACGCAGGGGCGCGTACGCCTCGCCCTGGAGTCCGAAGGTCCAGGCCACACCGTCCTTCGCGGTCCTCGTGCTGGGCGGCACCCGGAGCCAGTAGGTGCGATGGGTACCGTCCGGCTCCGGGGTCGAGTTGACCACCTCGACCATCGCCACGTCCTCGTCGCCGTCCAGCGCGATCCGCCAGAGGATGCCCGTCTCGTCCTGATGGACGGGCTCGGCGCCCGACTCGGAGAGGTAGCGGTCGTAGCCGTAGAACTCCAGCATGACGCGGCGCAGTTCCGCGTTCTCCTCCTCACGTATTCGTTGGGGGGTCAGTGAGCTCAGCTCCGCGAGGAAGTCGGCGGGCACGGGCATGCCCCGCCAGGCGTAGAGCGCGAAGCCGTCGCGGTAGGCGAGCGCCGGGCCGTCTCCACGGTCGAGCCGGCCCGCCTCGTCGCGGTGGAGTGCCTCGGGTCGCTCACTGATCACCACGACCCGCTCGTAGGGCCACCACCAGCCCGCTTGCCCGGCGACCTCGGCCAGCCCTGCCAACCGGTCGCCCCGGCCGTCGAACGCGGCGAGCCAGGCCGCATCGTGCTGGCCCAGCACCGCGTCGAGCAGGACCAGCCGGACATCGGACTCGTCCTCCGGGCGCTCCGCGAGGTCCGCGACGACGCCGGCCCTGATCCGCTCGGCGAGCGCCGCCGTGGTCTCCCAGAGCTGTGCGCCGGTGGCGGACCACAGGGCGGACCACCCGGCAGGGCCCAGCTCGTCGTACATCCGGCGCCGCTCCTGCGCCCAGGGCCGGGTCCTCACCTCGTCGCGCACCGAACGTCCGGCGTCGACGAGCTTCTCCACGGCCTCCACGGCGGCCCTGGGCGAGTCGACCCAGACGATCCGCTCCGGCTCGGCAAGTCCCGCGCTGCGGTAGGCGAGCCGCAGCCCGTCCTCGGCAGCGGCCCGATCCGCCGCGCCCGTCGCCGCCGCAACGGCCCGCCATGAGTCCACGTACTGCATCGGTCTTCCCCGTCCCCTGATTCTGTGTCGATCGGTGTCCCGCGCCGTGCGGTGTCCCGCCCTGTGCGGAGTTCCGCGCCGTGCGGTGTTCCGCATCATGCGGTGTGGTGCGTCGTGCGGTGTGGTGCGTCGTGCGGTGTTCCCTGTCGCCCGCTCCGGTGAGCCACAGCGCTTCGGAGCTCGGATCCACTTCTCGGATCCACTTCTCGGATCCACTTCTCCGGTCCGCTGTCGCCCGGGCGGGCCGGCGCGTCAGTCCGCGACGATGCGTATCGCGCCCGGTGCGTACTCCCGCTGGCGGACCACGCGGTACCAGCCCTTCGACAGCGGAATCGTCGCGTGCTCCTCGTGCACCACCCGCCCGCCCTCGGGAAGATGGAGCAGCATCGGTCCGAAGGCACCCGCCTCGCGCATCAGGCGGCCCGGTCCCTGAACCGCATGGGCGTGGCCTGTGACTTCGCCCAGGGCGAGGATCATCCGCCCCCGTCCGTCCCTCGGTTCACCCGGCGCGTCCACCAGGTGCGCGGGCACCGCCGACTCCTCCAACGACATGATCAGTACATCGCCCTGCCGGTACACAGACTTCTCCCCTCCGTGGCAGCACCCGCTGTGCCGGCCACGAGGAAAACGCTACGGGCAGGGTCTGACATCGTCCCGCGCAGCCGGGCGCCGCCGGCCGTGGGCCGGGGAGCCCGACCACGCCCGTCGCCGTCCCGGCGAGGGCTTGACCAGGCCCGTCGTCGTCCTGGGCGAGAGCCTGCCCACGCCCGTCGCCCTGCCGACCGGCCGCCCCGGCGCCGGCGGACGCCTCCCGGACACGTCCCGGACGATCCCCGAGCGGTCCCCGGTCGCGCCGTTGTCAGTGGCGCTTGATAGACCTTGCGGACATCAGCCGTTCCCCAGTACCAGGAGCACAGGGTCATGTCCGGTGTGGACCATCTGCACGAGTTGCTCGGCCTTCCCGCTGTCGACTTCCAGCACGCGACGGAAGAAGTGCCGGTGCAGGCCGCCGATGCGGCGGCCTGGCGCATCTCGGTCGATCCGTATGACGACGAATCCGAGATGACCTGGGAGGAGGCGTTCCAGGCGTTCCTCACCAGGGTCGATCCGGCTGGTGTCCGGGCTCTGATCGTCGGCCAGTGGGGCGAGTCGTACGAGGAGAAGTCGTCCTACCCGATCGATCTGATCGTCGCCGCGGCCGACCGGCTGACCTCCTTGGAAGCCGTCTTCGTCGGTGACATCACCCAGGAGGAGAACGAGATCTCCTGGATCGAGCAGTCGGACGTGACCGCGCTGCTCAGCGCGTTCCCCGGCCTGTTGGAGCTGGGCGTGCGCGGCGGCACGGGCCTGGTGTTCTCCCCCACGAAGCACGAACGACTGCGTTCGCTGACCATCGAGACCGGCGGCCTGCCGGTCGGTGTGATCCGCGGCATTCTGGACAGCGAACTGCCCGCGCTGGAGCGGCTCGATCTCTGGCTCGGCGTCTCCTCCTACGGGGGCGACGCCGATGTGACGGACCTGGCGCCACTGCTCTCCGGCACGCGCTTCCCCCTCCTCCACCACCTCGGCCTGCGCAACAGCGAGGTGCAGAACGAGATCGCGACGGTTGTCGCGAGTGCACCGGTCGTCGCCCAGTTGCGGGTGCTCGACCTGTCGAACGGCACACTGGGCGACGAGGGCGCGGCAGCGCTGCTGGACGGCCAGCCGCTCACCCACCTCGAACGGCTCGATCTTCACCACCACTTCATGACCGGGCCGATGGAGCGCCGGATCACCCAGGAGCTGGAAACCCACGGTGTGCGGGTCGACGTGTCGGAGCGCAACGAACCCTGGGGCGATCGCGGTGTCGAAGGCCGCTACACCGCGGTGGCGGAGTGACACGCGATGACTGACATCGAACACCCCGAAATCTTTCACGGCCTCCCGGTCCTGACCCTGCCGGGACCGGGTCGGTCGCGCACCGACCCGCTCCCGGCCGCCGATGCGGTCGCGTGGCGGCTGGAGAGCGCCTGGCAGGACGATCTGACGTTCGCCACGCTGTGGCAGCACTTCCTCGACACGGTCGACACGTCCCGGGTCCGAGCCCTGCTGATCGGCCCCTGGTGGGAGGACGAGTACGAATCGGTCGCTCCCGTCGTCGAGTTGCTGGCCCGTCACGCGGAACGCCTCCCAGCCCTTCGGGCCCTCTTCCTCGCCGATGTCATCGGTGAGGAGTGCGAGTTGTCGTGGCTCCCCATGTGCGACATCACCCCGGTGATCGAGGCGTTCGGGCACCTGGAGGAGTTGACGGTACGCGGATCCGGCGCACCGCCGGACGACGACGAGGCGCTCGACCTCAAGCCGGTGCGGCACCGGGCGCTCACGTCGCTGCGTATCGAGTCGGGCGGCCTGCCGGCCGGCATCGTACGGGCGATCGGAGCGTCGGAGCTGCCCGCGCTGGAGCATCTCGAACTCTGGCTCGGTGTCGACGAGTACGGCGGGAACACGACGGTCGAGGACCTCGCGCCGCTGCTGTCCGGCGCGACGTTCCCCGCCCTGCGCCGTCTCGGGCTGCAGAACAGCGAGATCCAGGACGAGATCGCGGCCGCCGTCGCCTCGGCCCCCGTCGTCGCCCAGCTGGAGTCGCTCTCCCTCGCGATGGGAACACTGGGCGACGAAGGGGCCCAGGCTCTGCTCTCGGGCCAGCCGCTCACCCATCTCTCCCTCCTGGACCTGCACCACCACTACATCAGCGACCCCTTGGTGACCCGCCTCAAAGACCTGCTCGGTGCCGACCGGGTGAACGGCGAGATCCACGACGCCGAGGACTGGGATCCGGAAGAGGACGACTTCCGTTATGTCGCCGTCAGCGAATAGCACGACGGGCCCGGCGCCGCGCTTCGTCGTCGTGGGTGTGCCCGGCAACCGCCGGGTCACGCTCTTCCAGGACGCCGTGCGCGCCGCCGGGCTGCCGGCCGCGCGGGTCGTGTCCTGGCTGGACGTCCTGCGCGGCGAGGCCGAATTCCGGCCGGGCGAGACCGTACGGATGGACTCGCCGGGTGAGGACGCCGAGGTGGAACGGCTGCTGCGGGCGGTCGACGATCCGACGCGGGTCGAGGGCACCGCCCTCTGGTACGCCCGGTTCACCTCGGCCGTACGGGCCGTGGCGCGGGCGGCGGGCGCCGCCGGGGCCGCTCTGCTCGACGACCCCGGTGAGGTCGCCGTGCTGTTCGACAAGCGGCTCTGCCACGCCGTGCTGGACGGCGCCGGGGTTCCTGTGCCCGCGTCGCCGACGTCGGGTGCCTCGGCGCCCGCAGTACGCGACTGGGCGGACGTGCGCGCACGCATGGCGGCCCATCGCATGCCCCGGGCCTTCGTGAAGCTCGCGCACGGCTCATCCGCCTCGGGGGTCCTGGCCGTGGAGACGGCCGGGCCCGGCCGGGTCAGGGCGACCACATCGGTGGAGCGCGACACGGCCGGCCGGCTCTTCAACTCGCTGCGCGTGCGCCGCTGCACGACGGAGCGGGAAGTCGCGGCGATCGTCGACGCCCTCGCGCCGGACGGCCTGCACATCGAGCGCTGGCTGCCCAAGGCGTCCCAGCACGGCAGGGTGGCGGATCTGCGGGTCGTGGTGGTGGCCGGCCGGGCCACCCATGCCGTCGTGCGCACCAGCCACTCACCCATGACCAATCTTCACCTCGGCGGGGCCCGCGGACGTCTCGACGACGCCCGTGCGGCCGTCGAGACCGCGGGCGGCAGCTGGGCCGAGGTCCTGGCCCTGTGCGAACGGGCCGCCGACTGTTTCCCGGGCACGCTGTGCGTGGGCGTCGATCTGCTGCCTGCGACCGGTTGGCGGCGCTTCGCCGTCGGCGAGGTCAACGCCTTCGGAGATCTGCTGCCGCGCCTCACCGGCCTTCCCGGCAGCGGCGCCGAGGGCCTCGACACCTACGCGGCACAGGTCGCCGCCGTGATGAACAGAACAAGGAACCACCGTGCAACCCCCACTCCCTGACCGCGCGCCCGCCCTCGCGGACGTCCAGAACCCCGACATGAGCGAGATCGTGGGCAGTCACGACCTCCTGCTCATCACCCTCGACACCCTGCGCCACGACGTGGCGGCGGAGCTCGCCGCGGCGGGACGCATCCCGCATCTGGCACGTCATCTGCCGGGTGGTGCCTGGGAGAAGCGGCATGCGCCCGGCAGCTTCACCTACGCCTCCCACCAGGCGATCTTCGCCGGATTCCTGCCGACACCGGTGAGCCCGGGGCCGCATCCCCGGCTGTTCGCGGCGCGTTTCGCGGGCAGTGAGTCCACCGCGTCGGGCACCTTCGTCTTCGACACCCCCGATCTGCCCACCGGCCTCGCCGCCGCGGGCTATCGCACGGTCTGCATCGGCGGCGTCGGCTTCTTCAACCGGCAGGGGCCGCTCGGCTCCGTACTGCCCGGCCTGTTCCAGGACAGTCACTGGGAACCGGAGTTCGGCGTCGCGTCGCCCACCTCCTTCGAGGCGCAGGTGGCCCGCGCCGAGCAGGTCGTCGCCGCACTCCCCGCGGAGCAGCGGCTGTTCCTCTTCGTCAATGTGGCCGCGCTGCACCAGCCCAACTGGTTCCACCAGCCGGGGGCCACGCGCGAGGCGGGCGATTCCCGCGCCACCCACGCCGCCGCCCTGGAGTACGTCGACGCCCACATCGGCCGGCTCTTCGCCGCCGCGAGCAGCCGCCGCCGCTGCTTCGCCATCGTCTGCTCGGATCACGGAACGGCGTACGGGGACGGCGGCTACACCGGCCACCGGCTCGGTCACGAGTCCGTCTGGACCGTTCCGTACGCGCACTTCTTCCTGGAACCGGGGGCCACCGCACCATGAGCCGCACGACGACCGCCGCTGACACCATCCGCCCGTACCAGAGCTACGTCTACGCCTATCCGCACAAGACCGCCTATCGCCCCCTGGCCGACCGGCCGGCGTTGCGTGAGCTGTGGGCGGCCGAGCGCAAGGACGCCCTCTCGCTCTACCTGCACATACCGTTCTGCGAGGTCCGCTGCGGTTTCTGCAATCTCTTCACCCGGATCGGCGCTCCGGACGAGCTGACGACCCGGTACCTCGACGCACTCGACCGGCAGGCCACCGCCGTCCGCGACGCGCTGGGAGACGCCGAACCGGTCCGTTTCGCCGCGGCGGCGTTCGGCGGGGGCACTCCCACGTTCCTGACCGCGCCGGAGCTGGAGCGGCTCTGCGACATCGCGGAGAAGCGGATGGGCGCCGATCTGCGGTCCGTACCCCTGTCGGTGGAGACGTCTCCGTCGACCGCGACAGCCGACCGGCTGGCCGTCCTCGCCGACCGCGGCACGACGAGGATCAGCATCGGTGTGCAGAGTTTCGTCGAAGCCGAGGCACGTGCCGCGGTGCGGCCGCAGCGCCGTGCCGAGGTGGAGGCGGCGTTGGACCGGATACGGGACGCCCGCATCCCGATCCTGAACATCGACCTGATCTACGGCATCGACGGGCAGACCGAGGACAGCTGGCGCACCTCGCTGGACGCGGCACTCGGCTGGCAGCCGGAAGAGCTGTATCTCTACCCGTTGTACGTCCGCCCGCTGACCGGTCTCGGGCGGCTCGGCGCCGACGGCGGGGCAGCCTCGGACGCCGCCTGGGACGAGCAGCGGCTGCGGCTGTACCGCGCGGGCCGTGACCATCTCCTGGCCCGCGGCTACGAGCAGGTGTCCATGCGGATGTTCCGCCGCGCCGACGCCCCTCGGACGGACGGCCCCGACGACTACGCCTGTCAGACCGACGGAATGATCGGCCTGGGGTGCGGTGCCCGTTCCTACACCTCGAAGCTGCACTACTCCTTCGACTACGCGGTCGAGATGCGGGAGGTGCGGACGATCATCGACACCTACACCGCGACCGACGACTTCTCGCGCGCCGAGGTCGGCCGGTACGTCGACGGCGACGAGGCCCGCCGCCGCCACCTCCTGCAGTCGGTCCTCCAGGCCGAGGGGCTGCCGCCGGCCGCGTACCAGGAGCGGTTCGGCACCTCACCGGCCGACGACTTCCCCGTCGAACTGGCCCGGTTCGAGGCGCGCGGCTGGCTCGACGCGGCGGCCGGAGCGTCCGGCCCGCTGCGGCTCTCCCCCGAGGGCCTGGCCCACTCCGACGCCCTGGGCCCCGAACTCTTCTCCCCCGGCGTGCGGGCCGCCATGGCCGCGTACGAACTGAAATGAGCGCGCCCATGGACCTGACCATCCTCTACCGCGGTCCGCTCGCGTCCTGCGACTACGACTGCCCGTACTGCCCGTTCGCCAAGCGGCGCGACAGCCGGGAACAGCTGCGTGCCGACCGCGCCGCACTGGAGCGGTTCACCGCCTGGGCCGCGGCGCAGACGGACGATCGGCTCTCGGTCCTGTTCACCCCGTGGGGCGAGGGTCTGGTCCGGTCCTGGTACCGACGCGCGCTGGTCGAGCTGGCGCAGCTGCCGCACATCGGCCGGGTCGCGATCCAGACCAACCTCAGCACCCGCACGGGGTGGCTGGCCGAGGCGGGAGACGCGGGCCGCGAGAAGATCGCGCTCTGGTGCACGTACCACCCGGGCCAGACGCCGTACGAGCGGTTCCTGACCAAGTGCCGGGAGCTGTCCGCGCTGGGCATCCGCCACAGCGTCGGCGTCGTCGGTCTCGACGAGCACCTCGACGAGGCGCGGCGGCTGCGCGCCGCCCTGCCGGACGAGGTCTATCTCTGGGTGAACGCCGCGGAGGGCCACGCCTACACGGACGAGGAGGCGGATCGCTGGACGGCCCTCGATCCGCTCTTTCCGTACAGCCGGCATCCGCACCGGTCGGCCGGGCTGCCCTGCAGGACAGGCGAGTCGGTCATCTCGGTGGACGGCGACGGCACGGTGCGGCGCTGCCATTTCGTCCCGGCGGAACTCGGCAACCTCTACGACGGGAGCTACCGGCGCTCCCTCGGCCCACGCGCCTGTCCGCTGGCCGTCTGCGACTGCCACATCGGCTATGTGCATCTGGAGACGCTGCCGCTGTACGACGTCTTCGCGGGCGGTGTGCTGGAACGAATACCGGCGCATCCGTCGTCGGCCCTCGCCGGACGGGCCTGAGCTGAAGCCTCGGCCCGTCCGGCGAACGAGGGCCGGCGCCGCCGGATCCCGTCCGGCGGGCCGGCCACGGTGCGGGCACTACAGCGGCAGGAGATCCGGCCGCTTCGCCTCGACATGGTCGCCGGAGGACTCGCCGCGCAGCCGCCGGCCGATCCACGGGACCAGGTACTCGCGCGCCCAGTGGATGTCGTCGCGCCGCACTTCGAGGGTGCCGCGCTGGGCCTGCGGGGGCCATTCCTGGTCCGGGTCGGCCGGCGCGTCGACGCCGAGGACCTGGGCGGCGCGCAGCGCGACCCTGGTGTGCCCCTCGGGCGACAGGTGGAGCCGGTCGTCGTCCCAGGCGCGCCTGTCCTGGACGGACCGCAGCGACCACAGGTCGAGGACCGGGCAGTCGTAGCGGTCGGCGATGGACCGCACATGGGCGGTGTAGGTGGCGATCTTTCCGCGCAGATGCCGCAGCACGGGAACGCCCCGGGTGTCGAAGCCGGTGGTGACCATCACGGTGCCGACCGACTCGGTCAGCTCGGCCACCGCCCGCTCGAAACGCTCGGCCACGTCGTCGGGGTCGGTACCGGGCCTGATGATGTCGTTGCCGCCCGCGCAGAAGCTCACCAGGTCGGGTGCGAGCTCCTTGGCGCGCGGCACCTGCTCCTCGACGATCTGGTCGAGGAGGCGTCCGCGTACGGCGAGATTGGCGTACCTGAAGTTCCCGTGGGCGGAGCCTTCGGTGCTCGCCCCGGCGTCGGGGGCCGGGAGCTGGTCCGCGAGAAGTACCGCGAACCGGTCCGCCCAGCCTACGAATGTTCCGTCCGGGCCGGGATCACCGACTCCTTCGGTGAAGCTGTCGCCAATCGCCGCGTACGACTCGATGACGCTCTGTCGGTAGATGACGCCACGTTGGTTTTTTCTCGAATCGTCTGCCACAAAGGCTTATCCTGCACCGACGAATGTGACCTACGCGACCGTAATATGGGGTTGACGGGTGGTGAGATAGACCACCTGGTCAGTTTTTAGTAAAAGGGGAATAAGTAGAAGGGGCGGTGCGCCGCCGCGCACCGCCCCTTTCCGTGTTGCTCAGATCACTCTCCGGCCCAGACCGCTCGCCGGCTCAGTTGCCCGTCCGTTCGGCTCAGACGTAGATGCCGTGCGAAGCCAGGTAGGCGATCGGGTCGATGTCCGAGCCGTACGCCGGGCCCGTACGCACCTCGAAGTGCAGGTGCGGTCCGGTGGCGTTGCCGGTGGCACCGGAAAGGCCGAGCTGCTGACCGTTGCTCACGCTCTGGCCCACGGAGACGGAGACCGAGGACAGGTGGCCGTACTGCGAGTAGCGGCCGTCGGCGTGCTTGATGACGACCTGGTTGCCGTACGCGCCGCCCCAGCCCGCGGTGACGACGGTGCCGGAGGTGACGGCCTTCACACTGGTTCCGGTGAAGACGGGGAAGTCGATGCCGGTGTGGCTGCCGCTGGACCAGTTGGAGCCGGAGGCGCGGTAATTGGTGGTGTGGTTGCCGGGAACCGGGTGGCTGTAGCCCGAGCCGGTGCTCTGGGCGGCCGGGGCGGAAGCCTTGGACTCGGTGGCCGTCGACTCCTTCGCCGGGGCCGACTTCGCCGGGGCGGACTCGGCGGGGGCCGACTTCGCCGGGGCGGACTTCTCCGCGGCCGACGCGGCACCTGTGGACGCGGACTGGTCCGACGCCTTGGCGCCGAGCGTCAGCTTCAGGCCCGGGAAGATCAGGCCGGGGTTCTCGCCGACGACGTCGCGGTTGTCCTGGTACAGCTTCTGCCAGCCGCCCTCGACCCCGTGCTCGTCGGCGATCTTCGCCAGGTAGTCGCCGGAGACCACCGTGTACGTCACGGTGGCGTCCTGCTTCTGTGCGACCGGCTTGGCCGGGGTGGCGTGCGCGACGGAGGCCGACTGCGAGGCGGCGGCCGGGGCGGCCTGCTCCGCGGCGTGGGCACCGGTGGCACCGAGCAGCGGCAGGGCGATGACGGCGCCACCTGTGCTCGCGGCGGCGACACCGCGGGCGATGGTGCTGGTCTTCGTACGACGGTGCTTACCCGATATGGGCATGACGTGCTTCCTCTCCGGCGCCTGCGAGGTGAGCTGTCGGGTTCGGGCTGGAGATGCCCGGCCGCGCTGTGCGCGGCTTCACCCCTAGCCGTCCGGATTCGTCTCCGGACGGCGGCCTACCTGGTTCCCCCGCTCCTGCCACACGATCGGTGGGTGCGAATTCCGGGCGGCGGCAGGATTAGGCGGTCCGACCGGATTGATGGCGACCGTAAGCGAGTCGGGACGGCGAGAACAAGCCATCGCTCCCTTCCCGGCATTCCGCGCACGGAGATCGGCACGGAATTACGGTCACACTCCGTGGATTAAGGATCTTGGAATTCCGCGCCGCGCACGGAATACCCAACCGGCCCGCCAGTACACACCGTCACGGATATGATCCCGCTCACGACAGGGGGACCATCTCCCGTACAACTAGGGCGTATTCAAATAAATGCACCCATTACGGACATGTCACACCCTTCACCCGCGCCGGAGCCTCAGCACCCTCGCGTCGAGATCCCCCCGGAGGCCGGTGTGCAGTCCCTGATGCAACAGCACCGCACCGTGATGCACCTCCCCCGTGTCCACACAGGTGTACGTCGCCGCGGGATCGAGTCCGCGCAGCCGCAGCGCCGGCGGCCGTTCCCCGTACCTCTGCGCCTCCAGCCACATCAGGACCACGGTCACGTCCTCGTGTACGTACTGGACCGCACTGAGTCCGCCGCGCGGGGCCCGCAGCCGGTACAGCGCGCCGTGCTGCACCACCGGCCGGATCTCCTTGTAGAGATCCACCCAGGTCCGCGCCTCGGCGAGCCCCTCCTCGCTCCACTCGGTAAGATCCCCGCCGATCCCCAGCACACCGGCCATCGCACTCACGAATCGGAACCGCAGTGAGCTGGCCCTGCCGTTGAGCTGTTCGTTCGGGCTGTCGGTGACCCAGGCGGCCATCACGCGGGCCGGATGGATCTGACCGAAGCCCTCCTGGATGGCGAGCCGGTCGAGCGGGTCGGTGTTGTCGGACGTCCACACCTGGTCCGTACGGGACAGAATCCCCAGATCGATCCGTCCGCCACCGCCCGAGCAGGACTCGAAGGCGACCGAGGGATGCGCGGCCCTGAGCCGGTCGATCAGCGCGTAGAGGGCGTCCACATGCTCGATCCAGAGCTTCTGCTGGTACTCCTCCCCCGGCCAGCCCGCGTCGGTGAAGCAGCGGTTGAAGTCCCATTTCACATAGTCGATCGGCGCACTGGTGAGCAGTGCGTCCAGTTGTTCCCACAGGTATTCCCGCACATCGTGGCGGGCCAGATTGAGCACCAGTTGATTGCGGAACTCGGTCCGCGTCCGCCCGGGAAAGTGCTGTACCCAGTCGGGGTGCGCGCGATAGAGATCACTGTCGGCGTTGACCATTTCCGGCTCGACCCAGATACCGAACTGCATACCGAGTCCGCGCACTTCGTCGGCGAGCGGCTTCAGTCCATCGGGAAAGCGGTCCGGATTCGGCGTCCAGTCGCCGAGCCCGGCCCGGTCGCTGGTGCGCTGCCCGAACCACGCGTCGTCCACGACGAACAGTTCGACGCCCATCGCGGCGGCGCGCACGGCGAGGGCCCGCTGCTGTGCCTGCGAGATGTCGAAGCCGGTCGCCTCCCAGGAGTTGTAGAGCACCGGGCGCAGGCGCTGCGCGTCCGGGACGACATGGGCCAACTGCCAGGCGTGCCAGGCCCGGCTCGCCCCGCCGAACCCCTCCGCGCTCCACAGACCGGCGAAGACGGGTGTGGTGTAGGACTCCCCGGGTGCGAGCAGCAGCAGCCCCGATTCGTCGTAGCCGGCCCCGCCGGTGATCTGGACGAGCCCGTCGGGGAGCTGCTGCACGGAGATCCGCCACGAGCCGGACCAGCCCAGCGCGCAGCCGTAGACCTCGCCGCTCTCCTCGGTCGCCGTGCCGTCGGCGTCGAGTGCGACCCACGGAAGGTACTGGTGGCCGGTGTGGCCGCGCCTGCTGGAGATGACGCTCTCGCCATACGTCAGCTCCGCCCGCGCGAGCTGCGACTCCGCCGCCCAGCGCCCGTGCAGGCGGCTCAGCCGCCAGCCGTCGCGGGCGGGCAGCGACCAGGCGGCCGCGTCGGCGCGGAGCAGCTCCAGCGGCGGACCGTCGGGCCCGGCGTGGGCGACGGTGGCCCAGCGCTCGATCACATCGGAGTCGTCCCGCATCCGGTAATGAAGGGTCAGGGCGAGCCGGTGCACGGAGTCGGTGAAGCCGATACGGAGCTCCTCCCCGTCCACCTCGGCGTCGGCGAAGGCCCACTCGGTGCCGCGGACCTGCGCGGTGCGTACCGAGAGGGCGGGGCGGACGAATCGGGGACCGCCCTCCACGGGGTACTCCTCGCGACCGTCGAGCTGCGACTCGAAGCCTCTGAAGGGCGGCTCCGGCGCTGCGGCCAGGGCCTCCAGCGCGGCGAGGGAGATCCGCGGCCCCCAGTGCAGATGGATCAGCTCGTCCCGCTCGGTGAGCCGCAGTCCGTAGCTGCTGCCGGCCCCGGTGAGCAGCCAGATCCGGCCCGCGTCGCCCGTCTCGATCACGACAACCCCCACATTCCAACAGTTCCGCACATCATCGACCATCGCCACGGGTGCGAGCAATGACCGTGCGAGGAAATCGCCGGGCTGATTCACCTCGGGAACAGCGGGGCTCACGGAACTGTCGACAAGCAAAGACCGAGATGATTGCCTGACGAAACAATGTCGTATCGTCGCGGACGTGGCCCTGTCGGCGAGCCGCGCCGGCGCCAGACACTCCAGGAGAGACTGTGACGCAGCAGTTGCCGCAGATCCCGTCGGCGGAACCCGAACTGGCGGGCGTCCGCAACTTCCGCGACGTCGGGGGCCTGCCCACCGTCGACGGCCGGCGAGTCCGATACGGGCGGCTCTTCCGCAGCGGCCACCTCGCGCACGCCACCGCCGAGGACGCCGCCTTCCTGAGCGGTCTCGGCCTGCACACGGTCTTCGACTTCCGCAACGCGGCCGACCACCGGCTCGACGGCCTGGACGTGGAGCTGCCGGGCGTGCGGAATGTGAGCATCCCGCTCTCCGACCCCGCCGACGGCGCGCAGTTCTGGCGCATGGTCCGCGACGGCGACCTCGACCAGCTGCGCACGATCCTGGCCGACGGCAAGGGTATGAACCGGATGATCGCCTCGTACCGCACGATCATCCGGGACCGTACCGCCGAGCACAGCCGCGTACTGCACGCCCTGGCCGAGGACAGCGTTCCCGCGCTGATGCACTGCGCGGCGGGGAAGGACCGGGCCGGTCTGACGATCGCGGTGTCGCTGCTCGCCGTCGGTGTCGAGCGCGAGGCCATCGAGGCCGACTACCTGAAGTCGAACGACGCCCACCGCCGCTACAAGGTGCACCGCAGCGACACCTCGCCGACCGGCATGTCGGCCGAGGTGATGGAGCTGCTCAATCCGCTCTTCGGTGCCCACGCCGCCTACCTGGCCGCGGCCTTCGCCGCCATCGAGGAGACCTGGGGCTCCCCGGACCGCTACTTCTCCGAGGGCCTGGGGCTCACCCCCGAGACCCGTGGGCGGCTGCGCGAGCGCCTCCTCGACGAGGCGTAGGGCCTGTCCGGCGGCGGTCAGCCCTTGCCGGCCACCGCGAACAGCAGGTAGAGGAAGGCCGCGAAGACGTGTCCGGCGACGAGGTAGGCGAACAGCCGGATCACCACGCCGCGCGGAAACTTCTGCTCCTGGGCTTCGTAGTTCTTGCTGGATCCCAGCGGGTCGAAGTTCTCCGAATCAGACATGACGGTCCTCTCTGGAGGCCGGACGGTCCGGTCTCAGCGACGGTGGGTGCCGCTGCCGAGACACAGTTCGGCGGCGGGGCTCTGGAGCAGGGTGTGGACGAAGAGCAGCTCGGCACCGCCGCGGTCGACGGCCGCGATCCGGTGCGGGGTGAGCGAGTCGAAGTGGGCGCTGTCGCCGGGAGCCAGATCATGCACGGTGTCCCCGAGCGTGACCCGGAGGTGCCCGACGAGCACGTGCAGCCACTCCTCGCCGGGGTGGACGCGCACGAGGTCGCCCTGTGCGCCGTACGGCACCCGCACACGGAGCGCCTGCATGGCCCGGCCCGAACCGCCGGCCCGCTGATACATCCAGCCGTCGGCCTCGGCTCCCTCGAACCTCCCGCCGCGGATGATCGCCTCACGTTCCGGGGGCGCCTCGCCGAGCAGTTCGGAGACCGACGTACCGTAGATCCTGGCAAGACCGAGAAGCATCGGCAGCGAAGGCTGCCGACGGCCCGTTTCGAGCCGGGAGAGATGGGCCGGCGAGAGCCCCGCCCGCTGCGCGGCGCTCTCCAGGGTGAGACCGCGGCTGCGGCGCAGATCGCGCAGGCGCGGCGCGACTCCGGGCAGCTCCTCGGACGCCCCTCCGTCAGGAGTGTTCATGTACCCATTGGGCCAGCATCTTTCCTGGGAGGCAAATTTCTTGCCTCCCAGGCAAAGAGGTTTGTTCCGGCTCTTCGGGGTCAGCGGTTCGCGACGGCCTGCTTCACCAGGGTCCTGCCGAAGTCCCACATCAGCCCGCCGCCGCTGTGTGCGTCGTCCATCACCGCGGTGAACGCCGTGACGAACCGGTCGACATCCGATTCGTCGATCACCAGCGGCGGAATCAGCTTGATCACTTCCAGGTGATCGCCCGAGACCTGGGTGAGAATCCGGTGCTTCTGGAGCAGGGGAACCACGACCATCTGCGCGAAGAGGCCCTTGCGGGCCGCCTGCAGCATGGTCCAGCGGCTGCGCAGCCTCAGTGACGACGGCCGGCCGAATTCGATGCCGATCATCAGCCCGCGGCCGCGCACCTGGTGCAGCAGCTCGTAGCGGCCGACCAGCGCGGCCAGCCGTTCGCGCAGCAGATCGCCGGTGCGCCGCGCGCCCGCGACGATCTCCTCGTCCTCCATCACCGAGAGGACGGCGAGTCCGGCCGCCATCGCCTGGGCGTTGGAGCCGAAGCTCGCCGAGTGGACCAGGACCCGGTCCATCGACGAGTAGACGCGCCTGAAGATCCAGTCCTTGCCGAGGGTCGCCCCGACCGGCACATAGCCGCCGGACAGCGCCTTGGCGACACAGACCAGATCGGGTTCGACCCCGTCCTCGTGCTGGTACGCGTAGAAGTCGCCGGTCCTGCCGAGGCCGGTCTGCACCTCGTCGGCGATGAGCAGCGCCTTGTGCTGGTGCAGCAGCTCCTGGGCGTCCCGCAGGAAGCCCGGCGGCGCGGCGTGGACGCCCTTGCCCTGGATGGGCTCGACGACCAGGGCGGCCACGTCACCACGCTTCAGCTCACGGCGCAGCGCGTCAAGATCACCGAGCTCGATGGCGGTGTCCGGCAGCAGCGGTGCGAAGCCGTCCCGGAAGCCGCTCTCCCCGTTGACCGAGAGCGAGCCGGTCGTCAGCCCGTGGAAGGCGTGGGTGCAGTACAGGATCCTGGGCCGTCCGGTGGCGTACCGGGCGAACTTCAGGGCGGTCTCGACGGCCTCGGTACCGCTGTTGCCGAAGAAGACCCGGTCCAGGTGCGGGCTGTGCGTGAGCAGCTTCTCGGCCAGCAGCCCGGGCAGCGGCTGGCAGTCGAAGCGGGTGAGATCGGCGAGCGACGCGTCCAGGACGTCGTGCAGGGCCTTGCGGACGACGGGGTGGTGCCGGCCGAGACCCATCACGCCGAATCCGGCGAGCATGTCGAGGTAGTCGTTGCCGTCCGCGTCCCAGAAGTGCGCGCCTTCGGCCCGTTCGTAGACCTTGTCGAATCCGATGGTGTGCAGCATGCGGGGCAGCTGGTGGTTGAGGTGTCTGGTGTGCAGTTCGTAGCGCTCGGCGCCGCGCTCCGCGAGGAGCCGCGCCAGATCGAAGGCCTTGGGCCCGTCTTCCTTCATGCCCCGCTCCCCTCGGTCCTTCCCGCTGCTTCCCTGGTGGCCAGCGCGGCGCTGATCCGTCCGGCGATCTCGACCGGTGTGAGCCCGAGGTCGGCCAGCACCTCGGCGCGTTTGCCGTGGGCGAGGAACTGCTCGGGGATGCCGAACGTCCTCAGCGGTACGTCGACACCCGCATCCCGCAGGGCCTGCCCGACCGCCGAACCCACGCCCCCTGTCCGGCTGTTGTCCTCGACGACGGCGACCAGCCGGTGCCGCTGGGCGAGCGGGGGCAACTCGTCGTCGACCGGCTTGACCCAGCGCGGGTCGACGACGGTGCACCGGATGCCGGCGCCCGCCAGCAGGTCGGCCGCGCCCAGGCAGACGGGGGCGAGCACACCGACGGCCACGAGCAGCACATCGGGGTCGTCCGCACGGTGCAGGACGTCCATTCCGCCGATCCGGCCGACGGCCGGGACCGGCTCCCCCACCGACTCCTTGGGAAACCGGATGACGGTGGGGGCGTCGTCGATGTCCATCGCCTCGCGGAGTTCGGCACGCAGTTCGTCGGCGTCGCGCGGGGCTGCGATCCGCAGCCCGGGGACGACCTGGAGCATGGACATGTCCCACATGCCGTTGTGAGAGGGCCCGTCGGGTCCGGTGACCCCGGCCCGGTCGAGCACGAAGGTCACCCCGCACTTGTGCAGCGCGACGTCCATCAGCACCTGGTCGAAGGCCCGGTTGAGGAAGGTGGCGTAGACGGCGACGACCGGGTGCAGTCCGCCGGTGGCGAGCCCCGCCGCGGAGACCGCCGCGTGCTGCTCGGCGATCCCGACGTCCCAGACCCGGTCGGGGAACGCCTCGGCGAACTTCGTCAGTCCGACGGGGTGCAGCATCGCCGCCGTGAGGGCCACGACGTCCGGCCGCTCCGCACCGATCGCGGCGATCTCGTCCCCGAACACCGAGGTCCAGGAGGGCCGTTCGGCCGGTACGAGGGGTGCACAGGTCAGCGGATCCATCGCGGCCACGGTGTGGAAGCGGTCGGCCTCGTCGCTCAGCGCGGGCGGGTAGCCGCGGCCCTTCTCGGTGAGGCAGTGCACCAGCACCGGTCCGTGGAAGCGCTTCGCCCGGTGCAGGGCGGATTCGACCGCACCGATGTCGTGACCGTCGATCGGCCCGACGTACTTGAGTCCGAGGTCCTCGAACAGGCCCTGAGGGGCGAAGGCGTCCTTGAACCCCTTCTTGGCGCCGTGCAGGGACTCGTACAGCGGCTGTCCGATGACCGGCGTCTGCTGGAGCACGCTCTTGCCCCAGGAGAGAAAGCGTTCGTACCCGTCGGTGGTGCGGAGGGTGGCGAGATGGTCGGCGAGGCCGCCGATCGTCGGCCCGTAGGAGCGCTCGTTGTCGTTCACCAGGATGATCAGCGGCCGGTCCTTCGCGGCCGCGATGTTGTTCAGCGCCTCCCAGGCCATCCCGCCGGTGAGTGCCCCGTCACCGATGACGGCCACGACGTGGTCGTCGCGCCCCAGCACCTGGTGCGCCTTGGCCAGGCCGTCGGCCCAGCCGAGGACGGTCGAGGCGTGCGAGTTCTCGATGACGTCGTGCTCGGACTCCTCGCGGGAGGGATATCCGGACAGCCCCCCTTTGCCGCGCAGCTTGGAGAAGTCCTGCCGCCCGGTGAGCAGCTTGTGCACATAGCTCTGGTGTCCGGTGTCCCACAGGATGCGGTCCACGGGCGAGTCGAAGGCCCGGTGCAGGGCGATGGAGAGCTCCACCACTCCCAGGTTGGGCCCGAGATGACCGCCGGTCCTCGCCACCGCCCTGACGAGGAACTGTCTGATGTCCTCGGCGAGTTCGTCGAGTTGTGCTCCGCTCAGCGCCTTGAGATCGTGCGGCCCCCGGATGCTCTCCAGAATCGTCACGCTCGGGCCCCCTCTCTGGTTCTGTTTCAGCTCACGGTGACGGTGGGAACCCCCGACGGTGTCCCCACGCCGTCCATGCCCTCGGCGATCTTCATGGCTTCCTCGATCAGCGTCTCGACGATCTGCGACTCGGGCACCGTCTTGATGACCTCGCCCTTCACGAAGATCTGCCCCT
>NZ_JBHVRW010000032.1:0-92407 GCF_042885475.1 Streptomyces sp. NPDC058051
GGTGCGAAGGCGGATGGGGCGTGGTATTTGCATGAGGCGACTCGTTCGTGTGGTCTGGGTTTCTTCGTGATGTTCTCGTCGGCGGGGGGTTCTGTGCTGGCGGCGGGGCAGGCGAACTATGCGGCGGCGAATGTGTTCCTGGATGCGTTGGCGGTGCAGCGGCGTTTTGAGGGTCTGCCGGCGACGTCGATGGCGTATGGGTTGTGGTCGGGTGCGGGGATGGGGCAGTGGTTGGGTGAGGCGGATCTGGAGCGGATGAGGCGGCAGGGGTTGCCTGCGTTGGATCCGGTTCAGGGGTTGGCGTTGTTCGATGCGGGTCTGGCGTCGGGCCGGGCGGCGGTTGTTCCGTTGCCGATCGATGTCGCGGCCCTCCGTGCGCGTACCGACACGATTCCCGCTCTCCTCCGCGACCTCGCCCCCACCACCACCCGACGGCGCACTTCCGTCACCAGGACGGACACCGCGTCGCTCCGGCAGCGGATCGCACAGGCGGAAGAGGCCGAGCAGGAGGCCGTCCTCCGGTCACTCGTCCTGGAGCGGGCAGCCACTCTCCTCGGCCACAGCACGGCGGACGCCCTCGACCCCGAGCGCGATTTCCTGGAGTCGGGATTCGACTCGCTGAGTGCGATGGAACTCCGTAACGCACTGATGAAGGACACCGGGCTACGACTGCCCCCCATGGTGGTCTTCGACAGCAAGAGCCCCGCGCAATTGGCCAGGCTTCTGCGTACGGAATTCCTGGCCTCCGGGCTCCGGGCGGACGACGGCGGCGCGGCGGAGCGGGACGCCGGCGAAGCCCGTTCCGGTACCGGCGCCACAGCCGACGACGTCAGGGCCGGAGCCGGGACTGCCGGGCACCCGACCGGCCGGGCTCCTGAGACGCTGCGTGACCTGTTCCATTCCGCCGTTGTGGCCGGACAGGCCGACAAGGGGTTCGCGCTGCTGCAGGCCGCAGCCAGTATTCGACCGGGCTTCGCCTCCGCCGCAGAGATCGACCGGCTGCCTTCCGCCGTACGGCTCACGGATTCCGCCGACGGGCCACACCTGATCTGCCTGAGCACCCCGATGGCCACGGGCGGTGTCCATCAGCACGCGCGGCTGGTCTCCCACTTCGGTGGCCGACGCAGGATCTCGGCGCTGCCCGTCCCCGGATTCGTCGCGGGGGAGAGCCTGCCGACATCGTCGGACGCGGCGGTCCAGGCACTTGCCCGGAGCGTACTGGACGCCGCGGGCGGCGAACCGTTCGTCCTGCTCGGATACTCGTCGGGCGGAACCCTCGCCTACGCCACCGCGGGATACCTCGAAAAGGAATGCGGTGTGAGCCCTGCGGGCGTCATCCTGCTCGACACCTTCAAGGTGCACGACGGCGGCGGCGACGGCGTGCCCATGGACGATCTCGCACTGGGCATGTTCGACAAGGAGACGGTCTTCGGGCAGTTCGACAGCAGCAGGCTCTCCGCGATGGGCCGCTGGGTGGAACTGGTACCGCAACTGCCGCTCACCGCGGTCGATTCGCCGGTGCTCTTCGTCCAGTGCACGCAGTCCTTCGTCCCGGACGGCGACGACACATCGCCCGAGTTGGTCGACGGTCGGGCGGAACCGTGGGAGGCCACGCACACGCTGCGGACGGTACGGGCCAACCACTTCACCCTTGTCGAGGACAGAGCCGAGGAGACCGCACGCGTCATCGACGAATGGCTTGCCTCCGAGACCTTCCACGATCCGGCCGAGTGGCGATGACGGACGCATACAGGGCAGGGCGGGCAGGGCGGGCCGCAAAAAGCCCAAGGCGTCGACGAGCGTCGACGGCCCGCCTCAGCACGGCCGAGGATCCCGATGTGGTTCCCGACGGGGTTCCCGACGCGACGTGGTCCCCGTCGAGGTTGCCGCCGAGGCGAAGGACCCGGGCCCATGGCGAACGATCGAGCGGTGAGGCACCACGGCCGATGAGTAGTACCCATAGGCCCATCAGCGATCAGCACCCCGGGGCACAGGCTGTGGCGCTCGTACACGAGACCCAGCACTCCCCTCCGCAAGCGACGCGAAGCGAGGCGAAGTGACGTGACTGTGGCACCCAGCGCGAAGGGGACCGTACCGTTCGGCGCGTACGAGACGTGGTACCGGGTGACGGGTGATCTCCGTGCCGACGGGCCCGCTCTCGTCGTCGTGCACGGCGGACCCGGCTCCACGCACGACTACCTCCAGAACCTGAGCGATCTCGCGGAGGGCTCACGCTCGGTCGTGCACTACGACCAGATCGGGAACGGCGGCTCCACTCATCTGCCCCATCGCGGGGCGGACTTCTGGACAGTGGACCTGTTCGCCGCGGAACTCGACAACCTGCTGGAACGCCTCGGCATAGCCGACAACTACGTGCTGTTCGGCCAGTCCTGGGGCGGGATGCTGATCACCCGACACGCAGCGTCACGCCCGGCCGGACTGCGGGGTCTGGTCATCGCCAACTCGCCCGCCTCCTACCCCCTCTGGCTCCAAGAGGCCAAACTCCTCCGGGACCAGCTCCCCCCGAACGTCAACGAAACACTCCTCCGGCACGAGGCCGCCGGAACCACCGACACCGACGAGTACTACGCGGCCATGCGGCCCTTCTACGAGCGCCACGTGTGCCGCCTCACCCCCTGGCCCCGGGACTACCTGGCCTCCTTCTACGAGGTGTACAACGACCCCACGGTGTACTACGCGATGAACGGACCGAGCGAGTTCCACGTGAACGGCACCTTGCGCGACTGGTCGGTCATCGATCACTGCCCTGACATCAACGTGCCGACGCTCCTCATCTCCGGTCGGCACGACGAGGCGACACCGGCCACGGTGCAGCCCTTCATGGACCACATCGCAGGCGCACGGTGGGAAATCTTCGAGGAATCGAGCCACCTGCCGCATCTGGAGGAACCAGAACGCTTCAAGGAAGTCATGCGGACATTCCTCGACGAGGTGGACCGGTCCTGAGAACGCGGGTTCGTGAGGTGCTGCCCGTTCCCCAGCGAGGCGGACAGGACACGGTCGGGACGCCGGCACGGTCAGGGCGTCGGCGGGCGTCGGCGTGCGTCGGCGGAGACTCGGCCGGGCGTCGGCCGGGCGTCGGCGGGGTGGGCGGGGTGGGCGGGCTCTTCCGCTCCGACGAATTGTTTCGACGAACTGTTCCGGCGGATCCTCCCGATGCGCTGTACCTTGCCCGCCGGGGTCAGTCCATGCTGCCCTCAGGTCCCTGGCATCAGCAGTCACGGGTTGTGTATGCAGGTGTAGTTGAGACTCCCACGCCGGAATGAGACTCCCCGTGCACGATCACGAGAACGCCAGGACCACCAGGACCACCAGGACCGCAAGCGACCGTGCATCCGCAGCCTCCCACTTGCGGCCTCCCGGCCTGCTTGCCCTGCAGGCCACCGTCGGGAACGACGCGGTCGTCCAGATGCTGCGCGACGCCGGCCACCCCTGGGCCCAGGCCCAGGCCCAGGCCCAGGCCCAGGCCCAGGCCCAGGCCCAGGCCCAGGCCCAGGACCAGGCCCAGGCCCAAGGTCAGCACCAGCACAGCGCCGCGGCCGGGTATCAGGACACCCGGCCGGCCGTGCAGCCCGCCGTGCAGCGCTCCACTGTGCATGACGTCCTGCGCGCTTCTGGCCGACCGTTGGACGAGACGATCCGCACCGACATGGAGGCCCGCCTCGGTGCGGACTTCTCCGACGTCCGCGTCCACGACGACAAGGCCGCCCGTGCTTCGGCTGCCGAAGTCGGCGCCCGCGCCTACACCAGTGGCGACCACGTCGTCATCGGCGACGGAGGCTTCGACGAGCACACCCTCGCCCACGAACTCACCCATGTCATGCAGCAACGCCACGGTTCCGTGGCCGGTACGGACAACGGGGCGGGGCTGAAGGTATCCGACCCGGCGGACCGCTTCGAGCGGGAGGCGGAGGCAAACGCCGTCCGGGTCATGCGGGCTCCTCAGGCAGGTCCTGGCGCGGCGGTCACGCGTTCCAGGCAAGACGATTGATCGCGCTTTTGAAATACTTGAATCCCATAAGGAGGCCGCCGAGAAGACGGGGTCGCAGATGTCGGAACTGGGGTTCTATGTCGACGACAAACACAAGGCGAATCTTGCGCAAGCCGAGATTGATTTGGCGAATGACGTAGAGAAAGGCAAGGATCAAAAGACCTCTGCGTCCCTGCGGCCGTTTCTCCTCCGGCAGGCCATCAATTCATATCTCACCTATATCAACTGCATTCCGGGTGCGACTATCGACGCTGCGGATGCGACAGGGAAGGGAGAGGGGGCGATCCGAAAGGATCTGATGGATCACGAGAAGGAAAAGGAGAAGCTGTCCTGGTCTGACCTTCAGAAGAAACTGCTCGGGCTCATCGATCTGAAGGGCGTGGAAAAACCGGAGCAGCGGCTGGCGTTGCTGGCGAACCACATGGATCTCGTCAAAGATTCCTACCCCAAGGCGTGGAAAGATTCCAGGCTCAATAAGAAGAATACTGACGATCTTCTTGAGAAGCGGCAGGACCTCTACGAGAAGTGACTCCGGGCGAAGAAGAAGGGACGACGACGGCCACGAGATACGACAAGAGAGCTTACGTCTTCCACGGCGCCGTTACCGTCGCCTCGATTCCGGCTCTGGCGCAGACCGTGATGTGCCGGGCAGGGGCCTGTCCGGCACATTGCTGATAGCCGCTGCTTCGGTTGTGCCTCGACTGTCAGAGGTGCGCAGTACGGTCCCTCCATGACAACCAGAATCGACCTGACGCTTGATGCTGCGAACGCGCAGACTCTTGCCGTCTTCTGGAAAACGGCCCTTGGCTATGTCGACGAGCCGCCGCCTGCTCCCTTCAAGACGCGCGAGGAGTGGTTCGCGCAGTTCGACCTGCCAGAGGACGACTCCGTGGATGACGGTGCATGGCTCTGTGATCCCGACGGTGTCGGCCCGCGCCTCTGCATCCTCAAGGTCCCCGAGCCCAAGACAGCGAAGAACCGGCTCCACATCGACGTCCGAGTGCCAGGGCACGGGGGTCCTGACGAGCGATGGGCACGGATCAAGGCGGAGTCCGAACGCCTGGTGCGAGCCGGCGGGACCGCCCTGGAGAAGTTTGACGGACACCATGTCCTGATGGCCGACCCGGAGGGTAACGAGTTCTGCGTCGGCGCAGCCTCTGCGTGATGGCTCGACAGGAACAAGGGCCCCGCACCCCTCCGCGCCACCGCCCCCTCCGCGCCACCGCCCCCTCCGCGCCACCGCCCCCTCCGCGCCACCGCACCCGCCGGATCGCCGCGCTCCTGCAGGCCACCGCTCTGTCCCGACCACCCACCCACCCACCCACCTGCCTGTCGGTGAGAGCGCCATGGCGAGCCACTCGGAAATGGCCCGTGCACACATCTTGTCACTGAGTGCCACGCGCCTTACTCTCCCCATGTAACCCGCCAGTAACTAAGTTGCTGTGCGGGGTAGTTCGGCGGCCTGGTGCTGTCGGCGACAGGACGGCGGAGCCGCAGCCACGAGCGTCGGGTATCCGCCGACCGCAGGGGTGCGCCGCTCGCCGGGCGCCGAAGAACGTACGACTGCCCGCGAGGACGCACGACTGCCCGCGCGTGGTCGGTTGCCCGTCACTGCGTGCCTCGCCCCGGCGCGCAGAGCACCAGTACCGGCGTTGCGCTGCCCGACAGCGGTGGTGGCATCGCCGTGTGATCTGCACGAACGGATGAACGGACAGGAGGCCGGCTACAGCCATGGCTGTAGCCGGGGACAGCCCATGGCTGTCAACTCAGGTCCGACATGGGTCACGGCGTCATCCCTCCGCCGCCGTCGGCCGGCACAGCCCCCACTTACGGACGAAGCAGGGAGTGAGCCGCATGAACCTACTCCGCCGCACCGACCGGCCGGATCGACCGCCCACCGGACGCCGTGGCGCCGGACGGCCCGAGCGTTCCGCGCGCCGCAGATCCACCGCCCCGACCCGCAACCGCATGGTCGCCACCGCGCTCGTGGCACTCGCCTGCCTGAGCGTCCAGGCGATCCCTGCCGCAGCCGCCACCGGTTCGGCCGATGTCGCTGCAAGTGCCGCGGCCGTCCCCGAGTTCTACCAGCCGCCCGCGTCGCTTCCCTCGGCCGACGGCGCCCTGATCCGGACCGAACACCTTCCGCTCGCGCTCAGCCTGCCCGGCATCGGTGGCCCGCTGCCGGGAACCGCGACCCGGTTGATGTACAAGTCCACCGACTCCAACGGTCAACCCGTCGCGGTGACCGGTGCCTACATCGAGCCCTCGGCGGCGTGGAAGGGCGGCAGCCCGCGACCGCTGGTGGCCGTGGCCCCCGGCACGATGGGGCAGGGCGACCAGTGCGCGGCCTCCCTGGGACTGGAACACCCGATCGCGCTGAACGGCGAGAGCGTGTCGATCGGTTACGAGGACCTGTCGATCTACCGTCTCCTGGCCTCCGGCGTCGCGGTGGTCGTCACCGACTATGTCGGGCTCGGCGCGACCGACCGGCTCCACACCTACGTCAACCGCCTCGACGGCGGACACGCCCTGCTCGACGCCGTCCGCGCCGCGCGCGCACTGCCCGCGGCGTCGATCACCTCCGACTCGCGCGTCGGTCTCTTCGGCTACAGCCAGGGCGGCGGCGCCAGCGCGGCAGCCGCCGAACTCCAGCCGTCCTACGCCCCGGAGATCACGCTCGCAGGCACCTACTCCGGTGCGCCGCCCGCCAACCTGACCGAGGTCATCAAGGGGATCGACGGCAGCGCCCTGGCAGGCGCCCTGGGCTGGTCGCTCAACGGCTTCCTCCAGGCGTACCCCGACCTGCGGGCCCTCGCCGACAGGTATCTCAACACCGCGGGCAGGACGGCTCTGGGCGACCTGTCCACCATGTGCGTCGGTGACGCGATCTTCGGATACGGGTTCAAGAAGAGCACGGCATGGACCACCACCGGTCAGTCCCTCAGCGACATCGTGCGGAGCGAGCCGGAACTCCAGGCCACCCTCGACGATCAGCGCATCGGCACCCTCAAGCCGGCCGGTCCGGTACGGCTGGCGACCGGCGTCCAGGACGACATCGTCCCCCACGCGCAGGCGCGCCAACTCGCCGTCGACTGGTGCGGCAAGGGAGCCAACGTCACCTACGAGGCCGTCATCCTGCCCAACCTCGGCGACGGACTGCTCACCAACCATCTCGTGCCGCTGCTCACCGACCAGGGAAGCGCCATCTCCTGGCTCACCGACCGGCTCTCCGGCAAGGCCGCCACGTCCAACTGCTGGACGATGCCGCTGCAACCCTGACGGATCCTCCGCGTTCAGTGACCGGCTGAGAAACGCACCGGCATGGAGTCGGGGAACACACCGGCATCGACCAGTACGACCCGGCTGTTCGTCCCTCGGCCTCCGCTGTTCGTCCCTCGGACCCGGATGTCCGTCCCTCGGACCCGGCTGTTCGTCCTTCGGCCCCGGCGCAACCCGCGTCGGGGCCGCTGCTTCACTCCTGTCGTCATCACGAAGAACTTCTCGTCGCGCACGACCTCGTCCTCAGGCTTACGGCGCACGGCAGTTGACCGATGCGGCGCGCTGGTCGCGGCCGTGCGCGGAGCGCTTCGCGGGTGTTTTCGGGCGTGAACCTAACAGGCATTCCGCCATCATGTCTAGACCAACTTTCGTCACTTTCCGTTGCGAGCCTTGCGTGTTGCGTGAGTGAATGGTGACCTGGGTCACAAGATCCTTGACAGTCGCGGGGTGGCTGCCGAAAGCTCGTTCATCATTGGTCTGGACCACGATGAATGGACGGGGTTCATGTTCGAGCCGCCGCATGCCTCCGTTCCGGATGTGCTGCTCTCCCGACGTGAATGCTGCTACCTCGCAACGGAGTTGATGCCACGATCCGGACACGTGGTCCAGGTGTGCGATGGCCTGGAGAGCTTATGAGCCGACAGTTTCCGGACGTACGCCTGGCGTTGGGCGAGATGTGGCAGACCCTCGGTGGAATGACCCTGCTGAGCCGGTACGGCCCCGACGTTCCCTGGCCGCACGCGTCCTGGGCCCGCGAAGCGCACGGCGCGCTGACACCGCGTCTGAAGGCGGTCGTCGCCCTGGCCCGTCCGCGAGGCCGCATTCCCTCGTTCCTGACCGCGGGCGTCACCTCACGAAGAGCCGGCGTCGTCGACGAACTCGATGCGATGGTGCGCACACCGCCGGGGCTCGTCCGGGACGAACTGGCCCGGGAGTACCCTGAGGCGTTCGCGGACCCGGTGATCGCAGCGCTGATTCGTGACCCGGAACGTCAGCTGCACTACCTGGCGGTCGAGTTCGCCACCTTCTGGCGGGCCGCGATCGAACCGCGCGGGGCCGGCCTCGTGCGTTCCCTGGAGGAAGAGATCCTCTTCCGTTCGCGCACCCTGGCGATGAGCGGGGGAGCGGCGCTGCTCCACGACCTCGGGATCCCGTCCGAGCGCACCGGCGGAGTGGACCGCCTGACCGTGGTGCCGATGCTTCTCACGGACGGTACCCACTGGTGGTCGGTCGCCGACGGCCGGACCGTGGTCTCCTTCGCGGCGCGGGGAGCGGGCCTCCTGCACCGCGGACCCGAACGGGACGGCGCGACGCAGCCCCAGCGGGCGGACCGTCTGGCGATCCTTCTGGGCCGGGGGCGCGCCTCTGTCGTCCGCGAGCTGGCCGTACCGATCACCACGTCCGCCCTCGCCGACCATCTGGGGCTCGCCGTGAGCACCGTGTCCCAGCATCTGGCGGCCCTCGTCTCGGCCGGGGTGGTGCAACGGCACCGGGCCGGCACCCGCGTCCTTTACGAGCTGAACCGTGAGGGCGTGACGCTGGCGAAGTGCCTGATGAATCCATAGTCGGCAGTAGTCGGCAGTAGTCGGCAGTAGTCGGCAGTAGTCGACGGTAGTCGACAGCTGACGGACGCCTTGCGACGGCCGTCACCCCGCGGCTCTCAACGGCCCGAGGCACGCTCCCACGCGTCCTCGTCGGGTCGTACGCCGAGGGCGACCCCGGCCGTACGCCGAGGGTGACTCCAGCTCTGTACACCGAGGGTGACTCCGGCTCTGTACGCCAAGGGCGACTCCGGCGCTCCACTTCGAGGGCGACTCCGGCTCCGCGAGGCGCAAGTGCGGCGATTCGGCATACACCGAAAGGCTTGTTGCACCTCGCGCGGTCGACCAGGGTCGAGATGGCAACAGCTCGACCGGAGGACCACGGCGACGTGAGCGAGACGCCAGAACCGTCAACCACACGCCAGCAACCGTCAACCACACGCCGTGGTCCCGCCGCCTTTGCGGGCGGCACCACCTTGTTTCGCGGCCTCCCGGCTCCCCGCCTCCCACCGCTCCGTGGAAGCGGACACGTGAGGACGCGTGAGGAGCCCCGTACCGAACCGCTGCGGGAGCGGTCGGGCCCGCCCGGCCACCGAGAACGTGAGCACTGGAGTGATTGCATGCCGACGCCCGACCGCTATCTGCACCGAGCCCCTTCGGGCCTCCCCTATTTCAGCGCGGACGGTGAGGCGTATCTGGCCGAGACACCGTTGAGGGACATCCGGAAGTCGCGAGAACTCCGCGTGCTGTCCGAGGAGGACTTCGCCTTCTGGCAGACCTACGGCTACGTCATCGTGAAGGAGGCGATTCCCGCTGCCACGGCCGAGCAACTCCTCGCGTTCACCTGGGAATTCCAGGGTCTGGATCCGGACCGGCCCGACAGCTGGTACGAGGACAGGCCGTTCCGCACGGATCTGGACCGGGAACTGCATGTCTACGGATTCGTCGAGGCGTACCACCACCAGCTTCTGTGGGACAGCCGCCAGGCACAGCGCGTCTACGACGCGTTCGTCGACGTGTGGGACTGCGAAGAGCTGTGGGTGACCCTGGACCGGCTCAATCTCAACCCGCCCAACATCAGGAACCGCGATCGCGCGCTCATCGCGCCCACGGACCAGGGCTTCGACATCGAGCTGCACTGGGATGTCGACACCACCCTCAGTGTTCTGCCACAGCGGGTCCAGGGGATCATCGCGCTGAACGACACCTCTCCGGAGTTGGGCGGCTTCCAGTGCTCGCCCGAGTTGTTCCGGCGGTTCGACCGGTGGAGGACCGCTCAGCCGGCGGACCGGGATCCGATCAGGCCGGATGTCGACCCGGTGGAGTTCCCTGTGGTCCGGCCGGAGCTCAAGGCCGGTGACCTGCTGATCTGGAACGGACTGCTGGCCCACGGTGTGGCACGGAACACCTCGGAAGACGGTGTGCGCGCGGTTCAGTACCTCTCCATGATGCCCGCCCTGGAGTCACACGAGGCGCTGCGGCGGTCGCGGGTCGACTCGTGGCGGCGGCTCAGCACACCGGACTGGAACAAGACGCTCGTCGGCGACCTCACGAGGCATGAGTCCCTGCGATACGGGCCCGCCGAGCTGAACAGCCTCGGAGAGAGACTGCTGGGCCTCACGTCCTGGAACGCGCAAGGAGCCGAACGGTCCATCGGAGAGCCGGTATGCGCAGAATCTGCCTGACCCTTCCCACGAACAGGGCGTGCGCCGCCACGATCTCGGCCATCGGTGAGGAAGCGGACTACGCGGCCGACCACTTCGACGTCGAGGTGCACCTGCTGATCCTGGACTCCTCCGACGAGGAGTCGCGAGCGGAGCACGCCCGAGTCGTCAGTGAGGCGAATCGGGCACCGAACGTGATCACGCACCACCTCGACGAGGCGCGACAGCGGGACTTCCTGCGGCGGGTGATCGAACGGTCCGGCGTGACGAAGCCGGACCTGATGCTCGACCTCATGCTTCCGTCCGACGTCTCCTACGGGGCCTGCACCAATCGCGCGTTCCTGATCGGCAGCGCGCTCGGATGCCGGTCGCTGCACCGCAGGGACTCGGACAGCCGCTACCAGGTCCTCGACGGCGAGCCCGTCTTTCCCGTCCACCACGAACTCACCTCACTCGGCCTCCCGGCGGCGGACGCGGCGAGCGGGGTGACCGAGACCGCGCTGGACCCCGAGCACGTACACAAACCCGTGGCGATGGTGGGCAGTTCGTTCGTCGGTGAACTGTCCGTGGACATCGGCGAGATCGCCCGGCTCGACTCCGGCATCTACGACGACGTCGTCAGCCTGTGGGCCGCGCCTCATTGGCCGGACGAGAGGAAGAGGCAACTGGTCGACGAATCCTTCAGGGGAGCGGGCACCGCCCCGTTCGTCGGCGACCACTCGACCCTGACCCGTGTCGACCCCATGCGCGTGGACATGTGCAACATCAGCTTCCAGGACGAGGTGTACGAGCGCGTACCGCTTCCGCCGGCGACCGACACCATCGGCAGCGACTACTTCCTCATGCATCTGGTGTACGACAGCACCCTGCCCGGGGTTTTGCACAACCGCAACATCGTCAACTTCTACACGGCCGAACGCAGAACCGACTCCGGTTTCATGGCCTACCACATGCGGCTGACGAAGTTCTTCCTCTCCATGCTCTACTTCAACGCCATCTACGACAGGATGGCGGCCGCCGGTGCGTCGCTGCTCGACGACCGGCACCACGTCCGGCCGGCGGCGGTCGCCGCACACGTCAGGGAGAGCGCCCGGTCGGACCGGGAGGAGAACGTACACCGGCTGAGCGCCCTCGATCGCTCCTACCGGCAACTGGGCGGCAGATACGCCGAGTTCGCCGAGCTTCTGGCGTCACGCGCCCGGAGACTGCTCGAAGAGGCCCAGGAGGACATCGAGGACTTCGCCCTGCTGATCGAAGCCTGGGAAACACTGGTGGCCGCGAGCAGGTCCACCGATGTCCCCGAGTCGCGCCGGTAGCCGGGCCCGGACGGTCATCATGCATCTCAACGCACCCATGCGCGCCGCCCTGTCAGCCGCCGACGAGGACCGGATCGTGTTCGATCTCGCGGGAATCGAGGCGCAATACCAATCGCTGTTGCGGGAACTGCCGGGCATCTCCATTCGCTTTGCCATGAAAGCCTGCTCCGTGGACGAGGTCCTGGCCTGCCTGGCGAAGAAGGGGTCCGGTTTCGACGCGGCAAGTCCCCAGGAGATCGAGCAGGCCATCAGGAACGGCGCACCGGTCGACAGAATTCACTACGGCAACACCATCAAGTCCGACCGGAACATCATCGACGCCCATCGCCTGGGTGTCCGGGACTTCGCGACCGACAGCCTGGAAGATGTGGCGGCCCTGGCCGAACACGCACCCGGTGCCCGTGTCTTCTGCAGACTGGCGACCAGCGGCGACGGGGCGCTCTGGGGCCTCAGCCGGAAGTTCGGATGCTCGGGAACCGACGCGGTGCGCGTGATGGAGGCGGCACGGTCCTCGGGTCTGACCCCGTCCGGCCTGTCCGTCCACGTCGGCTCACAGCAAATGACATCCGAAGCCTGGCAGGACGCGTTCGAACGACTGGCAGAGGTGATCAGGGACCTGAACCGTCGGGACATCCCTCTCGATCACGTCAATCTGGGTGGAGGTCTGCCCGCGAGCGGATATCTCGACCTTCACGGCCGGCCCCTGGATCCTCCGCTGGACAAGATGTTCGCCGTGATCCGGGAAGGCATGGAACGGCTGGCCGCAGTGTCGGACACCCCGCTGGAATTCCTCATGGAACCGGGACGTCATCTCGTCGCCGACCACGGTGCCATCAGGGCCCATGTGTCACGGCTGACGTCCAGGGAACTGCCCGACGGCGAACGCAGGCACTGGCTGTACCTGAGCTGCGGAAAGTTCAACGGCCTTTACGAGATGGACCAGTTGCAGTACCGACTGGTCTTTCCCTCCCGCACCGGAGCGGATGACGTGCGGGCTGTGGTCGCGGGACCTACATGCGACAGCGACGACGCCTACGCCCACGAACACCGTCTCGTCGCCGTACCCGAATCCGCCGCTTCGGGAGATCCGGTCTGGATCCTCTCCGCCGGCGCCTATGCCACCAGTTACATGACGCGCGGGTTCAACGGCTTCGATCCGCTTCCGTACACCTGCGGCGTCGACGTGTTCCCGGAAAGGCTGGAGTAGATGCGGCACCACGTGCGCATACGACACATCTCCGACGGGGACTGGGACGGCATCGCGGCACTGGAGGCCGCCGAGTACACGGACGACGGGCTGTCGGAGGGGCGGGACGCACTGCAGTCCAGAGCGCACGCCTCGCCGGCCACATGCTTTGTGCTGGATCTCGACCAGCGGCTGGCGGGCTATCTCCTGGCCTTGCCCTACCCGATGTTCGAGTATCCGGATCTGCGCCGGACAGAGGACATCGTCTTCCCTTCCCGTAACCTGCACCTGCACGATCTCGTCATCGCCGAGGAATTTCGCGGCAGGGGACTGGCGAAGCTTCTCCTGCGGCACTTCACGGAAACGGCCGGATCGAAGGGGTACGACGAGATATCCCTGATCGCCGTTTCGGGCAGCGATACCTTCTGGTCGGCCAACGGATACCGGGCCCGTCGCGGGGTCGCGCCCCCGGCGAGTTACGGCGCGGACGCGGTCTGCATGTCCAGACCCGTGCCCGGTGTGCGTGCCGGAAGAACGTACCCCACCCCTGAGTCCCCGCACGGGGCACCCTTGAAAGACGAAGTGGGCTGATTCGCTGTGTTTCGCGTGTTTCGCGTTCGTGATGAATTCCGCCGGGCGCAGTTGGCCATCGCGGCGTTGTTCTGTTTTCTCGGGTGCCAGTACGCCACCTGGGCATCGCGGCTCCCCGCGATCAAGACACGGCTCGACCTGACGGAAGCGGAAGTCGGCCTCCTGCTGATGGCCTGTGGCGCGGGCGCGGCGGCATCCTTCCCCCTGGTGGCGGCACTGATGAAGCGGCTGGGATCCCGGCGCCTCGCGGTCCTGTCGGCCGGCTGCCTCAGCCTGCTCCTGCCGGCGCTGGCCGCGGCCCCCAACTATCCGGTCGCGCTGGTGATCATTTGTTGTGACGGTGTGGCTGTCGGAAGCCTGAATGTCGCGATGAACGCGCAGGGGGCCGCTCTCGAAGCCACGTTCCGGCGCACCGCCATGGCCAAGCTGCATGCGACGTTCAGTGCCGGTTCCCTGTTCGCCGCACTCCTCGCGTCCGGTATGAACCTGCTGACCCCGGCCCTCACGGCGCACTTCGGTGTGGCCGCCGCCCTTCTTCTGCTGCTGGTCGGACTCACACGATCCGGACTGCTGCCGGAGGAAAAGCAACTGACGGAAAAACAGATAAAACAGCCGGTGGAGAGACAACAGCCGACGGAGGACCGTCAGGCTGCGAAGAAGAGCCGCCGCAGGCTGACCATGCCCTCGCGCATGACGCTGTGGATGGGCTGCGCGATGGTGTTCGGCACGGTGACCGAAGGCGCCATGAACGACTGGTCCGCGCTCTACATGAAGGACGTCGTCGACGCGGCACCCGAACTGGCGCCCATGGGCATCGCGGTCGTCTCGGTCATGATGGTGCTGGCCCGTCTCTTCGCCGATGGCTGGCGAACCCGCTGGGGCGACGGACGCATCGTCCGGATCGGCGGCGTGGTGGCCGGTGCGGGACTGGCGTCGGCCCTGCTGGTCGGCGGTGTGGTGCCGACGCTGATCGGGTTCGCCTGCGTCGGGCTCGGTGTCGCCGCCGTCACCCCGTGCGTCTATGTGTCGGCCGCGGAACAGGGCACGGACGCACTGGCCCTGGTCGCCGCCATGGGAACAGCGGGGCTGCTGGCCGGACCCGCGGTGATCGGCTTCATAGCGAGCGCCGGCAGCCTGGTCTGGGGCATGGGCGCCGTCGCCGCCTCGGCCGTCCTCGTGTCCCTGTGTGCCACTCAGATCCGTTGGCCGGGCCTCACTCGGACGGAACCCGATCCCTCGGCCCTGGTGTGACGGCTGCGGCCCGGTACGGTGCGCCACGCGCCGTACCGTGGCCGGCCGGCCGTACGCCGCCGTGAAGATGTGGTCCGGGGCACAGCCGACGTTGTGGGGAACCCTTCAGTCTGTGGGCAGGCTTCAGGGACGATACGGGGGACGGATCAACCAGCCGGTGCAGGGGGGAACATGATCGAGAAAATACTGCCGTCCCAGGTGGCCGTGGCCGAGGCGCAGACCGACCCACCCGAGGCGGCTCTCTATCCCGGCGAGGAGGAGCTGATCCGCAATGCGGTGGAGAGCCGGCGCAAGGAGTTCACCACCGCACGCTGGTGCGCGCGCCGCGCCCTCAGCGAACTCGGTTTCGCACCCGCCGCCATTCTGAAAGGCGAACGCGGTGCGCCGATATGGCCGGAGGGAGTGGTCGGAAGCATGACTCACTGCGCCGGATACCGAGCCGCGGCCACCGCTCTCCGCGCCGACGTGGTCACCGTCGGCATCGACGCCGAACCGCACGCGCCGTTGCCCGAGGGGGTGCACGAGACCATCGCGCTCGCGACGGAAGCGCAGCGTGAACGCGAACTGCGCCGGGCGTTTCCCGAGATCCGCTGGGACCGGCTGCTGTTCAGTGCGAAGGAGAGCGTCTACAAGGCGTGGTTCCCGCTCACCCACCGCTGGCTCGGCTTCGAACAGGCCGACATCGTCCTCCACACGGACGGTAGCTTCACCGCCGGTCTGCTGATATCCGCGACGGAGCGGGAACCGGCCGAAGGGGCACTGGTCGAGGGGGCGACGGCGACGCCCACGTCCTTCCGCGGCCGGTGGCTGGTCGCGGACGGTCTCCTGGCGACCGCGATCGTCGTACCTCGTGCGGTGCACGGGTGACCTGTACGTCGTACCTCGTGCGGTGCGCGGGTGACCTGTACGTCGTACCTCGTGCGGTGCGCGGGTGACCTGTACGTCGTACCTCGTGCGGTGCGCGGGTGACCTGTACGTCGCACCTATTGCCGCGTGCGGGTGACCCGTAGTCTCTGACGCCATGGGCGCAGACCGTACGAGTGCAGGCCACACGAGCGAAGAACGCAAGCGCGCACGCGAGTTGGGTGTCCCGCTGACGGGTGAGCCGGGGCCCTGGAACGCGATCACGGACGTGCCGGGCGTCGAGGTCGGGTACGTCACCCTGGTCGAGGGCGAGGACGTCCGCACCGGGGTGACGGCACTCCTTCCGCGCGGCAGGAACGGCGTGGGCACACCCTGTGCGGCCGGCTGGCACTCGTTCAACGGCAACGGGGAGATGACCGGAACCACCTGGATCGAGGAGAGCGGCTCGCTCGCCGTGCCGGTGGTCATCACCAACACGTACGCGGTCGGCACGGCGCACCGCGGCGTGGTCGAGTGGATACGTGCCAACCGCCGCGGCATGGCGCCGGAGTGGCTGCTGCCGGTCGTCACGGAGACCTGGGACGGCTACCTCAACGACATCCACGGCGCGGCGGTGGAATCCCGTCACGCGGCGGACGCGATCGAGGCGGCGGCCTCCGGCCCGGTCGAGGAGGGATGCGTCGGCGGCGGCACGGGCATGCGCTGCTACGGCTTCAAGGGCGGCTCGGGGACCGCGTCGCGGGTGGTGCGGTACGGCGAGGACCGCTACACCGTCGGGGCCTTCGTGCAGGCCAACTTCGGCGCACGACGCGAACTGGTGGTCGCCGGTGTCCCGGTGGGGCGCGAACTGCCCGATCCGGCCGTGGCGCCGACCTCCGAGCCGATACCCGGTGGGGAGCGGCCGGTGCCTGAGGGGGAGCGGCCGGGACCTGAGAGGGAGCGGCCGGTGCCGCCCGGAGCCGGCTCGGTCATCGTGGTCGTGGCGACGGACGCCCCCTTGCTGCCGGGGCAGTGCAAGGCCCTGGCCCGCCGCGTGACGCTGGGCCTCGCCCGCACCGGCACCACCGGCAGCCACTTCTCGGGGGACCTCTTCCTGGCCTTCTCCACGGCCAACCCGTCCGCGCTCACCAGTACGTTTCCCGAGGACGACGGCAGTGCGCCGTACGAGTCCATGCGCTTCGTGCCGTGGGGCAGGATGGATCCCTTCTACGGCGCGGTGGTGGAGGCGGTGGAGGAGGCGGTGCTCAACGTGCTCACCGGCGCACACCCGATGACCGGCCGGGCCGGTCACCATGTCCCGGCACTCCCGCTCGACCAGGTGACAGAAATCCTGGCGGCGCGGGGGCAGTGACCCGGAATGGACGGCGCGGCTGACGGCGCGCGCGGAAATCGGGGCCGCGTGAGACAGACGCGGGGTGTGGTGGTCATTGGTCTCGTACAGGTTCGTCGGCCATACTGCCCGCCGTGGAGCAGCGCATAGATCCCAAGACCCAGCCCGGGTACGCCGCAGGGACAGACCCGGCGTACATCCCTGGTCTCACGGCCCCCGTCACCGCCGGGAAGGCGGACACGGAGCGGGAGCTGACGGACGAGGAACAGACAGAAGAGCGGGCGCCAGGCGCCGTCGCTCTCGACGACGCCGTGGCGGAGGCCGTACCCGAGGATGCCGTGCCCGAGGAGGCGGCAGCCGGCGGGGAGGCTGCCGCCGAAGCGGCGGCGGACGACGAGGAGGCGGCGGACGACGACGAGGAGGCTGAGAAGGGCCCCGTATTCGAGGTGAGCGACCGCCGTGGGTCCATCACGGTGGACCGGGACGGCGTTCTGTTCCGGCTGGATGACCAGGAGGCGGAGTTCCTCTGGGACGAGATCGGCGCGGTTGAGGTGAAGACGCCTCGGATCGGCCGCCGATTCACCGTCACGGTCCACCTGTCGACCCGACGATGGTTCAACGCCGAGGTCGAGGCTCCGGCGAGGAGCAACATCAAGGAGTGGGCGGACGAGCTCGACGCGGTCCTCGACGTCTACTTCGAGGCCTGACCAGGAGGCGACGCCCTCCGAATTCTCCGAGAGACCGGGCCGGCGGTCGGAACAGACCGCCGGCCCCGCGCGTTGTCCGGCGGTCGAAACGGGCCGCCGGCCCCGCCCGTTGTATCGCGGTCCCCGGTCGGAAGGGACCGTCGGCTCCTCGTCCGCCGGTCGGTCAGGCGTCCGCGAGTACCACCGAGCGGGTCAGGTGGCGCGGGCTGTCCGGATCCAGACCGCGGGCGGCGGCGCGGGCGATCGCCAGACGCTGGACGCGTACCAGCTCGGCCAGTGGGTCCAGGCCGCTCTCCAGCCAGCGGGCTCCGGTCGAGGTCACCTGCTCCGCGAGGCCCTCGGGGGCCGTGCCGAACATCCAGGTCGCGGTGTCGGTCGTCGCGATGCTGATGGGGCCGTGGCGGTACTCCATCGCGGGGTACGACTCCGTCCAGGACAGCGACGCCTCCTTCATCTTCAGCGCGGCCTCGTTGGCGAGGCCGGCCGTCCAGCCCCGGCCGAGGAAGGTGAACTGCGTGCAGTCCAGAAGACCTTCCGGCAGCGGCTCGGCCAGCGCCGTCTCCGCGTCGCGGACCGCGGCGTCGGTGTGCAGGCCGAGGTGGGCGCGGAGCAGCGTGAGCGCGGTGGTGGCGAACCGGGTCTGTACCACGGACTTCTCGTCGGCGAAGTCGAGCACGACGACATCATCGGCCGAGGTCATCACCGGGGTGTTCGGGTCGGCCGTGATCGCGACGGTACGGGTGACGCCGCGGAGCCGGTTCAGGAGGTCCAGTACCTCGGTCGTGGTGCCCGAGCGGGTGAGTGCGACGACCCGGTCGTAACGGCGGCCGAGGGGGAACTCCGACGCCGCGAACGCGTCGGACTCGCCCTGTCCGGAATCCTCGCGGAGCGCGGCATACGCCTGAGCCATGTAGAACGACGTGCCGCAGCCGACGACGGCGATACGCTCGCCGGCGGCGGGCAGGGCAGCCGACTGGCTCGGTGCCAGGTCGGCGGCGCGACGCCAGCACTCCGGCTGACTGGCTGTCTCAATCTCGACAAACGACACTTTTGCCCTCCGCGTGCGCGATGGAATGCTTGTTCGTGCACGGTATAGGTGGACTGCGAGCATTATCAAGCATTCTTGTTGCGGAAAACTTGACTGATCGGTGCCTTGTGCCACGCTTGCGCGTGTCCGGTGACCGCGCCCAAGGGGACGGTGCTCGAATCCCGGACCCGTAAGGAGAGTTCTCTTGTCCAGGGATGCCCGGTGGAACGCGCTGCTTGAGCTGGTCGGGAAGAACGGCAGGGTGGAGGTCGAGGACGCTGCGACGGTGCTGGACGTCTCGGCCGCGACCATCCGCCGTGACCTGGATCAGCTTGCCGAGCAGCAGTTGCTCACCCGTACCCGTGGCGGCGCCGTCGCGCACGGGGTCTCGTACGAGCTGGCGCTGCGCTACAAGACGGGCCGCCATGCCCCGGAGAAGCAGGCCATCGGCCGCGCCGTCTCCGAACTCGTGGCCGTGGGCGAGGTGGTGGGACTGACCGGCGGCACCACGATCACCGAGGTGGCCCGCGCGCTGGCCGTGCGCTCCGACCTCGTCGGCGACACCGGTCCCGCGATCGGCGGCCAGCCGGCGCTCACGGTGGTGACCAACGCGCTCAACATCGCCAACGAGCTCGTGATCCGGCCACAGATCAAGATCGTGGTGACCGGGGGCGTGGCCCGGCCGCAGTCGTACGAGCTCACCGGCCCGCTGGCCAGTGGAGTGCTGGGTGAGATCACCCTGGACGTCGCCGTACTGGGCGTCAACGCCATCGACGCCGAGCGTGGGGCGTACGTCCACCACGAGGGCGAGGCCAGTATCAACCGCCTCCTCGCCGAGCAGGCGCAACGGGTGGTCGTGGCCGCCGACTCCTCGAAGATCGGCAAGCGGGCCTTCGCCCGGGTCTGCGATCTCGGCCGGATCGACTTCCTGGTCACCGACACGGGCATCACGCCCGACGCGGAGGCCCGCTTCGGCGAGGCCGGGGTCACCGTCATCGCGGTGTGACGGTGGCTGTGGCTGTGGCTGTGGCTGTGAGCGGTGAGCGGGATCCTCGGCCTGCTCCTGTGCTTGTAGATGCTTGTTAAGTCGGCGAAATGAACAACTCTTGCCATCTGGTCGGGCCGTCGTGAGCTATGTGAGGGCCGATGCGAGGAGCGGGCGGCGAACCGGGGCGCGAGTGCCGCCTCCGGGGCGCAAGCCGCTGTCCGTCTTCCAGGGCCGGGTGAGGATGTGGCGCTCCGGCGGTGACGCGATGAGGGGCACGTACGGGACCACGACCGCCGGTAAGCGGCCATCGCCCGCGCCGCTGCCCGCTCCCCGCCCAGGCGTGCCCGCACAGGAACGCCCGCGCCACCCGTACAGACGGCGCGCCACCCGTAACCTCGACGCGGTCGTCATCGCAGGTCTGGAACACCGGCCCCACCGGTTACGCCGCGACGCATGCGTCCACAATGCGCAGGAGACCCCCGGTTGCAGCTCTGACATCGGGGGTTTTATGCGTCTGTTTTCAGCCGTGCTCGGTGGGTAGTCGGCGCATATCGGTGTGGTCGCAGCGCGATCGGGTGCCGCCGCATTGCGTGGCACCGTCGGATGAAATGAGATGAATGGTCTGGAAGATGCTGTATGGGGACATCGGCGGCCGGTCTCACACCGTCACCGTCGGGTGGCCCCCGGCGTGCGCAAACGTCGATTTTGCGCCAACCGGCACGCGTGCTGACAGAGCTCGAACGCGCGGCCGGATCGGTGTCGGCATAATCGCGTCCATGTCGATCACGGGTGGAGAATTCGTCGAGCTGGAGCGGGACCTGTACGCGTGGCTCCCGCCGGAACGCGGTTGGGGTCTTGCCAACTGCGGCCTGCTCGCCTCGCCCCGTGGCGCGCTCTGGATCGACACCCCGTACGACGCCCTGCTGGCCGGCGAGTTCCTGGCCGAGTCCACGAAGAGGCTGCCCGAAGGCGTCTCCGTCGACCGCGTGATCGTCACCCACGCGAACGGCGACCACTTCTGGGGCGCGGGCGTACTCCCCGACGCGGAGATCATCGCCACCCGCGAGGCCCGCGAACACATCCATTACGAGCCCACACCGCAGCAGCAGCACGCGCTCGTCGCCACCGGCGATCCGGCCACCGCGCTCGGGGCCTACCTCGGCCGGCACTTCGGCCCCTTCGACTGGTCGCAGACCGAGCCGGTGCAGCCGACGACCTACTTCACCGGGGAGCTCGAACTGACCCTCGGGGCGTACCCGGTCCAGCTCTCCGCCCTGCCGTCCGCGCACACCACCGGTGACCTCATGGTCCACCTGCCCGCGCAGCGCGCCGTGTTCAGCGGGGACATCATCTTCTCCTCCACCCCCGCGCAGCCCGGTGACCACCCGGTGCACTGGGCGGGTCCGCTCAGCAACGTGATCGCCGCCTGCGAGCGGGTTCTGGCCACCGGTGCCGAGATCATCGTCCCGGGGCACGGCCCGGTCCTCGACCGGGCCGGGGTACGCGACCACATCGTGTATCTGGAGTACGTGCGCGAGCGCGCCCACGCCTTCCACACGGCCGGGGTGCCCGCTCTCGAAGCGGCTCGCCGGGTGATCGCCGAGGGGCGCCACCCGGAGCTCGGCCTCCCCGAGCGGCTGGTGGTGACCATCGGCAGCGAGTACCGGCAGCTCGACGGCTCCGAACTGCCCGGAGTGCTCCAGGTGATGACCGATGTCGCCGTGGTCGCCCAAGAGGTGGAGCGGGACCGTGCGTCGGCCGACCCGGCGGCGAAGTAAGCGGGACTTCCGCTGCCGCTGCGGCCGGAAGACCGAACCGACAACAGAGATGCGGTGACGGCATGGGATGGATCGTGGCGGTGATCGCCGCCGCTGCCGCCATGGTGGCGGCTGTACGCGCACAGAACGCGGCGCGTTCGGAGCACCTGGCCCTGGCCCGTGCGGAGCTGGCCGAACGGCAGCTGAAGGCCGCGGAGGCCCGTACCGCCGCTCTCACCGATGAGATCCGGCAGCTCGCCCGCAAACGCATACCCGCCGCCGCGGTCGCCCTCTCCCACCCCACCGCCCGTGTCCCCGGCCTGCGGGAGGCGGCCGAGGTCGACGGCGACGCCGCCCGGCTGCTCACCGAGGCCGTGCAGGCCGCCCGCACCGCGGTCGTCGAGGAGCGCGGCCGCGTCGACGCGGCGGCCCGCGCGGCGATGCGCGGCACATCGGCCAAGATCCAGTCCCTGCTCAACCAGTCCCAGCAGCTGCTGCACGAACTCCAGCACGAGTACGACGACCCGCGGATCCTGCAGCTGGACTTCCGCAACGAACTCGCCCTGCGGCGCACCCAGTCCACCGCCGTCCTCTGCGACGCCTGGCCGGGGCTCGCCCGCCAGAACTCACCCCTCGTCGAGATCGTGCTCGGCGCCCAGTCCCGGGTCGCCGGCTACGAACGGATCAAGGTCGCCAACCATCTGCGCGACGAACGGCTCGCCCTCGTCGCTCGCGCCGCCGAACCACTCGCGATCGCCCTCGCCGAACTGCTGGCCAACGCCACCGCGTACTCGCACCCCGACACCGATGTGCAGGTGACGGTCCAGCAGAGCGGCGGCCGCGGCGCGTTCCTGGTCGTCGACGACGCGGGCATCGGCATGGACGACGACGCGCTCGACCGGGCCCGCGCCCTGCTGGCGGGCCCGTCCGAAGTGCTCCTGACCGAGCTGGGCGACCCGCCGCAGACCGGTTTCGCGGTCGTCGGCCGACTCGTCGTGCAGTACGGCTTCGACTGCCACATCGAGGCGTCGCCGTTCGGTGGAATGCGTACGATCCTGCGCGTTCCCGCCCATCTGCTCACCGTGATGGAGGACGCCCGCAGCCTCTCCGCCCTCGCCCCGAAGCCGATGCACACGCCCGCCTCCGCTCCGGTCTCCGCACCCGCCGGGCCGGAGACGGCCCCGCCACCCGCCGGCGGACATCCCGCCGAGCCGGAGCCCGTACCGGCCCCGCGTCCCGCCGGGCCGGAGACGGCCCCGCCATCCACCGGTGGGCAGCCCGCCGGGCTGCCCAGCCGGCGTCGGCGCGCGCCGCGCCCGAAGCCGTCCCGGGCCGCTTCCGCCGCCGTCACCCGCGAGCAGGAAGAGGTGCCCCGTACACCCGAGCAGGCAGGGGCTTCCTGGGCGGCACTCCAACAGGGCACCCTCAATGGCAGGAGCGTCGTCGGACGGTCATCCGCACCGGCCGCGGACGACCACGATCACCAGGACGACCAGGACGACCAGGACGACCAGGACGACCAAGGAGACGACGAGAAGTGAGCGCCCCCACTCCCACCACCGGTGACCTCGCATGGGTGCTGACCCCTCTGCTGGAACTGCCGGGAGTCCAGCACGCCGTGGTCGCCACCGGCGACGGCCTCGTCGAGGGCGCGTCGCCCGGCCTGGACCGGGCGTCCGGCGAGCGCGTCGCCGCGATGACCGCCACGCTGCACGCCGCAGCCCGCGCCTTCACGACGGCGTTCACCGACGTCGAGGCGCCGCGCCTGGCCCAGACGGTCGTCGAGTCCGACCAGGGCTTCGCCGTCGTCGTACCGGCCGGGAACAACACCACACTCGCCCTGTTCGCGGACCCCGAAGCCAAACTCGGCGACATCGCCTACCAGATGCAGGTGCAGGTCACCGCCCTGACCCGGGCGATGAACGCACCCGCTCGCAGGCCGGACACCGCCGACCGGCCATGACCTCCGGCCCAGGGCGCCGTCTGATCCCCGCCTATCTGGTCACCGGCGGCCGGAACCTGCCCGCCGGTCCCGTGCTCGACCGGCTCGCCGTACTCGTACGCGCCGACACGGTTCTGCCGCCGGAGACCGGCTCGGAACAGCGCAGGCTGTGCGAGCTGCTCGAACCGGGCGCGCTCACCGTCGTCGAAACCGCAGCCCACCTGGACCTGCCGGTCAGCGCCACCGTCTTCCTGGCCGCAGACCTCGCGGCCGCCGGACACCTGCACACCCGACCGCCCATCCCCAGCGCCGGGGAGATCGACCGGTCGCTCGTCGAGAGGCTGCTCGTTGGACTCCGCTCCCTCCACTGACCGGACCGGCATCGGCTATCTGCCGCCTGCCGCCCGGACCCTGATGAAGCTCGTCGTCACGGGTCCTTTCGGCGTGGGCAAAACCACCCTGATCCGCACACTGTCGGAAATCGCCACGCTCCACACCGAAGAGGCGATGACCCAGTCCAGTACCCCGTTCGACGACACCGCGGGACTGCCGGACAAGACCACGACCACCGTCGCCATCGACTTCGGCCGGCTCACCGTCCTCGACGACCTGGTGCTCTACATGTTCGGCACCCCGGGCCAGCAGCGGTTCCTCCCGCTCTGGGAGGACATCGCGCGGGGCGCGCTCGGCGCGCTCGTCCTGGTCGACACCCGCAGACTCGCCGACTCCTTCGCGGTCATGGACATGGTCGAGGAACAGGGGCTGCCGTACGCCGTCGCCGTCAACCGCTTCCCCGACGCCCCCGCCCACACCGACGAGGTCCTGCGCAAACACCTCGACCTCGCCCCCGAAACGCCGCTGGTGCAGTGCGACGCCCGCGAACGCCGCGGCAGCATCGACGCACTCATCGCACTCGCCGAACACGTGCTGACCCGAATGCCCCGGCCCGAGGACCCGTCATGACACCGCTCGTACAGCCGCCGCAGCCCCTCGCGCTGTACGGCCCGGACTTCGCCGCCGACCCGCAGGGCCATTACCGGCGCCTGCGCGAACACGGCCCCCTGGCCCCCGTCCGGCTCAGCCCCGGCATCGACGCCCTGCTGGTCACCGACTACCAGGCCGCCGTCGACCTGCTGCGCGACACCTACACCTTCACCAAGGACCCGCGCGCCTGGCAGGCCACCGTCCCCGACGACTCCCCGGTCCTGCCCATGCTCGGCTACCGGCCCACCGCGCTCTTCAGCGACGGCGACGTACACGCCCGCTACCGCGATGCCATCAACGACAGCCTCGCCCTGATCGAGCCGCACATCCTGCGGGCCGAGGTCGCCCGGGTCGCCCAGCGGCTCATCGGTGAATTCGCCGCCACCGGAAGAGGCGACCTGATCGCGCAGTACGCCCGACGACTTCCGGTGCACGTCTTCGTGACCTGGTTCGGTGTGCCGCCGGACGACAGCGAACGCATCGTCAACGGCATCGCCGGCATGTTCAACTCCGCGGAGGACGCCGCCGCCGCGTACGCCGACCTCGTCGAGGTCGTCACCGATCTCGTCGCCGAGCGGCGCGCCCGGCCGCGCCGCGACCTCACCTCGTACCTCCTTGCCCATCCGGCCGATCTCGACAACGACGAGACTGTGCGTCAGATCACGCTCCTCATGAGCGCGGGCCACGATCCGACGACCAATCTGATCGGCAACGCACTGCTGCACATGCTCACCGACGCCCGCTACGCCGGCTCGCTGCACGGCGGCGCGATGACGGCGCACGAGGCGATCAACGAGGTCCTCTGGCAGGACCCGCCCCTGTCCAATCTGGCCGCCCACTACCCCCGCCACGACACGGAGTTCCACGGTGTCCGACTGCGCGCGGGACAGCTGGTCCTCGTCTCCTACGCCGCGGCCAACACCCAGTCCCCACCAGGCATTTCGGAGCCCGGGATCCGCTCCGGGGGCAGCGCCCACCTGGCCTGGTCGGCGGGCCCGCACCGGTGCCCGGCGAAGCAGCCGGCGCTGCTCATCGCCATGACCGCGATCGAGCAGCTCACCAGCCAGCTGTGCGACGCAGAACTGGACGTTCCGGTCAGCGGACTGACGTGGCGTCCGGGCCCGTTCCACCGTGCCCTGGTACGGCTTCCGGTACGGTTCACCCCCGTCGACATGGCCGCGGGAACGGACCGGCGGGAGGCCGCCGAGGACGCGCCGGACGGGCCGTCAGCGGTGTCGATCGGCCCGTGAACCGTGTCGGTGGTACGCCGAACGGGTGAGGGGCGAGAGAATTGCCCGATGAACAGCGAGCGCAACGCCGACCGAAGCACAGACGGGGTGGTCCGGTGAGCAGGTACGACAGGTACGACGTCACGGACGAGCAGTGGGAGGGGCTTGCCCAGGTCGTACCGCTGCGCGGCCGCGACGAGTGGCCGTCCAGGATCGATCATCGTGCGGTCCACGACGAGAGGGCGGCAGCCGAACAGCGGCGCCTCGTCGTGCTCCGGGTCCAGGTCTTCGCGGACGCGCGGGAGGTGGCGGAGTACCTCGTCGCACAGGTCCCGGTGCTGCTCGACCTGACCGGCGCGGAGACGGACGTGGCCAAGCGCATCCTGGACTTCACCAGTGGGGTGGTCTTCGGTCTGGGCAGCGGAATGCACCGGGTCGACCGGAATGTTTTCCTGCTGTCTCCGGTCGGCATGGAGGTCGAGGGAGTCACGGCAGCGGGCGTGCCGGGTTCGTAGGACGGTGGGCGCGTCTGCCGGCCGGGCGGTGGCGATGGCGTAACAGACGTGTGCCGGCCGGGCGGTGGCGATGGCGTAACAGACGTGTGCCGGCCGGGCGGTGGCGTAACAGGCGTGTGCCGGTTGGGCGGGGTTGTCGCGGTGGCGTAGCCCGATCGTAGGAAGGTCGTTCAGGCGGAACGGTTCGCCGCGCCCCGGTCTGCGTACGGTCCGTCCCATGAGTGCACTCTGCCCAGGAACCACCCCGCCCCCGCCTGCCGGTACGTCCGTGGCCGACGGCGTTCCCGCCGCCAGGACGGCACCCCCGGAATCCGCGCGGCGGTCCGGCGGTCCCGTCCGCTCCGCCGGCCCCGTCGTCACCGAACTGAGGCTGTCCGCCTTCGGATCGCATCGCGGCGTCACCTTTCCCATCGGCCCGGTGACGCTCTTCGCCGGGCCGGGCGGCAGCGGCAAGTCACATGCTTTGCAGGCGTACGAGGCGCTGGCGCGGCTGGGCGGCGGCGACCCGCTCGACGAGGTCTTCCCGGACCCGGAGGGGTGCGTACCGGAAGGCGCCGTGGCCGATGCACAGGGCCGCCGCGGATTCCGGATCGGCTGTACGGCCGACGGCCCGGCGGGACCGGTACGGCTCGATGTGGCCGTCCAGGCGGAGCCCACCCTCCGTATCGTCGGTGAACGGCTGACCGGCGGTGGGGAGACCCTGCTCGCCACCGCTCTGCGCGACCCGGGGCGTTCGACGGTCCAGGCGGCCTGGCACACGGCGGGCGGGGTGCCGGTGACGCGTGCGCCGTTGCCGGACGACCGCCTGGGAACCGCCCTGCTGCCGCTGCGCGTGGCGGGCAGGACCGAGGGGCAGTTGCAGGTCCTTGCCGCGGCCGAACAGATGGTCGTGGCCCTGCGGTCGGTCTTCGCCTGCGAACCGCGGCCGTCGCGGATGCGGATGCCGGTGCCGGCGGGCGACGGCCGCCTGCGGCGCGGCTGCGACAACCTCGCGGCGGTGCTGGAGCGCACGCACACGCAGTGCGCGGGGCGCCACGCACGACTGGTCGCGGCCGCTCACGCCGGATGCGCGGGGCCCGTGACGGCACTGGGTGTCGAGCGGCTCACGGACGGGTTGCTGCGGGCGAGCGTCGCCCGCGGTGCGGGACGCGTGACACCGGTGGGCCGCCTCGGCGACGGCGAGTTGAGGTATCTCGCGCTCGCCCTGGTGCTGCTCACCGGCCCCGGGGTGCTGGCGGTGGACGCCGCGGGCGAGGTGCCGTCGGCCCTGCAGACCCTGACCGTGCTGGCCGACGGACTCGACCGTGACCTGGACGGACGGCAACTGCGCGAACTCCTGGATCTGGCGGTCTCGATCGGGGCGGCCGGGCATCTCAGGCTGGTGGGGGCGGTTACGGAGTCGGGCGCGGTACGGGCCCGCGAGACGGCCGGGGTGACGGTGGTAGACCTGGAGCCGTGACAGAACTCGATGTACGTGCCCTTCAGCAACGGCTCGCCGCGTTCGCGGCCGCGCGGGACTGGGAGCAGTACCACACCCCGAAGAATTTGGCGGCGGCACTGAGTGTCGAGGCATCCGAACTGGTCGAGATCTTCCAGTGGTTGACGCCGGAGCAGTCGGCACGGGTGATGGAGGCACCCGAGACGGCGCATCGGGTCGCTGACGAAGTCGCCGACGTTCTCGCGTATCTGCTCCAATTCTGCGAGGTGTTGGGGATCGACGTGCTGGCGGCGCTGTCGGAGAAGATCGACAGGAACGAGACCCGATTCCCCGTGCCGGAACGCCGTGACCCTCCTCCGTCCCAGGATCGTCACTCTTCGGAGTGATCGATTTATTCACAGCGGATTTGGTGTCCACAGATTTCCGAATTCCCCTGGCTTTTCGGTACCGGCTCACTCACTCTGGGTAATGGATGAGGTGAGCGGTTTTTCGTACGGACGGGGGCAACGCATGGAAGCGGAGCGGCTTGTAGAAGTAAGTCGTCGTGCTCTGGCACAGAGCCGCGGTACGCCGGACATCATCGCCGAGGCGTGGCAGGCACAGGCGCTCGCCCAGGCGATCGGCAGCCGGCTGGCGGCGGACGGTCCCAAGGAGTTACGGGGGGAGGCGCGCGGGCTCAGCGAGACCGGCGGAAGAAGCGGCGGGGCGCTGGACCATCCGGCGGCGCGGGCCGCCGTGGCGCGGGCCGTGCGGCTCTCCGAGGTCGGCGAACCGAGGGCGACGCTCGCGGGGCTGGGCGCGCTCCTCGGGGAGGCGGCGATGGCGCTGGTCGGGGTGGCCTGCGAGACCGACGAGCAGGGGCTCTACTGGCAGTGCATGGAGGCGATCGACGCGGCGGACGAGTCCATGGACCGGGTGCACGGAATGCTGCGGCGCCTCGACGAGCGGGACCGAGAGCGGCAGCAGGATCTGGAGCGCGGCCGGGAGCGGGACGGCCCCCACGGTGCGGCGGCCCGCGGACCGGCAGTCCGCGGACCAACAGTCCGCGGACCGGCGGGGTCGGCGGCGGGGCCGTCGTGACCGCGCCGCGCTGCGGGGACGACGGCGGTCGGGGGCTGCTTCGGGAAGGCCGTGACCCGTGAAGGAAATCGGTAGTGGCGGTGCGCGGGGTGGGGGAGGAAGGCAGGGACGGCATCCGGAAGGCAGGATGGGTGCATGGATCTGCGAATCTTCACCGAGCCCCAGCAAGGGGCCGACTACGACACCCTGCTCACCGTCGCCAAGGCGACCGAGGACCTCGGCTTCGACGCCTTCTACCGCTCCGACCACTACCTCCGCATGGGTTCGGGGGACGGGCTGCCCGGCCCGACCGACGCGTGGATCACCCTGGCCGGACTGGCGCGCGAGACCAAGCGGATCCGGCTCGGCACGCTGATGACCGCGGGGACCTTCCGGCTCCCCGGAGTGCTCGCCATCCAGGTCGCGCAGGTCGACCAGATGTCCGGCGGCCGTGTGGAGCTCGGCCTGGGCGCAGGCTGGTTCGAGGAGGAGCACAGGGCTTATGGCATTCCGTTCCCCAAAGAGAAGTTCGGCAGGCTGGAGGAGCAACTGGAAATCGTCACCGGGCTCTGGGCGACCGAGATCGGCAAGACGTTCAGCTTCGACGGCACGTACTACCAGCTGACCGATTCACCGGCGCTGCCCAAGCCGGCGCAGGCCAAGGTGCCGGTCCTGATCGGCGGTCACGGCGCGACGCGCACACCGCGGCTGGCCGCCCGGTACGCGGACGAGTTCAACATCCCCTTCGCGTCGCTGGAAGACAGCGAGAAGCAGTTCGGCCGGGTCCGGGAGGCGGCCAAGGCGGCCGGCCGCGGACCGGACGACCTCGTGTACTCCAACGCCCTCGTGGTCTGCGTCGGCCGGAATGACGCCGAGGTCGCGCGGCGTGCCTCCGCCATCGGCCGTGAGGTGGCGGAGCTGAAGGCGAACGGGCTCGCGGGCTCGCCCGCCGAGGTGGTCGACAAGATCGGCAGGTACGGCGCGATCGGGTCGTCCCGGATCTACCTCCAGATCCTGGATCTGAACGATCTGGACCACCTGGAGCTGATCTCCTCCGAGGTCCAGTCCCAGCTCGCCTGAGCCGGAAGCGGTCCCGACTCGCACCGCGCGGGAGCGGTCCTGGCCCACCGGGGCAGGAAGGGGGCCGGTTCGCCCGCACCTGGACCGGTCCGGCCCGCCCGGCGCGGGAGCGGTCCCGACTCGCACCGCGCGGGAGCGGTCCCGACTCGCACCGCGCGGGAGCGGTTCCTTCTCGTTCGCACCGGGACCGGTTCCCGCTCACCCGGGCCGGGTCAGGAGTCGGCTCACGAGGGAGTCACCTGTGCAACCCATCCGGTCAGTCGGCGGCCCGCCCGCGCGGGCGCTCGACCGTGCCCTCTTGGAGGGGACGGTCCTGCTCGACGGTGGCCTCTCCAACCAGTTGGAGGCGCAGGGCTGCGATCTGACCGACGCCCTGTGGTCGGCCCGGTTGCTGGCCGACGGGCCGGCGCAGATCGAGGCCGCTCACACGGCCTATGTGCGGGCCGGTGCACAGGTGCTCACCACGGCCAGCTACCAGGCGAGCTTCGAAGGGTTCGGGCGGCGGGGGATCGGACGGGGCCGGGCGGCGGAGCTGTTCGCCCGCAGTGTGCGGCTGGCGCGGCGGGCCGGGGCTGCGGTGGAGCGGGAGGTCTGGGTCGCTGCCTCCGTCGGCCCGTACGGTGCGATGCTGGCGGACGGCAGTGAGTACCGGGGCCGCTACGGGCTCTCCGTCCGGGAGCTGGAGCGGTTCCACCGGCCTCGGGTGGAGGCGCTGGTCGCCGCGGAGCCCGATGTGCTGGCACTGGAGACGGTGCCGGACATCGACGAGGCCGAGGCGCTGCTGCGGGCGGTCGAGGGATGCGGGCTGCCCGTCTGGCTCTCGTACAGCGTGTCCGGTGACCGGACGAGGGCGGGCCAGTCGCTGGAGACGGCCTTCGCTCTGGCCTCGGGGCATGACCTCGTGATGGCTGTCGGGGTGAACTGCTGCGATCCGGTGGACGCGGACCGGGCGGTGCGGGTGGCGTCGGAGGTGGCCGGCAAACCGGTCGTCGTCTATCCGAACAGTGGTGAGCGGTGGGATGCCGACGTCCGGGAATGGGCCGGCGACCCCACATTCGATCCGGGGAGAGTGCCGGCCTGGCAGGACGCCGGGGCCCGGCTGGTGGGTGGCTGCTGCCGGGTCGGCCCGGAGACCGTCGCGGAGCTGGCCGGGCTGCTCGGCGGAGCGACGGCAGGCGAAGGGAAAGGCGGGCCGACACAGCCGTAGACGGACGAAAATGCATGGTGGGGGGCAAGTGAAGCGGACCATACTCGGACGTGTGTTCATGACGATCAGCACCACCGGCAATCCGGAGCGTCCCGCGACCGATCTCGGCTTTCTGCTGCACAAGCATCCCGAGAAGGCGCAGACGTTCTCCACGTCCCATGGCACCGCGCATGTCTTCTACCCCGAGGCGTCCGCCGAACGGTGCACAGCCGCACTCCTGCTGGAGGTGGATCCGGTGGCGCTGGTGCGGCGTGGCAAGGGCAAAGGCCGAGGTGGCGCGCCCGACGCGGCGCTCGCCCAGTACGTCAACGACCGTCCGTACGCGGCATCCTCGCTTCTCTCCGTGGCGATGAGCACGGTCTTCAAGACCGCGCTGAACGGTGCGTGCCGTGCCCTGCCCGAACGGGCAGAGCAGCCGCTTCCGTTGCGGATCGAGGTGCCCGTCTTGCCGGCGCGCGGTGGCGCGGAACTGGTGCGCAAGCTCTTCGGGCCCCTCGGCTGGACGAGTGTGGACGCCGTGGCCGTGCCCCTGGACACGGAGTTTCCGGAATGGGGGGACTCGCGGTACGTGCGGCTGGTGCTGGAGGGCGAGTTGCGGCTGGCGGACGCGTTGCGGCAGCTGTACATCCTGCTGCCGGTGCTCGACGACGCCAAGCACTACTGGGTCGCACCGGACGAGGTGGACAAGCTGCTGCGGGCCGGAGAGGGCTGGCTGGCCGACCACCCCGAGCAGAAACTGATCACCAGTCGCTATCTGTCGCGGCGCTGGGGGCTGACCCGGCAGGCGATGCAGCGGCTCGAACTGGTGCGGCTCGCCGAGTCCGACGACCTCGACGTCGAGAGCATCGACAACGCGGTGGACGAGACGACCGACACCGAGGAGAAGCCCGTGCCGCTCGCCGAGCAGCGTCGCACCGCGATCCTCGACGTGCTGCGCACCGCCGGGGCGAGCCGGGTCCTCGACCTGGGCTGCGGTCAGGGGCAGTTGGTTCAGGCGCTCCTCAAGGACGTGAGCTTCACGGAGATCGTCGGCGTCGATGTCTCCATGCGCGCTCTCGCCATCGCCTCACGACGGCTGAAGCTGGACCGGATGGGAGAACGGCAGGCCGGCCGGGTCACGCTTCAGCAGGGCTCGCTCACCTACACCGACAAGCGGCTCAAGGGGTATGACGCTGCCGTGCTCAGCGAGGTCATCGAGCACCTCGACCTGCCGAGGCTGCCCGCGCTGGAGTACGCCGTGTTCGGTTCTGCCAGGCCGCGGACCGTGCTCGTGACCACGCCGAACGTCGAGTACAACGTCCGCTGGGAGAGCCTTCCGGCCGGACAGGTGCGCCACGGCGACCACCGGTTCGAGTGGACCAGGGCCGAATTCCGCGACTGGGCCCAGGCCGTGGCGCGGCGGCACGGATACCGGGCCGATTTCGTCCCCGTGGGGCCCGACGACCCCGAGGTGGGGCCGCCGACACAGATGGCGGTGTTCACGATGACCGCAGCCGATGAGACCAGCACCAGCACCAGCACCAGGAGCAACGCCGGCAACGGGGTCGGCGACAGGGTCGGCACCAAGACCAGCAGCAAGGACAGCGACAAGACCACGGCAGAGAAGGGGGCGAAAGCCGCATGACCCGTACCTCGCGCACGTTGCCGGTGACAGACCTCTCCCTCGTGGTCCTCATCGGAGCCAGCGGTTCCGGCAAGTCCACTTTCGCCCGCGAGCACTTCAAGCCCACGGAGGTCATCTCCTCGGACTTCTGTCGCGGCCTCGTCGCCGACGACGAGAACGACCAGAGCGCCAGCCGTGACGCCTTCGACGTCCTCCACACCATCGTGGGGAAGCGGCTCGCCGCAGGCCGGCTGACCGTCGTGGACGCCACCAGCGTCCAGTCCGAGAGCCGCAAGCAGCTGATCCAGCTGGCCAGGACTTACGACGTACTGCCCATCGCGATCGTTCTCGACCTGCCCGAAGAGGTCTGCGTCGCGCGCAACGCGTCCCGCCCCGACCGTGCCGACATGCCGCGCCATGTCATCCAGCGCCACCGCCGCGAGCTGCGCCGCTCGCTGCGCGGCCTGGAACGCGAGGGGTTCCGCAAGGTGCACATCCTGCACACCGAGGAGGAGGCGCAGCACGCCGAAGTGGTGCGGGAGCGCCGCTACAACGACCTGCGCCACCTCACCGGCCCCTTCGACATCATCGGCGACATCCACGGCTGCGACTCCGAGCTGGAAACCCTGCTCGGCAAGCTCGGCTACGTCGACGGCGCACACCCCGAGGGACGCACGGCGGTCTTCGTCGGCGACCTGGTGGACCGCGGCCCCAACAGCCCCGGGGTACTGCGCCGCGTCATGTCCATGGTGGCGGCGGGCAACGCCCTGTGCGTGCCCGGCAACCACGAGAACAAGCTCGGCCGCTACCTCAAGGGCCGCAAGGTCCAGCACACCCATGGACTCGCCGAGACCATCGAGCAGTTGGACCGGGAGGACGAGAAGGACCCCGCCTTCCGCGAGCGGGTCCGGGAGTTCATCGACGGGCTCGTCAGCCACTACGTGCTCGACGAGGGCAAACTCGTCGTCTGCCACGCGGGACTGCCCGAGAAGTACCACGGGCGTACCTCCGGACGGGTCCGCTCGCACGCCCTGTACGGGGACACCACCGGCGAGACCGACGAGTTCGGCCTGCCCGTGCGCTACCCGTGGGCGGAGGAGTACCGGGGCCGTGCCGCCGTGGTCTACGGTCACACCCCGGTGCCCGCCACCTCCTGGGTCAACAACACCATCTGCCTGGACACCGGGGTGGTCTTCGGCGGGAAGATGACCGCGCTGCGCTGGCCGGAGCGCGAACTCGTCGACGTACCGGCCGAGAAGGTCTGGTACGAGCCGGCCAAGCCACTGATCACCGAGGCGCCCGGGGGCCGGGAGGGCCGGCCGCTGGACCTCGCGGATGTGCACGGCCGTCGGATCGTGGAGACCCGGCACATGGGCCGTGTCTCGGTGCGCGAGGAGAACGCCGCGGCGGCGCTCGAAGTGATGAGCCGGTTCGCTGTGGATCCCCGGCTGCTCGGCTACCTCCCGCCGACCATGGCGCCCACCGCGACATCGCAGGAGGAGGGCTATCTGGAGTACCCGGCCGAGGCCTTCGCCCAGTACCGGACGGACGGTGTCACCGAGGTCGTGTGCGAGGAGAAGCACATGGGCTCGCGTGCGGTGGCGCTGGTCTGCCGGGACGCGAACGCCGCCCGTGAGCGGTTCGGCGTACAGGACAGCTCCGACGCTTCCGGGGATGGGGGAGGCCCGACCGGAGCGCTGTACACCCGCACCGGAAGGCCGTTCCTCGACGACGCCGCACTCACCGAGGTGATTCTCGGCAGGCTGCGCACCGCCGTCACCGCTGCCGGACTCTGGGAGGAATGGGGCACCGACTGGGTGCTGCTCGACGCCGAGCTGATGCCGTGGTCCCTGAAGGCGGCCGGGCTGCTGCGCTCGCAGTACGCCGCGGTCGGTGCCGCGTCCGGGGCCGTCTTCCCGGACGCCGGAGCGGCCCTCGCGGCAGCCGTGGCCCGTGGGGTGGACGTGGGCACTCTTGAGGAGCGCCAGCGGGGACGTGCCGAGGACGCGGCCGCGTTCACCGAGGCGTACCGCCGCTACTGCTGGAGCACCCAGGGCCTGGACGGGGTGCGGCTCGCGCCGTTCCAGATCCTCGCGGTGCAGGGCCGCTCGCTGGCCTCCGTGCCGCACGGCGAGCAGCTGGCCTGGATCGACCGGCTGGTCGAGCACGACCCGACCGGGCTGCTCCAGGTCACCCGTCGGCTCGTCGTCGACACCGGCGACGAGGCGTCGGTGCGCTCCGGTATCGACTGGTGGCTGGAGATGACCGGCCGAGGCGGTGAAGGCATGGTCGTCAAGCCGCTTGCCGCGCTCGTACGGGACGGCAAGGACAGGCTGGTCCAGCCGGGCATCAAGGTGCGCGGCCGGGAGTACCTCCGGATCATCTACGGCCCCGAGTACACCCGCCCGGAGAACCTGGAGCGGCTGCGCGGCCGGTTCCTCGGCCACAAGCGGTCGCTGGCGCTCCGGGAGTACGCGCTGGGGCTCGAAGCGCTGGACCGGTTGGCCGACGGGGAGCCGCTGTGGCGGGTCCACGAGGCGGTGTTCGCGGTGCTGGCCCTGGAATCGGAGCCGGTCGATCCACGGCTCTAGCCGTGTCTGACACGCGGCGTCTGACACTCGGGGGCCGGGGGCCGGGGGCCGGGGGCCGGGGGCCGGGGTCTGGTGTCCGGGCTCCGGGGCCTGGTGTCCGGCCGCCGCCTGGCGCCGGGACGCGGTGCGTGTGCGCGTGGGGCGTTGCGTTGGCTGACCCGGCGGGGCGCCGTCCGGCACGGCCCGGTGCGCGGCGCCAGCGGGTTCTCCGGTGGGATCGACGGAAAACCGGCTGGCGATTCGCGGGTGAATGGTGCTGCGCGCGGTGAGGATGGACTCATGGGATTCCATGTCGACTCCGAGGCCGGGCGGCTGCGCCGCGTCATCCTGCACCGCCCTGACCTGGAACTGAAGCGTCTCACCCCCAGCAACAAGGACGCGCTCCTGTTCGACGACGTGCTCTGGGTGCGCCGTGCCCGTCAGGAGCACGACGGCTTCGCGGACGTGCTGCGTGATCGAGGCGTGGAGGTGCACCTCTTCGGCGATCTGCTCCGCGAATCGCTGGATATTCCGGTGGCCAGACGGCTCGTCCTGGACCGGGTCTTCGAGGAGAAGGAGTACGGGCCGCTCGCCACCGAGCATCTGCGCGCCGCTTTTGACGAGCTGCCCAGCCCCGAGCTGGCCGAGGCGCTGGTCGGCGGGGTGACCAAGCGGGAGTTCCTGGAGCGGCACAGCGAGCCGACCTCCGTCCGCTTCCATGTCATGGACCTGGACGACTTCCTGCTCGACCCGCTGCCGAACCATCTCTTCACCCGGGACACCTCGGCCTGGATATACGACGGGGTGTCGATCAACGCGATGCGCTGGCCGGCCCGACAACGCGAGACGGTCCACTTCGAGGCGATCTACCGCCATCACCCACTCTTCACCGGCCCCGAAGCGGGTGTCTTCCACCACTGGTCGGAGGGGCAGGACGACTACCCCTCCACCATCGAGGGGGGTGACGTGCTCGTCATCGGCCGCGGTTCCGTACTCATCGGGATGAGTGAACGCACCACCCCTCAGGCGGTGGAGATGCTGGCCCGCGGCCTGTTCGACGCAGGCTCGGCGCACACGATCGTGGCGCTCGACATGCCCAAGCGCCGGGCGTTCATGCACCTCGACACGGTCATGACGATGGTCGACGGCGACACCTTCACCCAGTACGCGGGCCTGGGCATGCTCCGCTCGTACACCATCGAGCCCGGAGGGGGGCCGAGGGACCTGAAGGTCACCGACCACCCGCCCGAGCGCATGCACGACGCGATCGCGCACGCCCTGGGCCTGGACTCGATCCGGGTCCTCACCGCCAGCCAGGATGTGCGCTCCGCCCAGCGCGAGCAGTGGGACGACGGCTGCAATGTGCTGGCCGTCGAGCCGGGGGTGGTCGTCGCGTACGAGCGCAACGCCACCACCAACACCCATCTGCGCAAGGAGGGCATCGAGGTCATCGAGATCCGCGGCAGCGAACTCGGCCGGGGCAGGGGCGGCCCCCGCTGCATGAGCTGCCCCGTGGTGCGTGACCCGGTCTGACGGGGCGCGCCAGTCGGATACGTGGCGCGGGCCGCGGGGATCTGGTCTGACGGGGTGCGACGGTCCGGTACGTGGCGCGTGGTGCGTGACCCCGGTCTGTCCGCGTGCGAGGGGCGCGGTGGTGCACCGGGAGGCGTGCCGGGGAGGGGCTGGGCGGTATCGTGCCGAACAAGAGGCTGTATAGCGATGCAGAGCTTCGTATAGACTTCCATGGTTCGTATGTGTGATCCTCACCGACTCAGGAGCAGTCCTATGGCCATAGACCTCGCAGGCCGCCACTTCCTCAAGGAGCTGGACTTCACGGCCGAGGAGTTCCGCGGCCTGGTCGACCTCGCTGCCGAGCTCAAGGCCGAGAAGAAGTCGGGGACCGAGGTGCAGCGGCTGCGCGGCAAGAACATCGCGCTGATCTTCGAGAAGACCTCGACGCGTACCCGCTGCGCCTTCGAGGTGGCGGCTGCCGACCAGGGCGCGTCCACGACCTATCTCGACCCCTCCGGTTCTCAGATGGGGCACAAGGAGTCGGTGAAGGACACGGCCCGCGTCCTCGGCCGGATGTTCGACGGCATCGAATACCGCGGTGACAGCCAGGCCGCCGTCGAGGAGCTGGCCGCGTACGGCGGCGTTCCGGTCTTCAATGGGCTCACGGACGACTGGCACCCGACCCAGATGCTCGCCGACGTCCTCACCATGGTCGAGCACAGCGCGAAGCCGCTGGAGAGGATCGCCTTCGCGTACCTCGGTGACGCCCGCTTCAACATGGGCAACTCCTACCTGGTCACGGGTGCGCTGCTGGGCATGGACGTGAGGATCGTCGCGCCAAAGGCGTACTGGCCTGCCGAGGAGATCGTCACCGAGGCCCGCAGGCTGGCCGAGGTGAGCGGCGCGACCGTCACCCTCACCGAGAACATCGCCGAGGGAGTCAAGGGCGCGGACTTCGTCGCCACCGATGTCTGGGTCTCCATGGGTGAGCCCAAGGAGGTCTGGGCCGAGCGCATCAAGGCCCTCGCGCCGTATGCCGTGACCATGGACGTCCTGCGCGCCACCGGCAACGCCGACGTGAAGTTCCTGCACTGCCTCCCTGCCTTCCACGACCTCGGCACCAAGGTGGGGCGCGAGATCGAGGCCGCCCACGGACTCACGGAGCTGGAGGTCACCGACGAGGTCTTCGAGTCCGCCCACTCGGTCGTCTTCGACGAGGCCGAGAACCGGTTGCACACGATCAAGGCCGTTCTGGTGGCAACGATGGCGACCGCAGGCTGATTGCCGCATGATCATGCACCCATTTGGGTGAACATGCGTGAAGGTGGCTACTATGTGGCCTGTTGGTGGGGTTCGGGCTCGCACGCTCGAACCCCATTTTCGTGTGTCACCCGGGCCCGGAGCCGCCACTGCCCCGGAGCCGCCACTGCCCCGGAGCCCCACCGTCCCGATGTCCCGGAACCCCCGCTGCGATGTCCCGGAACCCCCACCGGCCCCGGAACGCCCCCCGCATCCCCCCACATGCTCCACCGGAGAAGAGATCACCCCCCGTGAGTCCGTCGTACCCATCGAGCCCGCCGAGCCCCTCGCGACCCTCCGGGGCGCGCGTCAAGAGCCCCCATCAGCTGATCGCCGAGTCCGGCGCCGACCTGGAGGGGCACGGCCTCCAGCGCACCATGGGGCTCTTCCAGCTGGTGTGCTTCGGTGTCGGTGCAGTCGTCGGCACCGGCATCTTCGTCGGTCTGTCCGACAGCGTGGCCGAGGCGGGCCCCGCGGTCGTGCTGTCCTTCGTGCTCGCCGCGGTCACCTGCGTCTTCACCGCGTTCTCCTTCGCCGAACTGGGCAGCGCGATCCCGGTGTCCGGCAGCTCGTACTCCTTCGCCTACGCGACCCTCGGTGAGCGCATCGCGTTCCTCGTCGGCTGGTGCCTGCTGCTGGAGTACGGCGTCTCGGTCTCCGCGGTCGCTGTCGGCTGGAGCCAGTACGTCAACGAGCTGCTGAACAGCCTGTTCGGGTGGCAGTTGCCCGCGGCCCTCTCGGCCGGTCCCGGCGACGGCGGAGTGATCAATCTGCCCGCGGTCCTGGTGGTCATGATGGCCGCCACCCTGCTGGTACGCGGGGTGCGGGAGAGCGCGGGGGCCACCACGGCGATGGCGGTCCTCAAGATCGGCATCCTCGTCGCGTTCTGCTTCATCGCCTTCACGGCCTTCGAGCACGGGAATCTCACGCCGTTCGTCGCCCACGGGGCGGGCGGGGTCACCGCCGGTGCGTCGCTGGCCTTCTTCTCGTACATCGGCTTCGACGCCATCACCACCGCGGGCGAAGAGGTCAGGAACCCGCGGCGGAACATCCCGATCGCGATCATGATCTGCATCGGCCTGGTCACGCTGCTCTACTGTGCCGTCGCGCTCGCGGCCATCGGAGCACTCGGCCCGGAGGCCGTCGCCGACAGGCCGGCCGCGCTCTCGGTGGTCGTCGACCAGGTCACCGACTCGACCGTCGGTGGGGGCGTCATCGCCTTCGGGGCGGTCGTCGCGATCGCGTCGGTCGTGCTCGCCGTGATGTACGGGCAGACCCGCATCCTGATGTCGATGTCCCGCGACGGTCTGGTTCCGCGCGTCTTCGAACGGGTCTCCCCGCGGACGTCGACGCCGGTCGCCAACACCTGGATCGTGGCGGTCGTCTTCGCGATCCCCGCGGCGTTCTCGTCGCTGGGCGTCGTGGTGAATCTGACGACGATCGGCACGCTGGGCACCATGGTCGCGGTCAACATCGCGGTGATCGTGCTGCGCCGCCGGAACCCCGAGGTGAGGGGATCGTTCCGGGTGCCGCTCTACCCGCTGAGCCCACTCCTCGGCGTCGTCTTCTGCCTCTATCTGATGTACGGGACGGGCTGGACGACCTGGGTGCAGTTTGCCGGCTTCCTGATCGTCGGCGCGGGGGTCTACGCCCTGTACGGCCGCCGACACTCCCGGCTGGCCGCAGCGGACGCGAGGTGACGGGCGCGGCCGGACGGCTCTGAGGCGCTGGGTCGGTCACAAGGTACGGGCTCAGTCACAAGGTGCGGGCTCAGTCACGAGGCGCCGGGTCAGTCACGAGATGCCGGGTCAGTCGCGCGGTGTACGGGACGGCAGGGTGAACCACACCGCCTTGCCGGTCTCCGTCGTGCGATGACCGCAGGACGCGCTGAGCGTACGGATCAGCAGCAGGCCACGGCCGTGCTCCTGCCAGGGGTCCGGCGCGCTGCCCGGCCCCGGACGGGAGAGATCGCCCGGCGAGGACGGGTCGCGGTCGTGCACTTCCACCTGGCAGCCGCTCGGCAGGAGCTCCACCACCAGCTCGATGGGGCCACCGCCGTCACGGGTGTGCTCCACGGCGTTGGCGACCAGTTCGGCGGTGAGGAGCTCAGCGGTGTCGGAGTCGGCCGGTGCGTCGATGTCCGCCAGCGCCGTACGGATCAGGGCGCGGGCGACGGGTACGGCCACCGTCGAATGCGGCAGGGTGATCCGCCAGGAGGCGGGGAGGGGGACATCGGGGCGCACGGCACGGTTTCCGTTCCGGAGTTCATGGACTTTCTGGAGGTCAAGACTTCTCGCTTTCAACCTTACGAAGTGCAAGGGAACAGACAAGGGGCTGCGGACCGGTATGAAGGGGACGTTCGGCACTGAGTTCTCACACTCCACCTATTGCGTCCTCGTGACGGGAGTCACGTACGAGTGATAAGTTCGGTGGCAGGTAGCAGCCCGACGGCTGAAGGGGAGCCCCTTCCATGAGCCCGTTTCCCAGTTCCGCCTCCCGTACGGACGACTGGCGTCATCTGCGGCTGACGACGGACGACGGAGTTGCCACCGTCACCCTCGACCGCCCCGGGAAACTCAACGCGCTCACCTTCGGCGCCTACGCCGACCTGCGCGATCTGCTTGCCGAACTGTCCCGCGAACGCACCGTGCGCGCCCTGGTGCTCGCGGGGGAGGGCCGCGGGTTCTGCTCCGGCGGAGACGTCGACGACATCATCGGCGCGACGCTCGCCATGGACACCGCCCAGCTCCTCGATTTCAACCGCATGACCGGGCAGGTGGTCCGGGCCCTACGTGAAACCCCCTTCCCCGTCATCGCCGCCGTACACGGAATGGCCGCAGGCGCCGGCGCGGTTCTGGCGCTGGCCGCCGACTTCCGGGTCGCCGACCCGTCCGCCCGCTTCGCCTTCCTCTTCACCAAGGTCGGCCTCTCCGGCGGTGACATGGGCGCCGCCTACCTGCTGCCGCGCGTCGTCGGCCTCGGCCACGCCACCCGGCTGCTGATGCTCGGCGAACCGGTCCGCGCACCCGAGGCGGAGAGGATCGGGCTGATCAGCGAGCTGGCCGAAGAGGGGCAGGCGGACGCGCGCGCGGCGGCGCTCGCCCGCCGCCTCGCCGACGGACCGGCGCTGGCGCTCGCCCAGACGAAGGCGCTGCTCACCGCCGAACTCGACATGCCGCTCGCCGCCGCGGTCGAGATGGACGCCGCGACCCAGGCGCTGTTGATGCACGGCGACGACTACGCCGAATTCCACGCCGCCTTCACCGAGAAGCGGCCACCGAAGTGGCAAGGCCGGTAGCGCGATGCCGCCGGACACGAGCCCGACCGGTGGCGAGGCGTCCGCGACTGTGGCGCCCGGCACGCGGCGGACCGGCACAGGGCAGACCAGCACGGGGCAGACCAGCACGGGGCAGACCGTCACGGAGCGGACCGACACGGGGCAGACCAGCACGGGGCAGACCGTCACGGAGCGGACCGACACGGGGCAGACCGGTACAGGGCGGACCGGTGTGCAGCGGATCGGGATCATCGGCGGCGGCCCCGGCGGGCTCTACGCCGCGATCCTGCTCAAACGCCTCGACCCGGGACGCGACATCACCGTCTGGGAGCGCAACGCCCCCGACGACACCTTCGGCTTCGGAGTCGTCCTCTCGGACGAGACCCTGGGCGGCATCGGGCACGCCGACCCCGTTGTCCACCGGGCGCTCCAGGACGCGTGCGTACGGTGGGACGACATCGACATCGTCCACCGAGGCGTGACCCAGACCTCCGGCGGGCACGGCTTCGCGGCACTGGGCCGGCGCAGGCTCCTGGAGATCCTGCACGAGCGCTGCGACCGGCTCGGCGTACACCTCCGCTTCCGTACCGAGGCTCCGCCGGCCGCCGAACTGGCCGCCGCACACGACCTGGTGATCGCCGCCGACGGCGTGCACAGCCTCACCCGCGCCGCCCACGCCGACACCTTCGGGCCCCGCCTCACCACCCACCGCTGCCGCTACATCTGGCTCGCCGTCGACTTCGCCCTCGACGCCTTCCGCTTCGAGATCGCCGAGACCGCGCACGGCGTGATGCAACTCCACGCCTACCCCTTCTCGGCCGACGCCTCCACCGTCATCGTCGAGATGCGCGAGGAGGTCTGGCGGGCCGCCGGATTCGACACCTGCGACGTGGAACACTCGATCCTGCGCTGCGCCAAGATCTTCACCGAGGCGCTCGGCGGCCGGCCGCTGCGCTCCCACCACTCCTCCTGGCTCACCTTCCGTACCGTCGTCAACGCCCGCTGGTCGCACGGCAACACGGTCCTCATCGGCGACGCCGCCCACACCGCGCACTTCTCCATAGGATCCGGCACCAAACTCGCCGTCGAGGACGCCCTCGCGCTCGCCGCCCACATCGAGGAACAGCCCGACCTGCCCGGCGCACTGGCCGCGTACGAGGCCGAGCGCCGGCCGGTCGTCGAGTCGACCCAGCGAGCCGCCGCGGCCAGTCTGCACTGGTTCGAGGAGCTGGCCACCTACGTCGACCAGCCGCCCCGCCAGTTCGCCTTCAACCTCCTCACCCGCAGCCGCCGTGTCACCCACGACAACCTGCGGCTGCGCGACGCCTCCTTCACCGCAGCGGTCGAGGAGGAGTTCGGATGCGCCCCGGGCACCCCGCCGATGTTCACCCCGCTGCGGCTGCGCGGCCTCGAACTCCGCAACCGCGTCGTCGTCTCACCCATGGACATGTACTCGGCCGTCGACGGCGTCCCCGGCGACTTCCACCTCGTCCACCTGGGGGCACGCGCACTCGGCAGCGCCGGGCTCGTCATGACGGAGATGGTGTGCGTCAGCGCGGAGGGCCGCATCACACCGGGCTGCACCGGCCTCTACACCCGCGAACAGGCCGACGCCTGGACCCGGATCACCGACTTCGTCCACGCACAGGCACCCGGTACGGCCATCGGCGTGCAGCTCGGGCACTCCGGGCGCAAGGGGTCCACCAAACTGATGTGGGAAGGCATCGACCAGCCTCTCGACGACGGCAACTGGCCGCTCACCGCCGCCTCGCCGATTCCGTACGCCGACGGCGTCAGCCAGGTCCCGCACGCCTTGGACCGGGCCGGACTCGACGCCGTACGCGAACAGTTCGCCTCGGCCGCCCGGCGCGCCGACCGATGTGGCTTCGATCTGCTCGAACTCCACTGCGCACACGGCTACTTGCTCTCCAGCTTCCTCTCGCCGCTCACCAACCACCGCACCGACCGGTACGGCGGATCGCCGACGGCCCGGCTCCGCTTCCCCCTCGAAGTCTTCGACGCGATCCGCGCCGACTGGCCCGACGAGCGGCCCATGACCGTCCGCATCTCCGCCACGGACTGGTCCGAGGGCGGCACGACGGCCGAGGACGCCGTCGAGATCGCCCGTGCCTTCGTCGCCCACGGCGCCGACGCCATCGACGTCTCCACCGGTCAGGTCGTCCCCGACGAGCGCCCCGAGTACGGCCGCTCCTACCAGACCCCGTACGCGGACCGGATCCGTAACACGCTGTGCGTGCCCGTCATCGCGGTCGGTGCGATCTCGTCGTGGGACGACGTCAATTCGCTGCTGCTCGCCGGGCGGGCCGACCTCTGCGCCCTGGCCCGCCCCCATCTCTACGACCCGCACTGGACGCTGCACGCCGCGGCGGACCAGGACTACCGCGGACCGGGCGCGCCCTGGCCGCTCCCGTACCGCGCGGGAAGCCGCACCCCGCCCACGGGCCGTACGGACGCGCCCAAGCCCCGGCTCACCCTGGGGTGACCGGCCGGCAGGAGTGGCAGAGACACGGGGAGGGGTGCGGGGCACCGTGATGGGCCTCGCGCTCCTCCCGGGCGACACGCTCCAGCAGAGCGGCCCATTCCTCGGCCTCGTGCCGCGTGGCAGCGCCCGGACCGGCGGTACCGGGACCGGCGATGCCCGGGTGGGCGCACCGCCTCAGAACGGCCGGGATGTACACCAACTGCGCCCGGAACGTGTGGAGATGGCGCGTGCTCGTGTCGATGGTGATCCAGCGGCCGGTGTGCCGGGCATGTCCCACCGTGGTCAGCTGCTGGTGGCCCATTCCCGGATAGGTGTCGACGACGTACACCTTCGCCCCGCCCCGGTACGCCTTCGTGCCGGGACGCAGTTCCTGGCCGAGGTCCCCGTACCGCCGCCACAGCACCACGTGGGCGGCGACCAGCCAGGCGGGTTCGGGCGGCCCGCTCACCGCTTCTCCGGACTGAGCTCTTCCGGGCTGTGTTCTTCCCAGCGATGTTCTTTCGGGTTGTGTTCTTTCGGGCCGGGCTTCCCGGCGTCATGCTGCTCGGCGCCGTGTTCCCTCGCGCTGATCAGCAGCCGGTCGGAGACCGGCCGGTAGCCGATGCGCTGATACACGCCGTTGCTGGTCGGATTCGCCAGGTCGGTGAAGAGCAGCACCTCCCGGGCGCCCGCCTTCCGTGCCAGTCGGCCGGACTCCGCCACGACCGCGGCGGCGTAGCCCCGGCCGCGGTGCTCAGCCGGCGTGTAGACCGCCGTGACCCGGACCGTGCCCGCGATCCGCGGCAGGGCGCCCGCCATCGACACCGGAGCACCGTCCACCTCCCACAGCGTCAGCCCGCCGGATGCCGTCCGCTCGTCCACCATCCGTTCGGCATGGGTGCCGACCTGGCCGACCTGATCGGCGAAGGCGCGATGCCAGCGCACCAGCAGCTCCCGGTCGGCGACGGTGGCCGCCCGGGGACGCCCCGGCGGTGCCGGGGAAGGCGGGAGGAGCGTCCCCAGCCGGTAGAGCCGTTGCTCCTGGTCGACCCGGTGGCCGGGCCACCGGGCGGCCAGCGCCTCGGCGGTGGCCCGGTCGGCGTTGACGCGGGTGGGCGGGAGCGCGGCGGCCAGCGGACCGACCGCCTCCGGGGCAACGGCCCCCAGGACCAGCGGATACGGCGGGGTCTGCACCAGCGTCCCCGCGATCCGGCCATCTGCCCCGCGCCACCAACCCAGCAGCGGCGCGGCGTCGCTGAAGGCGTGCGGGCCCCGGCGGCGCAGGGTGGCGGTGACGGTCAGAACGAGCGTGTTCTCGACGGGCCGGGCGGCCAGTGACGCGCCGGCCGTGGCGAGAAAGACTTCGACGTCTTCGGTGAAGGTCCAGAGCATGCCTCATCCTGCCGCGTGTGCGCGGAACGGAGCACCCGCATTTCCCGGCACGCGCTCCACCCGGGTGCACGGCCTTCCGTGTCAGGCGTCCCGCAGCCGGAACCGTTGCAGCTTGCCGGTGGCGGTCCGGGGAAGGGCCGGCAGGAACTCGATGACGCGCGGGCACTTGTGCGGGGCCAGCTCGCCCTTCATGTACGCGCGCAGCTCGTCCGCCGACAGGTCGGCGCCGTCGCGCAGCACCACGTACGCCACCACGATCCGGCCGCGCAGCTCGTCCTCCCGTCCCACCACCGCGGCCTCGGCCACCGAGGGATGGCGCAGCAGAGCGTCCTCGACCTCGGGGCCGGCGATGTTGTAGCCGGAGGAGATGATCATGTCGTCGGCGCGGGCGACGTAACGGAAGTAGCCGTCCGGCTCGCGTACGTACGTGTCGCCGGTGAGATTCCAGCCGTGCGCCACGTAGTCCCGCTGACGCTCGTCGGCGAGATAGCGGCAGCCGACCGGACCGCGTACGGCGAGGAGGCCGGGCTCCCCGTCCGGCACCTGCCTGCCCTCGCGGTCCAGCACCCGGGCCCGCCAGCCGGGCACGGGCACTCCGGTGGTTCCGGGGCGGATCGCGTCGTCTGCGGCGGAGATGAAGATGTGCAGCAGTTCGGTGGCGCCGATTCCGTTGATGATGCGCAGCCCCGTCCGCTCGTACCAGGAACGCCAGGTGGCCGCCGGAAGGTTCTCCCCGGCCGAGACGCAGCGTCGCAGCGCGCTCAGATCGTGCTCGTCGACATGGTCGAGCATCACGCGATAGGCGGTCGGCGCGGTGAACAGCACCGAGACGCGGTGGGCGGCGAGCGCGGGCAGCAATTGCGTCGGCCCGGACTGTTCGAGCAGCAGAGCACTGGCGCCGGCCCGCAGCGGGAAGACCACCAGACCGCCGAGCCCGAAGGTGAAGCCGAGCGGGGGACTGCCCGCGAACACATCGTCCGGCGTGGGACGCAGGACATGGCGCGAGAACGTGTCGGCGACGGCGAGCACGTCCCGGTGGAAGTGCATGCAGCCCTTGGGACGCCCGGTGGTGCCCGAGGTGAACGCGATCAGTGCGACATCGTCCGCCGCCGTGTCCACGGGACGGTACGGCCCCGTCCTGGCCTCGGCCAGACGCAGCAGATCGTCCGGGCCGTCGCCTCCGTACGTCGTGATCCGCAGCCCCGGCGCCTCTGCCCTCACCAGGTCGGCGACCGTCCGGACGTCGCACAACGCGTGGCTCACCCGGGCGATCGAGCAGATCGTGGCAAGCTCGGCGGACCGCTGCTGGGCCAGCACCGTGACGGCGATCGCGCCCGCCTTCAGCACCGCGAGCCAACAGGCGGCCAGCTGGGGCGTGGTGGGGCCGCGCAGAAGGACGCGGTTGCCGGGAACGACCCCCAGATCCGAGGTGAGGACATGGGCGATCCGGTCCACCCGGCCCCGCAGCTCCCCGTAGCTCCAGACTCCGCCGTCGGGCGTACGGAAGACGGGTCGGTCGGGGCCGAACCGGTCGACCGTACGGTCCAGCAGCTCGGCCGCGCAGTTGAGGCGCGCCGGGTAGCGCAGTTCGGGAAGGTCGAAGAGGACGTCCGGCCACTGGTCGGGCGGCGGCAGGTGTTCCCTGGCGAAGGTGTCGAGATGCGCTGAGGTCTTCGGGTCCATGACGGATCGCCCCCTTGTCGCCTGTGGAGCGTATCGTTTGGGTGACGGTAGTCAACGGTCCGCGATAAGAAGAGACGACGCGACGCGACTAGAGAGGCGCCGGTATGACGGCATTCTCGCTCGATCCGGCACAGGCCGCCTGGTGCGAAGGGGTAAGGGCCCTTGCCGAGCAGCGACTGCGCCCCCTTGCCGAGAAAGGCGAACCGGGCCACGTCAACCGCCCCTTGATCGCCGCACTCGGCGCATCGGGCCTCCTCGACCGGCTGCTGGACTCCGGTGCCCTCGACCTCTGCCTGCTCCGCGAATCCCTGGCCCGCGGCTGCACGGAGGCCGAGACGGCGCTGGCACTCCAGGGCCTCGGCACCCACCCCCTGATCCAGGCCGGCACCTCGGCCCACCGCGAACGCTGGCTCCCGGAGGTCCGTGCCGGCCGCGCCGTGGCCGCGTTCGCGCTCAGCGAGCCGGGCGCGGGCTCCGACGCGGCCGCCCTCGCCCTGAACGCCGCGCACACCCCCGGCGGCTGGCGGCTGACCGGCGAGAAGTGCTGGATCTCCAACGCGCCCGAGGCGGACTTCTACACCGTCTTCGCCCGGACGACCCAGGGCGCCGGCTCCCGGGGGGTCACCGCGTTCCTGGTCCCCGCCGACCGCCCCGGACTGACCGGCACCGCACTCGACATGCTCTCGCCGCACCCCGTCGGGGCCCTGGCCTTCGACGGTGTCCCGGTCACCCCCGACGATGTGCTCGGTGAACCGGACCGCGGCTTCCCGGTCGCCATGAACACCCTCAACCTGTTCCGTCCCAGCGTCGGCGCGTTCGCCGTGGGGATGGCCCGCGCCGCCCTCGACGCGACGGTGGCGCACACCGCCGGACGCACCGCTTTCGGCGGTGTGCTGAAGGATCTTCAGGCCGTCTCCCACCAGGTCGCGGAAATGGCCACCCGCACCGAGGCCGCCCGCCTCCTCGTGTACGCGGCGGCGGCCGCCTACGACGCGGGGGAGCCGGGCGTACCGTGTCGCGCGGCCATGGCCAAGCTGTACGCCACCGAGACCGCGCAGTACGTCGTCGACACCGCCGTCCAACTGCACGGCGCCCGCGCCCTGCTCCGCGGCCACCTCCTCGAACACCTCTACCGGGAGGTCCGCGCCCCACGGATCTACGAGGGCGCCAGTGAGGTCCAGCGCACGATCATCGCCAAGGAGCTGTACGCGAACCGGGAGGCGTCCGCATGAGTCCGGTCCACCGGATCAACCCCGCCGAGCTGTCGCCGCCCGCGGGCTTCTCGCACGCCGTCACGGCCACCGGCGGACGCCTGGTCTTCCTTGCCGGACAGACCTCTCTCGACCGGGACGGCAAGGTCGTGGGTACCGGCCTGACCGAGCAGTTCGCGACGGCCCTCACCAATGTGCTGACCGCGCTGCGCGCGGCGGGCGGCACTCCGGCGGACCTGGTCCGGGTCACCGTCTACGCGACCGATGTGGCCGACTACCGTGCCCACGCCGGGGAACTGGGCCGGATCTGGCGGCAGTCGGCGGGCCGTGACTATCCGGCGATGGCGGTCATCGGCGTGGCGAGGCTCTGGGACGAGCAGGCTCTCGTCGAGATCGACGGGGTGGCGGTACTGCCCTGAACACCCCGGACGGACCCGGGTGCCCGGGCCCGTCCGGCACCGCGCGGACCTGCGCCGGCCCGTGCGGAGCGGCACCGATCCGTGCGGTACTGGGCGCGGATCAGTAGGGCTTCACCAGCACATGGGCCGCGCCAGGGATACCGACCTTCAGCAGCTCGTCCTCCTCGGGCGTGGTCTGCGTGCCCGTCTCCTGCTTGAGCACCGCACGCGACATGGCCTGCACCCACATCGCCCGGGGACGGCGGCGCGCCTCCCACGTCTTGAGGGCCGCGGCCACGTCGGTCTCGGCGTCCAGCGACTCGGCGAGGACCAGCGCGTCCTCGACGGCCATCGCCGCACCCTGCGCGATGTGCGGGGTGCAGGCATGCGCCGCGTCACCGGCCAGCGCCACCCGGCCGACGTGCCACGGCTCCTCGACCGTCACCTGGGAGATCCGCGAGTACACCACCGAGGCCGGGTCGGTGACGGTGGCGAGCGCCTCGGCGACCGGTCCGGAGAACATCGGCAGCCGCTCCTTGAGCTGCTCGTGCGCCCGCTCCGGGTCCGGCCGGAAGTCCGCGGCCTCCGCGAACACGGCGCCCAGGTACATCAGCTCGTCGGTGATCGGCGTGAGCAGCGCCTTCGCGTCCTGGCCCGCGCTGCCCATCACGACGCCCCGCACCTGGGGCTGCCGGGGCACCGTCACCCGCCAGTTCGCGAAGCCGGTGTACTCGGGGACGTAACGGTCCCCGTAGAGCCGGGTGCGCAGCGGCGAACCGATGCCGTCGAAGCCGACCACCAGGTCCCAGCGGCCGGCGGAGCCGTCGGAGAGCGTGACGTCCACACCGGAGCCGTCGTCGGCCAGCTCGGTGATGGTGGTGCCGAAGCGGACCGTGGCTCCGGCGGCGACGGCGGCGGCGTGCAGCACCTCGGCCAGGGCGGGGCGCGGGATGCCGTTGTTGGAGGGGGCGTCGCCCATGCGCGGCTGGGGTATCTCGGCGAGCGTGTTGCCCGCCGGGTCGGCAATGGTCAGGATCTCCCACTCGAAGCCCGCCTCCAGGCACGCGTCGAGAACCCCGATCTCCCGCATGACGTGGAGGGCGTTGGACGGCTGGATGATGCCGACGCCGAGTGCTTCCAGCCCGTCGCGCAGCTCGGCGACCTCGACGGTGTGGCCGCGCCTGGCCAGTGCGGTGGCGAGGGTGAGCCCGCCGATGCCGCCGCCGTGAATCAGGACGCGCAGGGGTGATGCCATCTCAGATCTCTCCAGAGCGAGAAAGTAAGGGGAACGGGCGGTCAGCCGGCCGTGACGGGCAGGCTCATCAGGTGATCCACGAGGGCGAGCAGCACGTCCCGGCTGAACGGCCGCTCGCGGACGTCGCCGATCAGCAGCGGAACGTGCGGATCGAGGTCGAGGGCGGTCCTGATCTCGTCCGGTGTACGGGTGTTGTGGCCGTGGAAGCAGTTGATCGCGACCACGAACGGAATATTGCGGCTCTCGAAGAAGTCGATCGAGGCGAAGCTCGTCTCCAGCCTGCGCGTGTCGGCGATCACCACACCGCCGAGCGCCCCGTTCACCAGGTCGTTCCACATGAACCAGAAGCGTTCCTGGCCGGGCGTGCCGAAGAGGTAGACGACCAGTTCGGGACTGACGGTGATCCGGCCGAAGTCCAGGGCCACGGTCGTCGTGTCCTTCTGACCGACACCGGCCAGGTCGTCGACGCCGATGCTGGCCTTGGTCAGGTACTCCTCGGTGCGCAGCGGCGTCACCTCGCTGATCGCGGCCACCATGGTGGTCTTGCCGACGCCGAAGCCGCCGGCGATGAGGATCTTGACGGCGGCGGGGGCCGCCTGACTGCTTGTCATGTTGGTTCAGAGTCTCCGGAGTCCGTCACGAACGGCGGCCAGCACGCCCCTGTCGGCCCCGCCGGCCGCGCGCGCGACCGAGAGCGGGGCGCGGGCCAGCAGCAGGCCCTGGGCGACGAGGTCGGCCAGCAGGATCTTGGTCACCGATACCGGGAGGCCGAGGCCGGACGAGACCTCGGCGACCGCGGACGGGCGGTGGCAGCGCTGCAGGATCAGCCGGTGCTCGGGCTGGAGCCTCCCCGGCAGGATCGGCGCACCGTGCTCGTCCCGAGGATCCTGCGCGGTCGTGAGCACGGTGATGAGGGTGAAGTCGTCCCGCTCGGGGGCGGTCCGGCCCCGGGTGATGGTGTACGGGCGCACCATCGTGCCCGCTCCGTCCTCCTCGGCCTCCTCCTCCCAGTGCGGGGTCACGCGCGCTGCCCGTCCCCGGTACCGAAGGCGTCGAAGTCACCTCGGGTCGGGGTGCCGAGCTTCTGTCCCACCTGCTGTACGAGGTTGTGCATGGCCAGCGACATGATTTCGGCATCCACCTCCTGGGAGGCGATCACGGCCAGGTGGGTGCCCTGGCCGGCCGAGATGATGAAGAGCCAGAGGTCCGCCAGTTCGACGATCACCTGGTGCACGCCGCCGCCGTCGAAGAGCTGACCGACACCGCGGGCCAGGCTCTGCTGACCGGTGCAGATGGCGGCCAGCCGCTCGGCGTCGGCACGGTCGATGGTGCGTGAATGGCTCACCACCAGACCGTCGTCGGAGAGCAGGATGGCGTTCCGGGTCTCGGCCACCGAGTCCACCAGGCCGTCGAGCAGCCAGTCGAGATCCTGGTGGGTGGCGGTTGTGCGTGTCATGGCCGTTCTTCTCTCGTAGGGAGGGGGGTGGCGGACGGTGCGGGCTGCTTCGGCGTCTCGGTGGTCGCGCGAGCTGCGCGGGACCGGCGCTGGAAGGCTCCGATGGCGGCTCCGGCCCGGCGCGGGGCCGGTCGCGGCAGGGTCTCCTCCCGGCCGGACGGATCGGGTGCGGTGGCCGGGGCGGCCGGGCCGATCCGCAGTTCGTCCACCAGGCTGGCCTGCCGGACCCGGCGCGGCAGCGGGGGTTCCGCAGCGGGCGCGGACGCGGTCGGCCGGTCGGGTCCGCTCGCCGCGAGGAGGGCGTCCGGCTCCGGTGGCGCCGGATGGTCGGGCACGGACACCGGCAGCCGCGCGGGACGCCCGGTGCCCGGTTCGGACTGCCGGGGCCCCGGGATCGGGAGGCGGCCGGGACGGTCCGCCCCGGTGCCGGAGGCGTACGGAGCGGCGTACGACTGCCCCGGGGCGGGATACGGCACGTCGGGCGTCGGGTAGGGCTGTTGCGGGGCCGGGAACGGCTCATCGGACGCCCGGTACGGCGGCTGGTCCACGGGGTACTGGCCGGCCGCCGTCATGTACGGCCGCTCGGCGTCGTCGTACCCGGCCGCGGGCGCGGAGTACGGCGCAGCCGGTGCGCCGTAGGGGCTCGCAGGCGGCGTCCCGTAGGGCCCCTCCGGTGCGGGAACCGTGTTCTCCGGCGCCGCCGCCGGGTAAGGCTGCTCCCGGCCGTCCGTGTACGGGTTTCCGGTGGCCTGGTACGGCTGTTGGTCCTGTTCCGGCCGGTTCTGTTCCGGCGTCTCGTGGGGCTGGTCGGCGGTGGCCGGGGGAGCGCTTGCGGTGTGCAGCGCGGTGACTCCGGCCAGGGCCTGGCCCTGTACGCGTGTGGGCAGCGCCTCGTCGGGCGCGGTGGCCGCTTCGGGGGCCACCGACGGGGAGGGCACGCCGACCGGGCCGGACTGCGGCGCGGCGACGGTGAGCGCGTCGGGGACGAGCACCACGACCCGGGTGCCGCCGTACGCCGAGGAACGGAACTCCACCCGCAGGTCGTACTGGTCCGCGAGGCGCGCGATCACGTACAGACCGAGCCGGATGTCGTCGGAGTGGGCCAGGACGTCCATCCGGGGCGGCCGGGCCATCAGCTCATTGGCGGCGGCCAGCTGGTCCTCCTCCATCCCCAGGCCCCGGTCCTCGACCTCGATCGCCAGACCGCGGCTCACCCGGGCGGCCCTGACCTCGACCGGACTCGGCGGCCGGGAGAAGCTGAGCGCGTTCTCGATGAGCTCGGCCAGCACATGCGAGACCGGGCCGACGGCCCGCTCCGCGAGCCAGGGGCTGCCGTCGAGATCCAGCATCACGCGCCGGTAGTCCTGCACCTCGCCCTGGGCGGAACGCATCACGTCCAGCAGCGGAACCGGCTTGCGCCAGCGCCGGTGCGGGGAGCCGCCCGAGAGGATCACCAGGTTCTCCTCGTACCGCCGCAGTCGGGCGGTGAGGTGGTCGAGGTCGAACAGGCCGTCGAGCACCTCCGGGTCCTCGTGCTTGCGCTCCAGTTCGTCCAGCTTCTTCAGTTGCTGGCCGATCAGTTGCTGGGTGCGGCGGGCGATCCGCTGGAGCAGCCGCTCGAAGCCGCGGTGCTGGTCGGCCTGGGTGACGGCCGCCGTCAGCGCACTGGTGCGCGCCAGGTTGAGCGCGTCGCCGAGGCGGGTCAGCTCGTCGGCCCTGCCGCTTCCGCGGTCGTGCTCGATCGCGCGGGCCTCGGCCTCGACGTCGATGCGCTCGCCCCGGCCGAGCCGTTCGACGACATCGGGGAGGGTCTTCTCCAGCTCCTCGGCCCGCTCCTGGAGGCCGCCGATCCGGCGGCGGAGGTTACGGGTGAGGCGCCAGGTGGTCCAGATGACGGCGATCACGGCCAGCAGGCCGACCACCGTGGTCAGCACCATCGTGAACAGCAGTGACATCACGCTGCCCTTGCCCTCGTCGACCACGAGGGCGGTGCGGTGCTCCAGCAGCTGCTCCAGTTGCGGAGTGAGGTCGTCCATCGCGCCGCGCCAGGTCTTCTCCTTGACGCCGACATCGACGAAGCCGGCGCTGTCGGCATCGGCCGGGCGCAGCACCTCGTTCTCCACGCGCGTCTTCGTCTGCCAGGCCGGACTGCGGGTGATCTTCTCCCACATGGCCTTCTCGTCCGCGGGCAGATAGGGGACGACCTTGGTGGAGTACTGGAGCGACTGTCCGGAAACAGCCTCCCGGACCTGCTTCAGGTCCTCGGTGCTCAGCTTGCCGTCGGACCAGCCGCGCTCCAGCAGGGCGTCCGAACGGGAGATCATCTCCTTGGTCCAGAAGAGGTCGGCCAGCGGCTGCGAGAGGGTGGTGATCCTGCCGTTGTCGACATGGCTGAGCGCCGAGAAGAGTTCGAGGTCCACCGCGATCAGGTCCGTGTAGTAGCTGTACACGGCCTCCTGCTGATCGTTGCCGCCCTGGTCGACGAGGGTGCGCTGGGCCGGGAGTTGGTTGATCGCCTCGCGCGCCCTGCGGACCGCGTCCCGGACTTCGGAGGGGGCGTCGCCGGTTGCCACGTCGGACAGGGTCCGGAAGCTCTCGACGGCGTCGTCGGTCTTCTTGCGCTGGCGCTCCAGCTCGTCGGTGGCGCCCTTGTCACGGGCGAGCGCCTCGGCACTGAGACGGCGCTCGGCCTGCAGGTTGTAGTACACGATATTGGACGGCTGACCGGCCTTCTCGGCCAACTGGCCCTGTGCCGCCTGCCGTTGGAAGTCCAGCAGGGTCTGTCCGCTGGTGACGGCCCAGAGGGCGGCCAGGGCGACGCCGGGAACGACGGCGAGTACGAGCAGGGCCGTCCGTAGCGACATCGTGGTCGATGGGGTCCGCCGTGAGAGGCGCGTGCGCAGGGCGTGCTCCTTGACGATGGTGCCAGCCTCACGACTGGTCAATTCCGTTGAGAACTCCGACACATAGATATTAGTCACACTGCAAAAAAGGAAAGGAAGTGGGCTCACAAGTGCATCACTGATCAGACACACCTCCGCCATCAAGATGCCGGAGGTGCCCGCTCCGACCGCCCCGAGCGGCGGTCCGGTTCATCACGAGCGGCGGTCCGGTTGATCGTGGGCGACGGGCCGGTGAGGCGGGCCGGTGATCACGAGCGACGCCGGCCGCGACCGCACGGGCCCGCGAACCGGTCCGGAAGGCTCTCCGGAGGCCACGGGAGACCCTTCGCGCAGGCCGCGTCCGTACGGGGGGACGCACCCTGCGGTGTGCGCACGTGAATCCATCGCCCGGGTGGGGCGCGGCGCGCCGTACGGGTGAAGTGCGATCGGCGATATATCTGTATTTAGTGCCTTTTGCTCGCTCTATGACATCCAGCCGTCCGACACCCGACCGGGGCGGGCGCGGGACTCCCCACGGGTCCGTATGACCGCGCTCATCGTCTGCCACTTCGTCCTGGCCGCCTTCGCACGCCCGCTGGTACGAGCGTGGGGCAGGCGCGCCTTCGTCGTGCTCGCGCTGCCACCGGCCGCCGCCACCGTGTGGGCGGCCACGCAGTGGGACACCGCGGCGTCCGGTGGCGCGGTCACCTGGACCTGGCAGTGGATGCCGGTCTACGACGTCACCGTCGACCTGCGGCTCGACGCACTCGCCGAGCTGATGGTGCTGCTCGCTGCCGGAATCGGCACGCTCGTCCTGCTGTACTGCGCCTCCTACTTCACCGATGAGACCCCGGAGCTGGCCGGCTTCGCGGGGAACCTCCTCGCGTTCGCCGGAGCCATGCTGGCCCTGGTCCTCGCCGACGACCTGATCGCGCTCTACGTGTTCTGGGAGCTGACCACGGTCTTCTCGTACCTGCTGATCGGGTACGACAGCGAGCAGAAACACAGCCGCCGCTCCGCGCTCCAGGCGCTCACCGTGACGACGCTCGGCGGACTCGCGATGTTCGTCGGCTTCCTGATCATCGGTCAGACGGCGGGCACGTACCGGATCTCCGCCATCCTCGCCGACCCGCCCGGAGCGAGCGCCGCCGTCTCGGCCGCCGTGGTGCTGATCCTGTGCGGGGCGCTGTCGAAGTCGGCGATCTGGCCGTTCAGCGTCTGGTTGCCGAACGCCATGGCCGCACCCACCCCCGTCAGCGCCTATCTGCACGCCGCAGCGATGGTGAAAGCGGGCGTCTACCTGGTCGCCCGCCTGGCCCCCGGCTTCGCCGACGTGCCGGTCTGGCGGCCCGTCGTCATCATCCTCGGCGCCGCGACCATGCTGCTGGGCGGCTGGCGGGCGCTGCGCCTGAACGATCTCAAGCTCGTCCTCGCCTACGGAACCGTCAGCCAACTCGGCTTCCTCACCCTGCTCGCCGGTGTCGGCAACCGGGACGCGGCACTGGCCGCCGCCGCCATGATCCTGGCCCACGCCCTGTTCAAGGCCCCGCTGTTCCTCGTCACCGGCATCGTCGACCACGCGGCAGGCACCCGCGATCTGCGCAGGCTCTCCGGCGTCGGCCGGGCACTGCCGCACGTCTGCACGGTCGCGGTGGTGGCAGCGGCATCCATGGCCGCCCTGCCTCCACTGCTCGGTTTCGCCGCGAAGGAGGCCGCGTTCGAGGCGCTGCTGCACGGAGACACCGCGGACCGCTGGGCCCTGGGCGTCGTGGTCGCTGGCTCGACGCTGACCGTCGCGTACACCGTGCGCTTCGTCTGGGGCGCCTTCGCCCGCAAACCCGGCGTCGAGGACACCCCCGTCCACCGGGTCGGCCCGGTATTCCTCGCGCCGCCCGCCCTCCTCGCGCTCTGCGGGCTGGTGCTCGGCCCCGGCGTCGGGTGGACGAACCGGCTGCTCAGCGCGTACGCCGACGCCTTTCCCCGGCCCGCGCATCCGTACCATCTCGCGCTCTGGCACGGATTCGGCACCGCCCTGCTGCTCTCGGCCGTCGCCCTGGTCGGCGGTGTCGTGCTCTTCGTCGCGCGCACGGGCGTGACCCGGCTCTCCCGAAGGATCGCCTGGCCGACCGCCGACAGCGTCTTCGGGCACCTGCTGCTCGGCCTGGAGAGGTTCTCCCTCCAGCTCACCGGCTTCGTCCAGCGCGGCTCGCTCTCCGTCTACCTCGCCACCACCCTGCTCGTGATGCTGGCCGGCCAGCTCGCCGTCCTCGTCGCGGACCGGCCCTGGCACGGGGCGGCCCTCCCGAAGGTCTGGGACTTCCCGCTGCAGGGTGCCGTCGCCGTACTGACCTGCGCGGCGGCGCTTCTGTGCCTCACCGTCAACCGCCGGATGAAGGCCGTGGTCCTGGCGGGTCTGACGGGATACGGCGCGGCGCTCCTCTTCGTCGTCCAGGGCGGCCCGGACCTGGCGCTCACCCAGTTCTGCGTCGAGACCGTGTCCATGATCGTGTTCGTGCTGGTGCTCCGGCGGATGCCGGTCCACTTCCAGGAGTCCGTCAGTACCTGGCGGCGTGCCGTACGCATCCCGGTGGCGCTGGCCGCGGCGGCGACGCTCGGCGTGGTGGTGTGGGTCGCGGCGGCGGCCCGCACGGCGGACCCGGCCGGCGCCGCCATGGTGAAGGAGACCGCCCACCACGGACTCAAGGATGTCGTGGCCACCATCCTGGTCGACCTGCGCGCCTGGGACACGATGGGGGAGTCCGCGGTGCTCGCGGCGGCGGCGATCGGGGTGACCAGCCTGATCTACCTGCACCGCCGCACCGAGGGACCGTCGCTCCAGGAAGAGCTGGAGGGACGCACCGCGTGGTCGTTGACGGCCCCCGAGATGGCGGGGCTTCCGTACGGCGACGAAGGGGCACCGGAGCGCAGTTGGCTCGCGGCCGGCTCCACACTCGCCCCCGAACACCGCTCGATCGTCTTCGAGGTCGTGGCCCGGCTGCTGTTCCACCCGATCCTGGTGCTCTCGGTGTACCTGCTGTTCTGCGCCGAGAACATGCCGGGCGGCGGCTTCGTCGGCGGGCTCGTCGCCGGACTCGCTCTGATCACCCGCTACCTGGCGGGCGGCCGTTTCGAACTCGCCGAGGCCGCGCCGCTGCAACCCGGACTCTTCACCGGCCTCGGCCTGTTCATCTCCACCGGCGTCGCCCTGCTCGGCCTCGCCGACGGAACGGTCCTGCACGCCTGGACCCACCACGGCCGACTGCCCCTGATCGGGGAGTACGAGGTGGGCACCCCGGTCCTCTTCGACTTCGGCGTGTATCTGCTGGTCCTGGGCGTGGTCCTGGACATCGTGCGCGCCCTCGGCGCCAAGATCGACCGGCAGATCGAGCGAGCGGCGATCGACAAGGCAGCCGCGGCGAGCAGCGGCACCCCACCCGGCACGGGAGGCATCCCCGGATGACGGTCAGCTTCTCGCTCCTGGCCACCGCCTCGGTACTGTGCGCGGTCGGCGGCATCCTCATGCTCACCCGGCCCCTCACCCGCATCCTGCTCGGCGCGGTCATCGCGAGCAACGGCATCAATCTGCTCGTCATCGCCGCGAGCGGTCCGGCCGGCCGGGAACCGCTCCTCTACGGCGTCCCGTTGGGGCAGATCACCGATCCCCTTCCCCAGGCCATCGCGCTGACGGCGATCGTCATCACCCTCGCCACCACGGCGTTCCTCCTCGCCATGGCCTACCGCAGCCACCAACTGACCGGCACGGACGAGGTCCACGACGACCAGGAGGACCGGCGCATCGTCCTGCGCGCCGAAGTGCTGGGGGAGCGCGCCGAACTGCGCGACCGGTACCGGGCCGCCCCGGAGATCACGGACGAGCAGCGTGCCCGGTACCGCGAGGAGCGTCGGCGTCTGCGGGCCAGGCTCCGCGCCGACCGCGCCCTGCAGGCCCGGGGCCGGTACGCCACCGGGGACCTCTGGCACGACGTACTGGGCGCGGACCCCGAGGACTACGCCCAGCAGCAGGACCACTCCGCCGACGCCGACCCGGGAGCCACCGGATGAACGCACTCGTCCCCCTGCCGGTGCTGCTGCCGCTCTGCGCCACCGGCCTGAGCCTCGCCTTCGGCACCCGGCTCAAGCAGGTCCAGCGCCTCATCAGCGTCGCCGTGCTCACCGCCGTCCTCGGACTCTCCCTCACCCTGATGATCGTCGCCGACATCCGGGGCCCGCTCTCCGTCCACCTCGGCGACTTCGCACCCCCGCTCGGCATCACCCTGGTCGCCGACCGGCTGTCCGGGCTGATGCTGACCGTCTCCTCGGCCATCACGCTCTGCGTGCTGATCTACTCCCTCGGCCAGGGCATGGCCGACCGGGACGAGGAGACCCCCGTGGCGGTCTTCCACCCCGCGTACCTGATCCTGGTCGCCGGCGTCTCCTGCACGTTCCTCGCGGGCGACCTCGTCAACCTCTACGTCGGCTTCGAGATCATGCTGGTCGCCAGCTTCGTCCTGCTCACTCTCGGCGGCACCGGACCCCGCGTCCGCGCGGGCTCCACCTACGTGATCATCTCGCTGTTCTCGTCGATGCTGTTCCTCACCGCGATCGCCATGACCTACGCGGCGACCGGCACCGCCAACTTCGCCCAACTGGCCGGACGACTCGCCGAACTCCCGCTCGGGGTACAGACCCTGATCCAGGCGATGCTGCTCACCGTCTTCGCCATCAAAGCCGCCGTCTACCCCCTGGCCGCCTGGCTCCCCGACTCGTATCCGACCGCTCCCGCCCCCGTCACCGCGGTCTTCGCCGGCCTGCTCACCAAGGTCGGTGTCTACTGCATGCTGCGGACGGAGACCCTGCTCTTCCCCGGAAACCGGCTCGGCGACCTGCTGATGGCCGCCGCACTCGCCTCCATGGTCGTCGGCATCCTCGGGGCCGTCGCCCAGACCGACCTGAAACGGCTGCTCTCCTTCACCCTCATCAGTCACATCGGCTTCATGGTCTTCGGTATCGGCCTCGCCACCCGGGAGGCGTACGGAGGCGCGATCGTCTACGTCGCCCACCACATCACCGTCCAGACCACCCTCTTCCTGGTGGCGGGGCTGATCGAGCGCCGGGGCGGCACCACCGAACTCACCCGGATCGGCGGCCTGGCCAAGGCCGCCCCCCTGCTCGCCGCCCTCTTCTTCGTACCCGCCATGAACCTGGCAGGCATTCCGCCGCTGTCCGGATTCATCGGCAAACTGGGGCTGATGCGGGCCGGTGTCGCCGACGGAAGCGCCTGGGCCTGGACCCTCGTCATCGGATCGGCCGCGACCAGCCTCCTCACGCTGTACGTGATGGCCAAGGTCTGGAACCTGGCGTTCTGGCGGGCCGCGCCCCCCGGGCAGGCCGCGTACGGCACCGTCCTGGAGTCCGACTCCGACGAGGACGACGACTCCGACGAGGGCCCCGACCACATCCCCGGAAGCGGCGACGAACCGGTCTTCCCCCGCCATCAGCCCGCCGGCCGCGCGGTCGCGGCCACCCTGCACGGACACGCCGTCACCACCACCACACAACTGCCCAGGCTGATGACCGCGGCCACCGCGGCAGCCGTCGCCCTCGGACTCGCCTTCACCGTGTTCGCCGCGCCACTCACCTCGTACACCGACCGGGCAGCCGCCGAACTCCTGGCCCGCGCCCCCTACGTCGAGGCGGTGCTCGGACGGTGAAACGCCTGATCAAGCTGTCCTTCCGGAACAAGGACCTGCCGCCGCTCAGCTGCGAGTTCGGCAAGCGGGGACGTGTGCTGGACCTCCCGCTGATCGCCTGGCTCACCCTCATCTGGTTGATGCTGTGGTCCAGCCTGCACTGGGCCAACGTCCTGATCGGCGCCGTCGTGGCAGTCGCCGTCTGCCTGGCCTTCCCGCTGCCCCGGGTCGACCTCGGACTCCGCCTGCACCCCTGGGGCATCCTGAGACTCACCGGCTATCTGCTCTACGACATGTACACCTCCGGCGTACGGGTCACCCGGCAGATCTTCGTCGGCTATCCGCACCGGGCGGCCGTCATCGCCGTACCGCTGCGCTGCCGCTCCGACCTGATGCTCGCGGCCACCGCCGTCGCCGTGTCGAACGTGCCCGGCGGTTCGGTCATCGAGGTGCGCCGCGCCACGGCCACCGTCTTCCTGCACGTCCTTGACGCGGACCGGCCCGCCGTACTCGACGCGGCGCGGCACTCGGTCTGGCGGCTGGAGGAGCTGACGGTACGGGCCTTCGGCACCGCCGACGAGATCGCCCGCGTCGCCGGACCGCCTCCACCGCTCGCACACGACAGGAGGGGCGGCGCATGAGTGTGCCGGAGACCGTCGACCGGGCGCTGCTCACCGCGGCCGTCGTCGTGATCGTCATGGCCGGAGCGGGGCTGCTCGCCCGGATCTGGCGCGGTCCCTCCATGCTGGACCGGGCCATCTCGCTGGACGTGTGTGCCGCCCTCATCGTCGCGGGCCTCGGCGCCAAGTCCGCCTTCGCGCGCGACCCCTTCTACTTCCCGATCATGCTGGTGCTGGCCTTTCTCGGCTTCACCGGGTCGGTCGGCATCGCCCGCTTCATCGCCGCACGCGACCGGCCGGGACGGCGCGACGCGATCGGAACCGGGAGCCGGGAGCCACGCAACGACGGCGAGGGGGAACCACGATGAGCACCTGGCTCCAGATCCTCGACACGGGCGGCGCGGTACTGGTCTTCATCGGCGCGGCCGTCTGTCTGCTCGGTGTGATCGGGATGCTCCGGCTGCCGGACGTGCTGTCCCGCAGCCACGCCGCCACCAAACCGCAGACGCTCGGCATGCTCCTGGTCCTCGCCGGGGTCGCCCTGCGCCTGCGCACCGGCATGGACCTCGCCACGCTCGCGCTGATCGGCTTCTTCCAGCTGATGACCGGACCGGTCGCCGCCCACCTGGTGGCACGGTCCGCCTACCGCACGGGTCAGACCGATCACAGCGAACTGCTCTTCGACGAACTGGACGAGCAACTGACCGAGGAGAGCTGACGCCCCTCCTCAGTGCGACGCACCGCAGCCGCCGCCCCGCGCTCATCCACCACGGATGACGGGACAACCCGTAGCCTCCGAGCATGCTGCGTATCGCCGACGCCCGCACCGGCCACCCCGTGGACATCCCCGCCGCCCCGCGCCGCCTGCTGCGCAGCTGCGTCCATCTGCCGGCCGTCGGCGCCGGGATCGGGCCGCTGCACCTGCGTGTGGCACTGATCGGTGACGTGCTGGCGCGCGTCGCGGAGCTGAACGGGCTGCAGGTCGTCACGGTCCTCAGCACACCCGTGCTGTCACCGGATCAGGCCGGGGCGCTCGACCGCGTGATGGCGGTGCTCGGCATCCACCCACCCGTCGTCGTCGCAGGCCATCATCCGGACGGGGCGCTCGGCGGCCCGGCCGACATCCATGTGGTCGCCCGTGGCGCCGAAGCCGACGACGTGACGGACGGGGTCCGGATCGACGTGGGGCAGGTCGGCACGGCGTCCCAGGAACAGGAAGAGGGCGTGCCCGGGCCCGGCCCTGTTCTCGCCCCGGATCTCCCGGACGTGCTCGAACCGGACGTGCTCGAACCGGACGTGCTCGAACCGGACGTGCTCGAACCGGACGTGCTCGAACCGGACGCACTCGAACCGGGTGAACGTGAACCGGGCGTACTCGAACCGGGCGTACTCGAACCGGGCGTACTCGAACCGGGCGTACTCGAACCGGACATGCGTGAACCGGGCGTACTCGAACCGGAGGTCGCGGATCCACTGGCGGTGCGCCTGCTGTTGCTCGGCCACCCCTACGGCGCACCCGTCACGTTCACCGGTGAGGCGCTGGCCGATGCCCGGCGGACACTGCGGTGGTGGCGTCGGCAGGTGGCCGCATGGGCGCGGGAACCGTCCAGACCGATCCCCACCGAACTGCTGCGCCGGTCGCATGCGGCGCTCGTCGACGATCTCGGAGCCGATGCCGTCCTGGATCTGCTGGCCGATGTGGCGGGTCGGTCCGATGTGCCGCCCGGCGCCAAGTTCGAGACGTTCGCCCATCTCGACCGCGTGCTCGGCCTGGACCTCGTCCGCGACATCGGCCACGAGAGCCGCCCGTGAGGGCCCGAGGCCCTGTGGGCGGACACCGCGTCCGCCCATGAGGTCTCTGGAGCCTCAGTAGCACGCGGCGGCAGATCAGGAACACCACGGACCGGGGTCAGCGGCGCAGCCCCAGGGCCTCGTGGCCCGCGTAGCGGGCCTGGGTGCCCAGTTCCTCCTCGATGCGCACGAGCTGGTTGTACTTGGCGGTGCGGTCGGAGCGGGACAGCGAACCGGTCTTGATCTGCCCACAGCCGGTGGCGACGGCGAGGTCGGCGATGGTGGTGTCCTCGGTCTCGCCGGAGCGGTGCGACATGACGACGGTGTATCCGGCACGGTGGGCGGTGGCGACGGTGGCCAGAGTCTCGGTGAGCGTACCGATCTGGTTGACCTTCACCAGGATCGAGTTGGCGATGCCGTCACGGATACCGGCGCGCAGCAGCGTCTCGTTGGTGCAGAAGACGTCGTCGCCGGTGAGCTGGCAGCGCCCGCCGAGCCGGGCGGTGAGCGCGCGCCAGCCGTCGTGGTCGTCCTCGGCCATCGGGTCCTCGATCGACGCGATGGGGTAGCGGTCGACGAGCGCGGCCAGGTAGTCGGCGTGTTCGGCGGGGGTGCGGCGGACGCCCTCGCCCGTGTAGTCGTACACGCCGTCGTGGAAGAACTCCGAGGTGGCCGGGTCCATGACGAGGGTGATGTCGGTGCCGGGCTTGTATCCGGCCTGCTCGACGGCGCGTACGACGAAGTCCAGGGCTTCGTCGGCGGTGCGCAGGTCGGGCGCGAAGCCGCCTTCGTCGCCGACGTTCACGCTGTGGCCGGCGGCGAGGAGGTTGCCGCGCAGGGTGTGGAAGACCTCCGAGCCCATGCGGACCGCCTCGGCGAAGGTGGCCGCGCCGATGGGGGCGATCATGAACTCCTGGAAGTCGAGCGGATTGTCCGCGTGCGCGCCGCCGTTGACGATGTTCATCATCGGCACCGGCAGCAGACGGGCGTCGACTCCGCCGACGTAGCGGTACAGCGGCAGACGGTGGGAGGCCGCGGCGGCCTTGGCGGTGGCCAGGGAGACGCCCAGGACCGCGTTGGCACCGAGGCGCCCCTTGTCGGCTGTGCCGTCCAGCTCGATCAGGGCCGCGTCGACACTCGCCTGGTCGTCGGCGGACAGTCCGACCACGGCATCCGAGATGGAGTCGTTCACGGCGTCGACCGCGCGCCGGACGCCCTTGCCGTGGAAGCGGGCGGGGTCGCCGTCGCGCAGTTCGACCGCCTCGCGGGCGCCGGTGGAGGCGCCGGACGGGACGGCCGCGCGGCCGAGCGACCCGTCCGAGAGATGGACGTCGACCTCGACGGTGGGATTGCCCCGGCTGTCGATGATCTCGCGTCCGACGACTCGGTTGATGACCACGGGCACGTTGCTGCTCCTCGCGTTCGTGCCGCCTTGCGGCGGCATTAAGTTCCAATCGGAAACAAAGTGCGTCCTGAAAAGGAACCTACTATGGGTCCATGAGGATGCACAACGCTGACGAGACCTGCGGCATCGCCCAGGCGGCCGTCGTCCTGGGCGACTGGTGGAACGTACTGGTGCTGCGGGAGATCGCCCGCGGGCACGTCCGCTTCGACGCGCTGGCCGCCGAGATCGGTCTGTCCCGCAACGTCCTCACCGAGCGGCTGAGCCGGCTCGTCGCCCGCGGGGTGCTGCGTCGCAGCCTCTATCAGCGGCGGCCGGTGCGGTACGAATACCTCCTCACCGATTCCGGGGCCGCGTTGCTCCCCCTGCTCGTCGCCATGCAGGACTGGGGCGACCGATGGGTGCTGGGCGACGGCAGCCTCAGCGCGACGGCCGCGGCCGACGGCGCCGAGCACGCCCGCGTGCACGCCCTGGCCGGCACCCGGCTGCCCGACGGCATCCAACTGCCCAGCACGCAGGGCGCCGACCTGCCGCTCGTCTCGCCGGACGCCCTCGCCACCGTGCTGTTCGCCTACCCCGGCGCAGGAGCCGAAGGGGACGAGTCCATCCCCGGAGCCGCCGGTTGCACGCTGGAGAACCAGCTCTTCCGGGACGCCTGGCCCGACTTCCGGCGAACCGGCGTGGACGTACGCGGAGTGAGCACCCAACTCGTCCACGAACAGGAGGCGTTCGCCCGCGCCGAGGGGGTGCCGTACCCGCTCTTCTCCGACTCCGACCACCAGCTGGCCGCGGCCCTGCGCCTGCCGACCTTCCGTAGCGCGGGCCGACTGCGGCACAAGCGACTGATCCTCGTCGTCGATGCTGAACGGACCGTACGGGCAACGCTGTTCCCGGTCGTCGACATCCCGCACGCCGTCGCCGAGAGCCTGCGCCTGGCCGCGGACTGCGCCCGGCAGGCGTAGGAGGCCCCTCCCGTACCCCTCCGCCCATTGAGGCGGACGCCCACTACAGACGCCCACTACAGACGCCCGCTACAGAACAGGCGCCCGCTGCAGACGCCCGCTGGCGGATTTCGACCCCGTTGATGCCCCGGCCGAGCCGGTCGACCTGTTCCTCGGCTGGCTGAGGGCGGCGGTCGCGGCGGGTGTGCCCGATCCGCATGCCATGACGCTGTCGACTGTCGGTGAGGACGGTGGCCCGGACTCCCGGGTGCTCATCCTCAAGAACGTGGACGGTGAAGGCTGGCAGTTCGCTGTGCACGCCGGCAGTCCCAAGGGTCGTCAGCTGGCGTCCCGGCCCCGCGCGGCGCTCACCTTCTACTGGCCTCTCCCGGGAAGGCAGGTGCGGGTGAGGGGCACGGTCGAGCCCGCGTCCCCCGAACAGAGCGCCGCCGACCTGCTCGCACGTGCACCCTCCGCCCGCGCCGAGGTGCTGCTGGGCCGCCAGAGCGACCGACTGGCCGACGCCGAGGAGCGCGACCGGGCGTTCCGTGCGGCGCTGGCCCGCATCCAGTCCGACCCTGCCCTGGTCAGTCCGGAATGGACCCTCTACACCCTCGTTCCGGCCGAAATCGAGTTCTGGCAGGCGGACAAGAACCGCCTCCACGCCCGGCTGCGCTACGAACGCCCCGACCGTGGCAGCTCCTGGGAACGCCACATGCTGTGGCCGTAGAGCCGTAGAGCCGTAGAGCCGTAGAGCCGTTGCTCCTGCCGGTGCCGGTGCCGGTGCCGGCATTGGCATTGGCAGGAGACGTGCGTCGGTCCCTGCGGCGGCGGCCAGACGGGGAGATCCATTGACATATGGCTTGAATCGGGCAAGAAGTGTCGAGGTGATTCTCCCTGTGAGGCCGATCACTCCTTCTCCGGACTGCCCCCTTGGCGCGCCTTCGGTTGCGCCGTCTCGGCAGAATCTGCGCGGAAGTTGTCCGGATAGGGGCGTGGCGAGCGCGGAGGGTCGCGCGGCACGTCCGGCGCAAGATCGGCTGTTGCTACTCTCCGCGTTTGAACGGCTGCACTTCGTAGTCGTTCGGGTGGGTGTTCCACGCCTGTCCCTGCCGACGAACCTGAGGAAGACCTCATGCGTATGCGCTTCATCATGCCCACGGTCGCGGCTGCGGCTGTGCTCGTTGCCACGGCGGCCACGTTCACCGCTCCGGCTGCGGCCAGCTCCGCGGCCCGTGGCGAGCTGACGTACGGCAGTGAGATCCTGCTGCAGAACCAGTACCGGGGTGACGGCGGATACCTGGACACCAACGGTGTTTCCACCCATCAGGGCGCCACGTACGACGTGAGCACGAACCGGACGCCCAACAGCCGGGGGCCGAGGACGTCGGTGTGGAAGGTCGTCTCCGCCGCCGGCAAGGCCAACGGCGCGCGTGTCGTGAGCGGCGACGTGGTGTACCTCGTCAACCAGTACTCCAGCGGCACCTACCTGGACGCCAATAGTGTCTCCACCCATCAGGGTGCCAAGTACGACGTGTCCACGACCGCCACGAAGGACCGCGGCCCCGGCACGAGCAAGTGGCACATCTTCGGCAAGACCTCCTCCCCGGCGGACGGCGCCATCCGCACGGACTCCCTCGTGCACCTGCTGAACGACTACGGCTCCGCCAACGGCGGCTTCCTGGACACCAACGGTGCCTCCCGTCAGGGTGGTGCCCAGTACGACGTCTCCACCAGTCACTACACGGACCGCGGCCCGGGCACCGGCTCCTGGAAGGTGCTGCCCGCCTCGTGAGCCCCGGCCCTGCCGGCCACCTCCCCGGGGCGCAGCCGCGGCTCCGGGGAGCGGGGGCCTCCCGGCCTCCTGGTCGGCTCGGCTGCGGTGGTGCTGCCCTTGGGCGGCTACGGCCGACAGGTCGGCGAGAGCAAGCAGGTCCCTGGGCCCGGCCCCGGCGTCGAGGCGGCTGCGCGGCTGTGCCTCCCACCGGACCGTCACGGGGGCGGCGGGTGTGCCGCGCCGCAGTGATCACCGGCGTCGTCCTTCGGCGCGGTGGTCGAGTCGGGCAGGAGCAGGCGGAAGGTGCAGCCCAAGCCGGGGCGGTTGTCCAGTTCGAGGCGTCCGCCGTGTGCTGTCGCGATGGCGGCGGCGATGGCGAGTCCGAGGCCGGAGCCGGGTTCGGGCCGGGCCTCGAAACCCGGTTCGGAGGGCTGGTCGAGTGGCGTCGCGCGGTAGAAGCGGTCGAAGACGAGGGGGGCCTCGTCGGGCTTGATGCCGGGGCCGTTGTCGGCGACCTCGATGACGCAGACGGGTGTGCCGGGCGGCAGTGGCGGGCCGCTGCCGAGGCCCCCCTCGGAGTGGGTGCGGGTGGCGCCGACTCTGACGTGGACGCTGCTGTCGGCGGGAGTGTGGGTGCAGGCGTTGGACACCAGGTTGCCCAGTACCTGGGCGAGTTGGTGGGGGTCGCCGGGCGCCTCGACGATGTCGAGGTCGCGTTCGGGGTCGGCGGGGTGGGTGGTGAGTGGCTCCAGGGTGATGGTGCGGTGGGGGTGGCGTATCGCTGTGGTGGCGATGGCGTCGGCCGCCAGGGAGAGGAGGTCGACGGGTTCGCGGTGCGCGGCGGGGGTGTCGCCGAGCTTGGCGAGGAGGAACAGGTCGTCGACGAGGCGGCTCATCCGGTCGGCGTTGTGGGCGATCAGGGTGTGTGCCTCGTGGCGCCGTCGGCCGGGCATGCCGGGTTCGTCGAGGAGGAGTTCGGCGAAGCCCTGGATGGCGGTGAGCGGGGTGCGCAGTTCGTGTCCGGCGTCCGCCATGAAGTGGCGCAGCTGAGCTTCGGAGGTCTCCCTGCGGTGCAGGGCGGTGCGCAGCCGGTCGAGCATGGTGTTGAGGGCCAGGCCGAGCCGCCCGACCTCGGTGTCCGGGTCTGCCGCGGGGACGTTGAGCAGGGTGCCCTCCGTGATGTGCCGGGCAGTGTGCTCGACGCGGGTGAGCGGGCGCAGTCCGATGCGGACGGCACCGTTGCCCAGGACGACGACTCCGACGGCGACGGCCACGCCGAGGCCGAGGCTGAGCCAGAGGAGTTTGGTGGTGGCGCCGTCCACGGTGTCCAGGGGGAGGGCGACGACGGCACGCATGTGGTCGGGCCCGGAGTGGACGACCACTCGCCATCCTGACCCGGTGACGCCGCCCTCGCCCGGAAGGGTGCTCGGCCGCCCGGTGGCCAGGCCCAAGTCGGCTGCTTGCTGCGGGAGCCGGGGCCCTGCGCCGTTGCTGCTTCCCAGGGAAGTGCGCAGCAGGCTTCCGTTTTTGTCGTAGAAGAAGACGCGGTAGTCCGAGGGCAGCGCGTTGTCCGAGTTCAGCGGTTGAGGTGCTCCGTCGTCGGCGATGTCCTCGTAGACGCGGTCCGGGGGCCGGAAGTGGGCGAGCCGGTCGTCGACCTGGTCGGTGAGCCAGCCGCGCAGGACGGTCAGCCCGGCGAACTGGCACAGGAGGACCGCGCTGGTGGCCAGCAGGCCGGCGATCAGGACGAGGCGGCTGCGCAGGGAGCGTGGGCGCAGTCGGTGTGGCCATCTCATCGGGTGGCCGTGTTGGTTTCGTCGCGTGGTAGTCGCAGGCAGTATCCGACGCCTCGTACGGTGTGGATGAGTGGGGGTTCGTTGCGGTCGATCTTGCGGCGTAGGTTTTTGACGTAGGTGTCGACGATGCGGGTGTCGCCGGAGAAGTCGTACTGCCAGACCTGTTGGAGGATTTCGGTCTTGTCCAGGACGTGTTCGGGGTGGGTGAGGAGGCAGGCCAGGAGGCGGAATTCGGTGGGTGACAGTTTCAGTGGGTGGTTTGCGCGTCGTACTTCGTGGGTGTTTTCGTCGAGGGTGAGGTCGGCGTAGCGCAGGGGTGGGCGGGTGTTGGTGGTGGTGGCGGGTGCGTTGCTGCGGCGCAGGATGGCGCGGATGCGCAGCAGGACTTCCTGGATGTGGAAGGGTTTGGTGACGTAGTCGTCGCCGCCGGAGCTCAGGCCGATGATGCGGTCGTCGACGCCGGTGCGGGCGGTGAGGAACAGTACGGGTGTGTAGATGCCCTGGGCGCGCAGGTTGCGGGTGACCTGGAAGCCGTCGGTGTCGGGCAGCATGACGTCCAGGACGATGAGGTGGGGTCGGCGGTTGCCGGCCTCGAACATGGCTTCCTGTCCGCTGGAGGCGCCGGCCACGGCGTAGCCGGCGGCGCTGAGCGCGGAGGTGAGCAGCGTGCGGATGCTGATGTCGTCCTCCACGACCAGGACGGTGTGCCCGGCGGCGGGAGTGCGCGGAGGGGTGTGCTGGTCGATCACGTTCTGACACCTCGGGGTACGGGCAGGCGGAGCCGCAACGGGGCGGGTCCTGGTCGTGCGGCGCAAGGGTAATCGGAGAACCTGTACACAAAAATCTCAAATCGAACTTTTACGTACTTACTCCGGCATCCCGGGCGGTTTCTTCGGGGGGTGGGGCGGCCCGGGATGCCGGGGTTCTCAGCCGGTCGCGCCGGTCACCTCTTTGTCTTTGGCGAGGGCGGTGGTGCGGTCGGTGACGGTCTTGGTGAGCTTGGTCACCGCGGTGTCCAGTTCCTTGGAGTCGGCGCCTGCGGAGCGGGCCTGTTCCGCGATGTCCTTCAGCTCTGTTGTCGCTGTGCCGGAGCTGTAGAACTTCTGGTAGAGCTCGCGGTATGCCTTCTTGTAGATGTCGTCGAAGACGTCGGAGTCGAGGAACTTGGTCTTCAGGACGTGCTGCATGAAGCCGCCCTTGCCTCCCTTGGCATCCGCACCGGCCCCACCGGGCATTCCCTCCGGCATTCCCTCGGGCGCACCTTCGGGCATTCCTTCCGGCATTCCTTCGGGCATGCCCTGGGGCATTCCTTCTGGTGCTCCGCTCGGCATGGTGTTGGGCTGGTCTTGTGGGGTGCCGGAGGGTGCGGCACCGTCTGTCTGGCCGGTGGTGCCGTTGGCGGTGTTGCCTCCGTTGGTGGTGTTGCCTCCGGTGTTTGTGCTGGCGCCGGGCATGCCGCCGCCCATGCCGATGGAGTCGTCGGGGCCGGCTGCTGTGTCTCCGCTGAAGGTCAGGTTGTAGTCCCAGCCCAGGACGGAGAACTTCTTGGTGTCCAGGTCGTACCAGAGCAGGTAGTTCTTGCCGGGTCCTGCCATGTCGTCGAAGTTCAGCAGGAGGTTCTGCGTGGCGATGTAGTGGGCGAGCGAGTCGACATCGACGTACGTGTGGAGGTCGCGGGCGAACTCCTTGTCCGAGGCGCTGTCGGCCCACTTGATGAGCTTCATCACCGGTTCGAGGTCCTGGCTGCCCTTCTTGTTGAGCTGCTTGAAGGAACTCTCGTACTTGGTGGGATCGTTACCCTTGTACTCGAAGCTGCCGCTCGCTTTCGCCTTGTAGAGCACGCCGTTGCCGTCGGCGACGTCGTCGGCGTAGTCGGTGTCGGGCGCCTCGACCATGAGGCGGGCGACGGCGGGCCGGTTGTTCACCTTCACCTCGGTGAAGGCATACCGCTCGGCCTTCTGCCCGCTCTCTTCGGTCAGCGACAGCGACAGCGCCTCATTGAGAGGCACCTGACTGTTACTGCCCGGACGCAGCGAAATCTCCCGCTCGCCCTGGTAGGCCCGGCCCTTGACATACTCATCGATCTTGACGAGCCAGGGCAGTTCCTCGGGCTTGTCCGCAGACAGGTTGTACTGCACCATCCCGCCCATGCCACCAGCCCCACCAGGACCACCAGGACCACCAGCCCCACCAGGACCACCAGCCCCACCAGGACCACCAGCCCCGCCGGGGCCGCCGGCCGCCTTCTGGTCCTGGCCTCCGGCCCCACCCCCGTTGCCGGCGGCGCCACCGTTGCCGGGGGCGCCGCCGGCGGGGGCGCCCTGCACGCCTTCGGGCAGGTCCCGGCCGCCACCGGGCATGCCCTTGTTGCCGCGCAGGGACGACAGGGTGGAGTTGCCCTTGAGACGGATCCCGACGTCATTGAGGTAGACACCGTCGATCGTGAGGTCGGCCTCGATGTAGTCCTTGGTGCCGTCCTCCTTGAACTCCTTCATCATCTTGTCGAAATCGGTCTGCTGGTACGTGAGCTGGACGGAGTGCTCTGCCGAGGTGTCGTACAGGCCCACCGTGCCCTCGACGTTGTCGGTGACGGCGTCCGCCTCGACCCGCGAGGACGACGTCACATACGGGGAGATCCGCGCGTCGCCGAGGAAAGCGACCACCGCGGCGAGCCCCACACCCAGCGCCGCGGTCGGCTTCCAGTGATGACGCAGCCGGACCGGCACCCGGTCCCGCAGCCGCCGCCCACGCCGCACAGGGGCTACGCCGCTCATCACAGATCCGTCGTGTCGTAACCGGTCAGCACCGTCACCCGCTGGCCGGACGTCCGCTCCTGCAGCGCACCGACCAGATCACCGGGCTCGGCACCCTTCTTCAGCCGCACCGTGTAGAACACCTCGTTGAGCGCACCCCCACGGATCGTCTCCGTACTCACCAGCTCGAACTCGCTCGTGTACTTGATCAGCACGTCACGGATCTGCGGCGTGTAGTCCTCACCCGCCGGGACCTGCACCTTCACGACCTGACGCTGCACATTCAGCGCGAACCAGTTGAACTTGAACATCACCAGGACGACCGCGCAGATCACCACCGCACCGACCGCGGCCAGCGTGTAGAACCGGGCACCACAGGCCATACCGATCGCCATGGCCAGGAAAATGAACCCGACGTCCCTGGTCTCCTTCACCGCATTACGGAAACGGACCACCGACAACGCACCGACCAGCGAGAACGCCCGCGCCAGGTTCGACCCCACGACCAGCATGATCAAAGCGACGATCATGCCGACAATGACCAGAGTCTGCACGTACGACTGGCTGTAGGAAACATTGCGGTGCGTATACCGGTACGTGTAGCCGATCACCGTGGACAGAATGAACGACAGCGCCATCGCCGCCACGACATCCGCCACACTGAACGTGCCACTGAGTTCCTGCAGATCGAAATTCACTGTGCTCCTGCTTTCAGCAGCGCATCCCGCGACTGCTGCTCGATAAGAGTAGAAGTAGAGGTGGGGGCGGGGGTGGTCGGTGGGTAATCCGCCTCATTGACATGGAAGACCGAACGCGGCGCCAGACCGAACGCCTCGATGGACTGCACGTACTTCGAGATCCGGACAAGACTGAGATTGCGCCGCGCGGCCAGATCAGTGATCCAGTGCGGAGTCCGCTCATTCACCTTGATCTCCATGACCGACATATGCGGCGGGATCGTGAACCGGTTCTCCGGCGTCGCGATACCGAAATGGAAATCCCGGTCCCGGCCACGGATCCGCCGGTCGAACGTGACCCGCAGACCGGTATCCGCGTCCCGCCCCACCAGGGCCTCACGCTGATACCCCGTGATCGCGGCAGGCCGCAGATCCAACCGCACAACAAGTTCGAGAACCTCCTGAATGAAGGCACTCTCCCTCGCCGAGTGATCCACCATCTCCCGCCCGTCACACAACTGCCGCGCCACACCATAAGGAAGAGTGATACGACGCTTCTGCGTGACCCGGTTCACACGCTGCTTGATCTCCACACACACCGGGGAATCATCAGTGACCCCATCAAGACTGCCGTAATGCCGGATACGCAACTTGCGGCGAAACTTCAGCCCCTCGATCTTCTCCCAGTAAAAACGGAGCTGAGGCGTGTCGTAATACAGACTCCACACGCCATACCCACCGACCGGACTGTGCAGATCCTGATCCATCCGCTCAGCCAGCTCATCCCGGATCTCAGCCGCCTGCTCCACCGGGACCAGATACTTCAGCTCGAACCGGTTGAACGCATGCAGCCGACTGGCCACATGCACCGGCTCATCACTCCCCTGCTCCCCGCTGTCAGCGGCCCGGGCCTCGTCTGCCCGGCCCTCACCCGCCGCGCCTGCCTTCGACAGGAACACCATGCGCCTCCTTGCTCATACGTTGCGGACCGACCGGCCACACACACGCAACCAACAGCGCATGAAGAGCCCATGAGAATCACGGGTGGATTCCAGGAGTCTTCGAAGAGAAGAAAGAGTTAACGCCAGGCGACAGAGGAGCCTTGTGGAGAGTGGGCCGGCCACGGCGTACTGAAATGTCGAGCTATTGCCGGTCCCGGGAAGTTCACCTCTTCCTCGGGCGGCCCGGACAGGGCTCGGCGGGGAGCGGAGCCTGAGTGCCGTCCTTCATGTACGCCGCGCGGGCGGCCCAGAGGGCGACGGCATATCCGGCGGGGCCGGAGTCGATGACGGCGACGTCGCGTATATCGCTTGTGCCTTATGCCGTCTTCTCCGGGGCGATCTCGGCGATCAGGCCCTCGATCAGAGTCTTGATCGCGTCACGGATCGGGCGCACGGCCTCGACGCCCTGGCCGGCCGGGTCGTCGAGCTTCCAGTCCAGGTAGCGCTTGCCGGGGAAGACGGGGCAGGTGTCGCCGCAGCCCATGGTGATGCAGACGTCCGACTCGCGGACCGCGTCGATGGTGAGGATCTTCGGTGTCTCCTGGGAGATGTCGATGCCGACCTCGGCCATGGCCTCGACGGCGGCCGGGTTGACGGAGGTGCCCGGGTCGGAGCCTGCGGACCGGACCTCGACGCGGTCCCCGGCCAGGTGGGTCAGCCAGGCGGCGGCCATCTGGGAGCGGCCCGCGTTGTGGACACAGACGAACAGGACGGACGGCTTGCCGGAGGACTCGGCCACGGTGATCGTTCTCTCTCGTCGCATGGCGGTACCAGCCGCCCATGACTTCAGCCCCCGCCGGCATCAGCGGGCAGTGATGTGACAGTATCAGTGCATGCTGACTTCAGTCGATCCTGATGTGATCCGGGTGCTGGGTGATCCGCTCCGCCTTCAGATCGTGACCCTGCTGGCGCGCGAGACGCTCTGCACGACGCACCTGGTCGAGGAGACCGGGGCCAAGCAGACCAACCTGTCCAACCATCTGAAGGTGCTGCGTGAGGCCGGGCTGGTGGAGACCGAGCCGTGTGGCCGTTTCACCTACTACAGGCTCAAGCCCGAGGTCCTGGCCGGCCTGTCCGAGCAGTTTGCCGAACTGGCCGCCTCCGCCCGTACCGCCGTCGAGAACAAGAGAGCCTGCCCGTGACCTCCACCGAGCCCACGACCGCCTCCACCCGGGGCGCAGGCCCGGCCGGGAACGACTCGATCGTCAAGAAGCTCTCCGTCCTCGACCGCTACCTCGCGGTGTGGATTCTGCTCGCCATGGCCGTCGGTCTCGGCCTGGGCCGCCTCGTTCCGGGCCTGGACGACGCGCTCGCGAAGATCGAGACCGGCGGGATCTCCCTGCCGATCGCGCTCGGTCTGCTGGTCATGATGTACCCGGTCCTCGCCAAGGTCCGCTACGACAGGCTCGACCGCGTGACCAGCGACCGCAAGCTGATGGTGTCCTCGCTGGTCATCAACTGGATCGTGGGACCGGCGGTGATGTTCGCGCTGGCGTGGATCTTCCTGCCGGACCTGCCCGAGTACCGCACCGGCCTGATCATCGTGGGACTCGCCCGCTGCATCGCCATGGTCATCATCTGGAACGACCTCGCGTGCGGCGACCGTGAGGCCGCGGCCGTCCTGGTCGCCCTGAACTCGGTGTTCCAGGTGCTCGCGTTCGGCCTGCTGGGCTGGCTCTACCTCGACCTGCTGCCGCGCTGGATGAACCTCGGCGACGGCCAGGGTCTGGACGTGTCCGTGTGGCACATCGCGCTGAACGTCGTCATCTTCCTCGGCGTCCCGCTGCTGGCCGGGTTCCTCACCCGCCGCATCGGCGAGCGGAAGATGGGCCGCGAACCCTACGAGCGCCGATTCCTGCCGAAGATCGGCCCCTGGGCGCTGTACGGGCTGCTGTTCACCATCGTCATCCTCTTCGCCCTCCAGGGAAAGGCGATCACCTCGCAACCGCTGGACGTCGCGCGTATCGCCCTGCCTCTGCTGGTGTACTTCGCGGTCATGTTCTTCGGCACCTTCTGGCTCGGCAAGACCCTCGGCCTGGCCTACGACCGCACCAGCACCCTGGCCTTCACCGCGGCGGGCAACAACTTCGAACTGGCCATCGCGGTCGCCATCGCCACCTTCGGAGTCACCTCCGGCCAGGCTCTGTCCGGCGTCGTCGGCCCGCTCATCGAGGTGCCCGTCCTGATCGGACTCGTCCACGTCGCCCTCGCCTGGCGCAAGAAGTTCACGCCCGCCACCCGCACCACACCGGGAAACAACAGCTGACGTACTTTCGCGCCGCAGGGTGCGCCGCAGACGCCGCTGGCACTGCCGTCGGCACCTGCCGGTGATGCGGAGCCGGCGTGCGCGCGAAGCGTGCCCGCGTCGCGACCCGGATGGTGGTCAGGGCGGTGTGCGCGGTCCGTTCGATCGTCAGGCCGCGGACGGCATGGCCAGCAGCTTGCCCATCGCGGCGAGTACCGACGGCTCGACCCGGTAGTAGACCCAGGTGCCGCGCCGCTCGGAGGTGAGCAGCCCGGCCTCCTTCAGCTTCTTCAGGTGGTGGGAGACGGTCGGCTGGGAAACCCCGACGTCGGAGATGTCGCACACGCACGCCTCGCCGCCCTCGTGGGAGGCCACGGCGGAGAACAGCCGCAGGCGCACCGGGTCGCCGAGCGCCTTGAACATCCGGGCGGCGGTTTCCGCCTCCTCGGCGGTCATGGGGCGTTCGGTCAGCGGCGGGCAGCAGGGCGCCACACCCTGGCTGTCGGGTCCGAGCAGGGGAAGCACCTTGGCGTTCGACATGCGTCTATGTTGACACACGTCGAACCAGGCTGGGAGGGCTGCCGTCACTGACGCCGGTCATCGACGAGGGTGCTGTGACGTCGGTGTTCTTCATCAGTAACCCCTGTGAGTTCGATGAATGTCTATGTTGACGCTTGTCGATATAGGTGTCATGCTGGGCCGCGCAAGCCATCGACAGATGTCGAAACAGCGCAAGGAGTCGCCGTGAACGCACCCGCCACCACCGAGCTGCCCGTCGTCGTGATCGGGGCCGGACCCACCGGTCTGGCCGCCGCCGCCCACCTGATCGACCGGGACATCGAGCCCCTGGTCCTGGAAGCCGGTCCCACCGCCGGCGCCGCGGTGCGCGACTGGTCGCACGTGCGCCTGTTCTCCACCTGGGGCGAGGTCGTCGACCCGGCCGCCGAAAAGCTCCTCGCCTCGACCGGCCGGCCGCGCCCCGACCCGGCCGCCTACCCGTCCGGCGGGGACTGGGTCGAGCTCTACCTGCAGCCGCTCGCCGACGTTCTCGGCGGCCGGGTCCGCCTCGGCGCCACCGTCACCGGCGTCTCCCGGGCCGGCCGCGACCGGATCGTCGACGCCGATCGCGAGACCCAGCCGTTCGTCGTGCACGTCACCCACACCGACGGCCGCGAGGAGCGGCTCTTCGCCCGCGCCGTCATCGACGCCTCCGGCACCTGGACCACGCCCGGCCCGGCCGGCGGCAGCGGCCTGCCCGCCCTCGGCGAGAAGGCGGCGGCCGACCGGATCACCTACCGCGTCCCGGACCTGAAGAACCCCGCCGTCCGGACCCGGTACGCGGGCAGGCGCACCGCCGTCATCGGCTCCGGCGCCTCGGCCTTCACCGCCCTCGCTCACCTCGCCGACCTCGCGAAGGCCGACGACGGCGCCGGGGCGAAGGCGGTGTGGATCCTGCGCCGTGGCATCTCCGGCTCCACCTTCGGCGGAGGAGAGGCGGACCAGCTCCCGGCGCGCGGCGCCCTGGGCCTGGCCGCGAAGGCCGCCGTCGACGAGGGGCACGCGGACGCGGTCACGGGCTTTCGCACCGAGGCGATCGAGCGCGACGCCGATGGCCGTCCGGTTCTGGTCGGCGAGGACGGGCGCCGGCTGGAGCCGGTGGACGAGGTGATCGTGCTGACCGGTTTCCGCCCCGATCTGTCCTTCCTCGACGAGCTGCGCCTCGGGCTGGACGAGCGCCTTCAGGCCCCGGTCGCCCTCGCCCCGCTGATCGACCCCAACCAGCACTCCTGCGGCACCGTCTACCCGCACGGCCACCGCGAGCTGTCCCACCCCGAACCCGGCGTGTACCTGGTCGGCATGAAGTCCTACGGCCGCGCCCCCACCTTCCTCGCGATGACCGGCTACGAGCAGGTCCGCTCCGTCGCCGCCGCGATCGCCGGCGACCTGGAGTCGGCCGACCGCGTCGAACTCTCCCTGCCCGAGACCGGAGTCTGCGGCGGCACCGGCCTGTACGACGCACCCTCCGCCCAGCAGGCCGAGGGTGGCTGCTGCGTGCCCGCGCCGCAGCTCGTCCGGCTCGGTGCTCCCGCCGCGGTCGGGGCGGCTGCCGAGGAGGCCCCGGCGAGTGGCTGCTGCGGCGCGTGACGCGCAGACGGCTCAGGGCTTCGTCCGCTGCAGGACGCCTCCGGGATCCTTGGCGAGCAGATCGCGGATGAGGGGGGCGAGGGTGCCGGCCCGGTGTGCGGGCGGCGGGTTGTTCTCTGTCCGGTGGGTCGTCCTCTGTCCGGCGGTTCCACCGCTCATCGCGCAGAGCGGGCCCGGTGTTCGGCCCCGGGAGGGGGCGTGCCGTCGTCTCCGCTCTTGCTGACGGGTGCACTCCACAGTCCCGTGATGGCGTCGATGAGCACCGCGGCTGTGTCGTCCCAGGTCGATGGGGGGAGCGAGGCGCCGTCGGCCAGGGTGCGTTCGCGTTCGACGCACATCTGGACGATGAGGTGGCGTGCCATGATGCCGCGATCGGCCTGCACGTCGGGCGGGAGATCGGGCAGGCATGCCCTGAGTCCGTCCAGCAATGTACGCAGGTGCGGCGAGGCCGCGGGTTCTGCCGCGATGTTGTCGTACAGGGCGGGGTCTGCGGTGACTTGGGCGTTGAACCGCGCATACCAGGTGGGACTGCCGAGCGTCGCCAGGTGTTCGGTGACCGGACGAACCATGCAGGCCACCCAGTCCCTCAGGTCGGTGGAGCTACCGGCCTGCGTCACCAGCCGGCCGCGGATGAGCTCGATCTGAGCGGTGTGCCGGTTCGAGATGGCACGCACCAGATCGGCCTTGTGGCCGAAGTGGTAGTTCACGGCGGCGGTGTTGCGCTGGCCTGCGGCGTCACTGATCTGCCGGTTGGAGACGTTGTAGACGCCGTGCTCGGCGAACAGCCGCTCCGCCGCTGCGAGGATCGCCTCTCGGGTTGCTTCGACCTTCTCCTCGCGCACGCTCTTGCCAGACATGGTCCTCACCGCTCCGCGTTTTCTTCGTTCTCCTTGCGAGCGGCCGGCCTTCAGCCGCCGCTCGCGTTCCGCCGCCCAGGCGGCGATGTCCGTGCGCACGAGCCTACTGATCAGCGCGCTTACGCCTCGTCAGCCCACCGTCGCCCCGTCGCCCCGTCGCCCCGTCGCCCCGTTGCCCCGTCGCCCCGTTGCAGGCGCAGGTGCAGGCGCAGCTGTCCGTGGGCCGCCGTCGCCGTCGTCGTCTCGTCAACCGATCCCACCTGCCTCGCGGCCTGGCCCGCTTGACCGGCATCGCGTCACCGCCTAGTTTTAATTCAACGGCTTTATTTAAAAGTTTCTTCCCGTTGTCCTCACTTGTCCAGACGGAGGCCGCTCTTCATGTCCGACACCCCCGCCCAGCCCGCAGTCGCCAGGAAGGTGGAACCGTCGCGGGCGAACGCTGTCGTGGCGGTGCTGGCCTTCGCCGGGATCGTGGTCTCTCTCATGCAGACCCTGGTCATCCCGCTGGTCCCGCAGCTGCCGAAACTCCTGGACGCCTCGGCGTCCGACTCCGCCTGGGCCGTCACCGCCACCCTGCTCGCGTCCGCGGTCGCCACGCCGGTCGTCGGACGCCTCGGCGACATGTACGGCAAGCGGCGCATGCTGCTGGTCAGCCTGGTGCTGCTGACCGCCGGGTCGATCGTGTGCGGCCTGGCCGACTCCCTGGTCCCGATGATCGCCGGACGGGCCCTGCAGGGCCTGTCGGCCGGTGTGATCCCGCTGGGCATCAGCATCATGCGTGACGAGCTGCCCGCCGAGAGGCTCGCCTCCGCCACCGCGGTGATGAGCGCGTCGCTGGGCGTGGGCGGCGCCCTCGGGCTGCCCGCCGCCGCCCTGATCGCCGACCACTTCGACTGGCACGTCCTGTTCTGGGTCTCCACCGTCGCCGGCGTCCTGGCCACCCTCCTCGTCTCGTCCTTGGTGCCGGAGTCCCGCGTGCGCAGCGGAGGCCGGTTCGACCTCGTCGGCGCGCTGGGCCTGTCCGCCGCGCTCGTGTGCCTGCTGCTGGCCATCTCCAAGGGCGCCACCTGGGGCTGGACCAGCGGCACGACGCTGGGTCTGTTCGCAGCCGGTGTGGTGGTGCTGCTGGTGTGGGGCGCATTCCAGCTCCGTATCCCGCACGCCCTGGTCGACCTGCGGGTCGCCGCCAGGCGGCAGGTGCTGTTCACCAACCTGGCGTCGATGTCGTTCGGCTTCTCGATGTTCGCCATGTCACTGGTGCTTCCGCAGCTTCTGCAGCTTCCCGGGGCCACCGGCTACGGGCTGGGCAAGTCACTGCTCGTCTCCGGCCTGGTCCTGGCCCCGCAGGGTCTGGTGATGATGGCCGTGGCACCCTTCTCCGCCCGCATCTCCCGCGCCCGCGGCCCGAAGGTGACCCTGATGCTCGGTGCCCTCACGGTGGCCGCCGGTTACCTGCTGAACATCGTGCTGATGTCCGAGATCTGGCAGCTGGTGCTCGTCTCCTGCATCATCGGTGCCGGTGTCGGTCTGGCCTACGGCGCGATGCCCGCCCTGGTCATGGGCGCCGTCCCGGTCTCCGAGACGGCCGCCGCCAACAGCCTCAACACGCTCATGCGCGCCATCGGCACCTCGGTGTCCAGCGCGGTCGCCGGCGTGGTGCTGGCCCAGATGACCATGAGCTTCGGCCCGGCCGAGCTGCCGTCGCAGAACGCGTTCCGCACCGTCATGGCCATCGGAGCCGGGGCGGCCCTCCTCGCTGTGGCGGTCGCGTCCTTCATCCCGCGCCAGCGGCCCCTGGCTTCCGGGCACGCGGCACCCCACGGCGCGGCAGAGCCCGCCGCGTCCGTCGCCTCCGGCGACACCACGGCATGAGCACGGCGGGCGTACCGGCCGGAGGACGGCCGGACCCGAAGGTGCCACGGAGATCGGGGGACAACCGCTGCCACAGTCCCGCAGAACCGGCGTCCTGCAGCGGTTGCCGCGGTCACCACGGCACGGGGGTTCCGTCCCAGGAGAAGAACGCGCCGGTCGGCCCGTCGTCCGGCAGGACCGCCAGCCGTACGGCCCCCCGGGCGGCCTCCGCCGGGTCTCCGCCCGCCGCGGCCGCCCGGGAGTTGAGGTCGGTGGCCCGCAGACCGGGGGCGAGCGCGTTGACCTTGAAGCCCTCCTCGGCCAGCGTCCGCGCGTACAGGACGGTGAGGGCGTTGAGGGCGGCCTTCGACGACCGGTACGCTGCCGCGCCGCCGCTGCCGGTCGCGAACCGGGGGTTCGGGCTCGCGCTCCAGGCCAGAGACCCGGTCCCGCTGGAGACGTTGACGATCCGCGGGTGCGGAGAGCGGCGCAGGGCGGGCAGGAAGGCGTTGGTGACCGCGACGACCCCGAACACGTTGGTCTCGTACGTGCGCCGGAACTCGTCGATGCCGGATTCGGTCGGCGGCGCGAGCGAGGGGGAGATGCCCGCGTTGTTGACCAGGACGTCCAGGCGGTCCACCTGCCCCGCGGCAGCGGCGACGCTGTCCGGATCCGTCACGTCGAGGACGAGCGGGCGAGCGGCGTCGCCGATCTCCTCGACGGCCCGCCGCCCCCGCCCGGCGTCGCGGGAGCCCACGAACACGACGAAACCCTCCGCGGCCAGCAGGCGGGCGATCTGCTTGCCGATTCCCTTGTTGGCACCGGTGACCAGTGCTGTGCGATCGTTCATGGCAGCCACGGTCCCCTGGTGGCGACCACCCTGCCAGGGACAACCTGTACCAGGCACCGGGAGGAGAGGTCATGGCGCGGCCGGAACTGGCCCGTTTCCTGCGGGAGCGCCGCACGGCCCTGCGTCCGCACGACTTCGGCCTGCCCGTCGGCGCCCCGCGCCGCACCCCGGGCCTGCGCCGCGAGGAGGTGGCGGAGCTGGCCCACATGTCCGTCGACTACTACGTACGACTTGAGCAGGCCCGCGGCCCACGTCCGTCGCCCCGCATCCTGGACGCGCTGGCCCAGGCCCTCCGCCTGACGCCGGCCGAACGCAGCCACCTGTTCCGCCTGGCCGGAACGAGTGCGCCGCCGCCCGCCACCGGCGCCGTACGGCGCGTCCGCCCGCACGTGGCCGGGATGCTGCAGCGTCTGCCGGACACCGGCGCGATCGTCACCGACGCGGCCTACGGCGTCGTCGCCTGGAACCCGCTGGCCCAGGCCCTGTTGGGCGGCGACCTCGGACACAGGACGGCGAATCTGGCCCGGCGCCGGTTCCTCGGCAAGGGGCGGTTGCACGAGAGCTCCAGCACCGAGGAGTTCGGGCACGTCGTGGTGGCACGCCTGCGCCGGGCCGCCGACCGCTACCCGCACGACCCGCAGCTTGCCGCGCTGCTGGCCGAACTGCACGCCGGCAGCGACGAGTTCCACCAGCTCTGGGAGACCCGTCCGGTCCACGCCCCCGGCCACCGCACCAAGACGCTCGACCACCCGACGGCAGGCCGAATCCGGCTGAACTGCGACGTACTTCTCGTCCCCGAGGACGACCAGGAAATCGTCCTGATCACGGCCGACCCCCAAACCCCCTCGGCCCGGGCCCTGCGCAGGCTGGCCACGACGGTCCAGGGGGTTGGTGCTGGTCACAGCCACTCGTGAGGACGGCGACCAGGTCAGTTGGGCGTCGGCCCGGTTCAGGCGGGCAGCGGCTCGGCGTAGTGCCGGAAGCTGCCGCGCTCGGTGTGCATGGCGTACAGGCGTTCGGCCAGCACCTCGGGACTGCTGTGCTCGGCATCCGGCCGGATCGCACCGGGGATGATCAGCTGGGCTGCGTGGATGTTCTCCGGGGTGAGCGCGTCGTGGAGCATGCGCGCATACGCGCTCTCGCCTGCGAAGGCGATCGAGGTGCCGGCCCGCTCGGGGTGCGGGCGCACCGCGCTGCCGCCGTTGACGAACAACACCGTGCCGCGGCCCAGGGAGCGCATCCCGGGCAGCACCGCGTTCACGCAGGTGACCGGGCCTTTGACCGAGAAGGCCAGGGGGTCGTCCAGGTCCGTGGCGGTGGTCTCCAGGACCGGCTTCATGAAGTCCGCGCGGGGCACGGGGCTGAACTGCAGGATCTCGACCGGCCCCATCTCCTCGGCGGCCGTCCGCAGGGCCGTGGTGAGGGAGGCAGGTTCGAGGACGTCGGCGGCGAAGCTGCGGGCCTGGACGCCGTCGCTGTCCAGTGCGGCCACGAGGCCGTCCAGGTGATCGGCACTGCGGGCCAGGAGCGCGACGCTGTGGCCGGCGGCGCCGAAGCGGCGGGCACAGGCCAGTCCCAGGCCAGGGCCGGCACCGACGAGGGCAAAGGTGGTCACGGTGAGTCCTCCAGAGGATTCCGCACGGGGGAGTGAGAGGACGGGCCGCACAACGACCCGTCCCCGAGGAGAGGACGGGCCGCACAAGGCCCCGTCCCCGAGGAGAGCGCGGGATGCGCAGGTCAGGGCCTGAGCTGCGCAGGTCAGGGCGTGAGCAGGGCCTTGATGGCACGGCGCTCGTCCATCGCCTTGTAGCCCTCGGCAACCCGGTCCAGGGGAAGGGTGAGGTCGAAGACCTTGCCCGGCGCGATCCGGCCCGTCAGGACCTGATCGATCAGGTCGGGCAGGTAACGACGCACCGGGGCGGGGCCGCCGCGCAGGCCGACGTGCGAGAAGAACAGCTCCTGCCCGTCGATGCCGACCTCGTGCGGGACACCGACGAAGCCGACGTTGCCGCCGGGCCGCGCGGAGTGCAGCGCCTGCTGCATGGCCTGGGCGGTTCCGACGCACTCCAGGACCGAGTCGGCGCCGATCCCGTCGGTGAGGTCCTTGACACGGGCCACGCCTTCGTCGCCGCGCTCGGTGACGATGTCGGTGGCGCCGAACTCGCGGGCGAGCTTCTGGCGGGACTCGTGGCGGCTCATCGCGATGATCCGCTCCGCACCCATCGCCTTGGCCGCGATCACCGCGCACAGACCGACGGCGCCGTCGCCGACCACCACGGCGGTGGAGCCGGGCCTGACCTCGGCGGCGTCAGCGGCCCACCAGCCGGTGCCCATGACGTCGGAGACGGCCAGCAGGCCGGGCCAGAACTCGTCGGCAGGCGTCTCGTCGGTGGCGACGAGGGTGCCCTGGGCGTTGGGGATGCGCACGTAGTCGGCCTGGCAGGTGCTCATGAACTCGCGATGCAGGCAGTTGGACTGGAAGCCGTTGCGGCAGTTGGCGCAGGTGTTGTCCGACGTGGCGAAGGAGCCGACGACGAACTGGCCGGGCCGCACGGCGGTGACGTCGCTGCCGACCTCCTCGACGAATCCGACGTACTCGTGCCCCATGGGGTGTACCTCGCCGATCGGCTCCAGGCCGCGGTAGGGCCACAGATCGGAGCCGCATACGCAGGTGACGGCCGTGCGGATGATCGCGTCGGTCGGCCGGAGGATCTTCGGGTCGTCCAAGGTCTCGAAGCGGACGTCGCCGGGGGCGTGGATCACTGCTCCGCGCATGAGGGGTTCCTTACGTGCTGGGGCGTGCGGTACCGGGGGTGTACCGGCACACGCCGGGTGCGGTTGCAGGCCCGGAACGGACGGCGAGCCGCCGACCGCGAGCCGGGTGCGGGCTTCCCGTCCCGCAGCGTTCACGGCCGGACGGAAGAACGTCACGTCATCCAGGTAACCCGGTCTTCGCGCGCGCAGCGAGTCACCGCCAAGGGGTGTACCGGCAGTACACCCCTCCCGCGGCGCGGGAGACGTACGGTCGAGGGGTGGACAACCGTGAAGAGGTCCGCGAGTTTCTCACCTCGCGGCGCGCGAAGATCACCCCGGAGCAGGCGGGGCTGCCGTCCGGCAGCAGGCGGCGCGTGCCCGGCCTGCGCCGGAGTGAGGTCGCCGCGCTCGCCGACATGAGCGTGGAGTACTACGCCAAGCTCGAACGCGGCAACCTTGCCGGCGTTTCACCGACCGTGCTCGAAGCTGTCGCCCGCGCTCTCCAGCTCGACGACGCGGAGCGCGCCCACCTGCTCCTTCTGGTGCAAGCCGCCGACGGGTCCGACGCGCTCACCCGGCCCCGACGCCGCACCACCCGGCAGTGGATTCCGCACCGCAGCCTGCAATGGACCCTGGACGCGATCACCGCCGGGCCCGCCTTCGTCCGCAACGGCCGTATGGACGTGCTCGCCGCCAACCAGCTCGCCCGCGCCTTCTACCACGACGTCTACGCCTCCCCCCAGAACCAGGCGAACCTCGCCCGCTTCAACTTCCTCGACCCCGCCTCACACCGCTTCTACCCCGACTGGGACGAAGCCGCCGACATGGCCGTGGCCATCCTGCGCACCGAAGCCGGCCGCAACCCCCACGACAAGGACCTCCACGACCTGGTCGGAGAGCTGTCCACCCGAAGCGACGAATTCCGCACCCGCTGGGGCGCACACAACGTCCGCCACCACGGCACCGGCACAAAGCGCTTCCACCACCCGGTCGTCAGCGAACTCACCCTCGCCTACGAAGGACTTGAGATGGCGGCCGAACCCGGCCTCACCCTCACCATCTACACCGCCGAACCCCGCTCCCCCTCCGAAGAAGCTTTGCGCCTCCTCGCATCCTGGGCCGCCACCCAAGGGCTTGCAGCCGCCGGTCACCAATCCCGGGGGGCGATCATTTCCTCGACGTCCGCGTCCGTGAAGCCGTAAGCCGACGCGACGAACCAGAAGTCCTCGGCGATCTCCTCCCGTGCAACCGTCTCGATCTCGCTCCCGGCTGCCTCGAACTCCGCCTCCAGCAGGTTGAACTCCTCCGTCGCGGCCTGGGTCAGCACATACAGGGCCGCCAGGTCCGACGGCTGCTCGGCCTCGATCCGCTCGCACAGCCGCAGCATGATCGCCTTGCCCTTGTCCACGACATGATCGGGAAAGTAATCGTCCACGTACAGCAGTCGCAGGAACGCGTGTCCTGCCATCTGCTGGTTGGTGATCGGCATGGTGCCTCCCCATCCTCATCCTCTTTGAGCACCGACGTGCTCGATCATGCAGCACGCCACTGACACACGGCGGGCCGGCGCTTTCGCGACGGGCCGACCTGCCGTCGGCCCGGGACACGAGGCGGTGGCTGTGCTTGCTGAGCCGCACCTCGGGGACGGTGCCGTCAGTAGACGTCGCGGACGTAGCGTTTGTCCGCGGACAGGCGCCTGACGTAGTCGGCGGCTTCGTCGGTGTCCAGGCCGCCGTGGGTGGCGGCGATGTCCTTGAGGGCTTGGTCGACGTCCTTGGCCATGCGGGAGGCGTCGCCGCAGACGTAGAAGTGGGCGCCGTCCTGCAGCCACTGCCACAGGCGCGGACCGTGTTCGCGCATCCGGTCCTGGACGTAGACCTTGTTGCGCTGGTCGCGGGAGAAGGCGAGGTCGAGGCGGTCGAGGTGGCCGGATGCCCGGTATGCCTCCAGGTCCTCGCGGTAGTAGAAGTCGGTGGCCCGGCACTGTTCGCCGAAGAAGAGCCAGTTGGCGCCGGTGTGGCCGCGGGCCCGGCGGTCTTCGAGGAAGCCGACGAAGGGGGCCACACCGGTTCCGGGCCCGATCATGATCACGGGGGTGGCCGGGTCGGCCGGCGGGCGGAAGTGCGGTGAGCGCTGCACGAAGACCTGGACCGGGCCGTCGTCCGCGCAGTCGGCCAGGTAGGTGGAGCACACGCCCTTGCGGTCCCGGCCGAGGCCGTTGGTGTAGCGGACGACGGAGACGGTGAGGCGGACCTCGCCGCGGTGGGCGAGCGGGCTGGAGGAGATGGAGTACAGGCGGGGCTGGAGACGCTTGAGGACCCGCGCCCACTCCGGCGCCGAAGCCTGGACGGGGAACGCGGAGACGACATCGGCGGCCTGACGGCCCCAACTCCACTTCGCCAGCTCGTCCTTGTTGTCGGAGCGCAGCAGCCGCTTCAGATCGTGGCTGCCGGTGCGCTCGGCCACGAACTTGAGCAGGCCGGGGGAGATGCGTGCGATGTCCAGGCGGGTGCGCAGTGCCTCTTCGAGAGGGAGGGGCGCGCCGTCGCCGAGGTCGACGGGCTCGTCGGGGTCGAGGCCGGTGAGGGCGAGCCATTCGGCGACGAGCGGGGCGCCGTTGGCCGGCCATACGCCGAGGGCGTCCCCGGCGTCGTAGGCGAGTTCGCCGTCGCGCGTGTCGAAGGCGAACTGCCGCACTTCCTTCTGCGAGCCGGGCAGGCTCAGCAGCCTGTTGCCGATGAGCAGGGTGGCGAACGGCGACGCCTTGGTGTAGCCGGCCGGTGCGGGATCGGCCGGCGGGACGGTGACGGCCTGCGGGGCGGTGACGGTCGGGCCGGCGGTCGGGCCGGCGGAGGCGGTTTCGGCGACGGGAGCCTCGACCGCGTCCGCGGGACGAGGCTGCCGGTCGTCGCCTGTGGCCAGCGCGGTGACGACCCGGCCGAGCCACTGCTCGGCGGCCTCTTCGAAGTCGGGCTCGCAGTCGGTGCGGGGGACGAGGCGGGTCGCCCCGAGGGCGTCGAACCGTTCGTCGAGTCGGCGGCCGTGGCCGCAGAAGTCGTCGTAGTCGGAGTTGCCGAAGGCGAGAACCGCGTACCGGATTCCCTCCAGCCGCCCGGTGTCCGGGTCGGACAGCCTCTGCCAGAAGTCGGCGCCGTTGTCGGGGGCGTCGCCGTCGCCGGAGGTGCTGGTGATGAGGAGTACGTCGGTGTCGGTGCCGAGGTGGGCCGGGGTCGCGTCGGCCATGGGCAGCAGTTCGGGGGTGCGGCCCGTCCGGGTGAGGTGGGCGACTGTCTCTGCGGCGAACTCCTCGGCGTTGCCCGTCTGGGAGGCCCACAGGATGACCAGGCGGCGGGTCGCTACGGCCGGATCGGCTGCCAAGGCACCGGTCTGCGCGGGCACGAGGGCGGTGGTGGTGGGTGCGGCGGTGCGGGAGAACATGCCGGCGAGGACGCCGTCCACCCACAGGGCGTGGCCCGGGTCGAAGGGCGCGCCCGGCGGCAGGACGGGGACGCGTCCGTCGGACGGGGTCGCAGCGAGACCGGAGAGATAGCCGGCGAGATAGCGGCGTTCCGGCTCGGCCAGGGGTGCGGGGGCGAGGTCGGCGATGCCGAACAGCGAGGCGAGCGCGTGGACGGGCGAGTCCGCCGGGGCGGCAGCTGCGGCGGTCGGCGCGGGCACGGGGGCGGGGGGCACGGGCGTGGTCTCCGGCCGGGTGCTCGGGCGGGCCGCCGGGACGGCGGCGGCCGTCTTGGCGAGGGTGACGGCGCAGACCTTGAACTCCGGCTGGAAGGAGACCGGGTCGATCGCGTCGTTGGTGACGGCGTTGATGCTGAGGTACTCGCCGAACAGGTCGTTCCAGTGGAAGGGTGCGAAACAGTTGCCCGGTCGGACCCGGTCGGTGACCACGGCGGGCAGCACGGCACGCCCGCGGCGGGAGGCGACCTCCAGAGGGTCGCCCTCGATGACGCCCAGAGCCTCGGCGTCCTCGGGGTGGATCTCCACGAACGGGTCGGGGTTGAGCTTGTTGAGCTTGGCGACCTTGCCGGTCTTGGTCATCGTGTGCCACTGGTGCTGCAGGCGGCCGGTGTTGAGGACGAACGGGTACTCGTCGTCGGGGAGTTCGGCGGCCGGCAGGTGCGGGCGGGCGAAGAACTGCGCGCGTCCGCTCGCGGTGGGGAAGGCCAGGCGGGGGCGGCTGCCGTCCTCGCGTTCCAGGAGGGTCTGGCTGATGCCGTTGTTGAGGTAGCGGATCGGGTTGCGGTCCGGGCCGTCGGCGGCCGGTGACGGCCACTGGACGGGCGTGGTGCGCAGCCGCTCGTAGCTCACGCCGCGCAGGTCCCAGCCGGTCTTGGGATTCCACGCCCGCTTCAGCTCCTCGAACACCTCCTCGGCCGAGGCGTAGGTGAACGCTTCGGCGAAGCCCATCTCGCAGGCCACCCGGGCGATCAGCTGCCAGTCGGGCAGCGCCTGGCCGGGCGGGTCGACGGCGCCCTGCACGAGGGTGAGGTTCCGCTCGGAGTTGATCATGATGCCGTCGGACTCCGCCCACAGCGTGGCGGGCAGAACGACATCGGCGTAGGTGTTGCTCTCGGTCTCGGTGAAGACGTCCTGGGTGATGACGAGTTCGGCGGCCTCCAGGCCGGCGATGACGGTCTTGCGGTTGGCGACCGAGGCGACCGGGTTGGTGCAGATGATCCAGCACGCTTTGATGTCCCCGGCGGCCATCTGCTCGAACATCTCCACCGTGCCACGCCCGACCTCGGTACGCAGCGAGCCGTCGGGAATGTTCCACAGGTTCTCGATGAAGGCACGCTCGGCCTCGACCAGAACGGAACGCTGACCGGGCAGGCCCGGGCCCATGTAGCCCATCTCCCGGCCGCCCATGGCGTTGGGCTGGCCGGTCAGCGAGAACGGGCCGGAGCCCGGACGGCAGATGGCACCGGTGGCGAGGTGCAGGTTGACCAGGGCGTTGGTGTTCCAGGTGCCGTGCGTGGACTGGTTCAGGCCCATGGTCCAGCAGCTCATCCACTCACCGGCCTCGCCGATCCACTGTGCGGCCTGCCGGATGTCCTCCTCCGGAATGCCGGTGATCTCCGCGACCTTGTCGGGCGCGTAGCCCGCGAGGAAGCCGGGCATCTCCTCCCAGCCCTCGGTGAACTGCGCGATGAACTCCTCGTCCGTGTGACCGTTCGCGACCAGCAGATGCAGCAGGCCGTTCAGCAGGGCGAGGTCGGTACCGGGTTTGATCTGGAGGAAGAGGTCGGCCTTGGCGGCGGTGGCGTTGCGGCGCGGGTCGACGACGATCAGCTTGGCCCCGGCCGACTTGATCCGGTCCGTCATGCGCAGGAAGAGGATCGGGTGGCAGTCGGCCATGTTGGCGCCGATGACGAAGAACGCGTCCGCGTGGTCGAAGTCCTGGTAGGAGCCGGGCGGGCCGTCCGCGCCCAGCGACAGCTTGTAGCCGGTTCCCGCGGAGGCCATGCACAGCCGGGAGTTCGACTCGATCTGGTTCGTCCGGACGAAACCCTTGGCCAGCTTGTTCGCCAGGTACTGCGCCTCCAGCGACATCTGCCCGGACACGTAGAAGGACAGCGCATCGGGCCCGTGCTCGTCCAGGAGCGCCCGCAGCCGGCCGGCCACCGCCGTGATCGCCTCGTCCACGCCGGTCTCGGCCGGCTCGGCGCCGCGCTCGGCCCGGACCAGCGCCTTCGATATGCGTCCGCGCGCGGCCATCATGTCCGCGCTCGTCGCCCCCTTGGTGCACAGGCGGCCGACGTTGGTGGGATGCGCCTTGTCCCCGGAAGCCTTCGCCGCGCGGCGGCGGCCGTCGGCGGGATCCCGCGTGATGTCGAGCACGATGCCGCAGCCGACCCCGCAGTACGAACAGACCGTACGGACGCTGTCCTTCTTCGAGCCTGCTGGCACCGAACCTCCACTTTCCGGTCTGCGTACCTCCTGAGCCGGCCCGCGCGGTTTACTACGGGCAGCCCTACGACCAGCACCGTAGAAAGATCGGGTTTCGGCTCCGTCACGCTGCGGAGCGCCGGGGATTACGCCTCACGCACACGCCCCGGCACCACCCTGTGAGGCCGTCGGCTCACCCGGCCACGACGACCTCCCGCACGCGGGCCACCTCACGTCACGGACCCGGCTCCCGTGCGCAGGGCGCAACCCCGGTCGGTCGGTTCGCACGCCATGACCTCGACGATCACCGTTCTGTCCGGCCACAGCAAAAGCAACACCACTGTTCGGTCGGGGAAACGCGGGGGAAACGAGGTCAACAAAAAGTTTGACCCGCTGTTCGGCTTCTGGTCCACGGGCCCCACCCCGTCCTTCTCCACCGCGCCCCTCACGTGCTGCTGATTCCCTTTTTCCGCTCCCCAAGCTCGGCTTCGCCTCCGGAGGCTCCCTGTGTCCCAGGCCCCTGACGCGCCCGCGTCCGAATCCCCCGCCGAACCTGCCCGGCACCCGGTGGACCAGGTTCTGCCGCCCGCCCGGCTGGGGCTGCTCGGCCTTCAGCACGTGCTCGTGATGTACACCGGCTGTGTCACCGTTCCGTTGGTCTTCGGTGCTGCGGCCAAGCTGGACACCTCCACCATCGGCCTGCTGATCAACGCCGACCTGCTGGTGGCCGGCCTGGTGACACTGCTGCAGTCGCTCGGCATCGGCAGGATCCTGGGCGTACGGCTGCCGGTCGTGGCGGGCGCCACCTTCACGGCCGTGACCCCGATGATCCTGATCGCGGGCGAGTACGGGATGCAGGCCGTCTACGGCTCGATGATCGCCGCAGGTGTCTTCGGACTGCTGGTCGCGGTGCCGTTCGCCCGGGCGGTGCGGTTCTTCCCACCGCTCGTCAGCGGCTCGGTCATCACCGTCATAGGGCTCTCGCTCATCGGGGTGGCCGCCGGTCTGATCGCCGGCCTGGACCCCACGGCCAAGGACTACGCGGCCCCCGGCCACCTGGCCCTCGCGGGCGGCATCGTGCTCCTGATCGTGCTCGTCAGCCGCTTCACCAGCGGCTTCATCTCCCAACTCGGTGTGCTGCTGGGCCTGGTGGCCGGCACGCTGGCCGCGATCCCGATGGGGCTGACGAACTTCTCCTCGGTCGGTGACGCCGACTGGCTCGGGCTCGCCTCGCCGTTCCACTTCGGTGCCCCGCACTTCCCCGTCGCCGCGGTCATCTCCATGTGCGTGGTGATGCTGGTGACGTTCACCGAGTCCACCGCCGACATGCTCGCCGTCGGCGAGATGACCGGCCGCCCGCTGAGCAAGAGCGATCTGGCCCGCGGCCTCGCCGGCGACGGCATCTCCGGTATCTTCGCCGGCGTCATGAACGGCTTCGTGGACACCGTCTTCGCCCAGAACGTCGGCCTGGTCGGCATGACCAAGGTCCGCAGCCGCTACGTCGCCGCCGTCGCCGGCGGCATCCTCGTCGCGCTCGGCCTGGTCCCCAAGCTCGGCGAGGTCGTGGCCTCGCTGCCCGGCCCGGTGATCGGCGCGGCCGGGCTGGTCATGTTCGCCACCGTCACCGCCGTCGGCATCAACACCCTGCGCAAGGTGGAGTTCGAGGGCACCAACAACCTGTTGATCGTGGCCGTCTCCATCGGCATCGGCATGCTGCCCGTCGCGGCGCCCACGATCTACCACGCCTTCCCGACCTGGGTGCAGATCATCGGCGGCAGCGCCATCACCAGCGCCACGCTCGCCGCGTTCCTGCTGAACCTGCTCTTCAACCACACGCCCGGACGGAAGAAGCCGCAGACGGAGACAGAGAAGCAGGCGGTCGAGCCGTCAGTTGCCGACTCCGCCCCCGCCACCTGACCCTTTCCCGCCATCGCGGCCGGGACAACGGTCATCGCAGACGGCGCCCACCTGGGAACCGGGTTGATCGTCCCGCACCGCAGAAGAGCCGGACGCCCACTCCTGCGCGGCCAGGAGGAGGACAACGCCGAACGCCGACGCGTCCGCGCCCGCGTCGAGCGCACCTTCGCCCGCATGAAAACCTGGAAATTCCTCCGCGACTGCCGCCAGAAAGGAGACGGCCTTCACCATGCCGTCCAAGCCGTCGCCACCATGCACAACCTCACCATGACAGGCTGAACCAACAGGTCAAACACCACATTGGCCTGCCCACACCCACCCTTCTGCAACAACCTTTAGTGTCCTGCGCCGGAGATCCGTTGGCAAAAGCGGGCGAGGGAGTCGAGGATCTCCTCGGCCGACTTGGTTCAGGTGAATGGTGTTGGGTTCTCGTTCCACTCCTTGACCAGGCTCGGATGTCGGCTTCCAAGGAACGCACACTTTTGTGGGAGCCGCGGCGGATCTTCTGGTCGGCGAGGAAGCCGAACCACCTTTCCACCTGGGGTGATCCAGGACGAACCGGTGGGGGTGAAGTGCAGGTGAAATCGGGGGTGTTAGGCCAGCCATGCCTTGATGGCGGGCGTCTTGTGTGGGTGCCGTAGTTGTCGCGGATCGGGTGGATCTGGAGGTGCCCGGGAACCTCCTTCTCGATCTCGATGAGGAACTTCTTGAACTTCGCTGCCCGGTGCCGACGGTGCAACGAGGTGATGACTTCGCCGGTCGCAACGTCGAAGGCCGCGAAGAGAGTGGTCAGACCGTTACGGATGTAGTCATGGGTGCGACGCTCGGGCATGCCCGGGATCACCGGCTGAGACCGGTCCACCGCCTGGAACTGCGACTTCTCGTCCACTGACAGCACCACCGCCCCTTTTGGCGGATTGAAGTACAGCCCGACGACGTCGTAGACCTTCTCCACGAACATGGGGCCGTCGACAGTTTGAAGGTGTCCGTCATGTGGGGCTTGAGACGGAACTTCCGCCAGATTCGGTGGAGGAGTTCCCGTTCGTGCACGCCCCTGCGCACCCCAGGGGCGTGGTCACAGTGCCTGGGCACGCTGCCCCCGACGTCGTCAGTCCTTGGAAGGCTACTGTCACGGCCATGGCCGCCGAGCAGCCCGCCTGACGGTTTCGCGCAGACGGCCGACTGGCTGCCCTCAAGCCCCCGGCGCCGTGCCGTTTTCATACCCTTGCAGAGCACGGCGCCGTCGGGGCAGATACTCAAACGTTTAGCCGAGGCCCCCGTGAAGATTCTCTCTTCCAGAGGGCAGAGCCAGTCTGCCGACGTACTACTCGTGCTCTGAGGGGCGGCGTGAGCGTAAGAGCTCATAACACGATCTTGCTGAAACGTCCTGGTGGGCCGTAACCGGTGTGATGATTCGGCCGTTCGAGAAGGTGTGGGTACTCGACCGTG
>NZ_JBHVRW010000033.1:0-80008 GCF_042885475.1 Streptomyces sp. NPDC058051
CGGGTGAGCCCACCCGCGCGCCGAGCGCCGGCGTTTCGGAGCCGGTTCAGCGCCGGCTCAGCGGTGATTCGGCGCTGGTCCAGCGTCGGACCGGCGGTGATTCGGCGCTGAACCGGCGGTGGTCCAGCGTCGGACCGGCGGTGATTCGGCGGCGATTCGGGAGGCAGTGGGTCAGCCGGGACCGGATTCACGCCGGGACCGGACCGACGCCGGGACCGTATCCGACACCGCTCGGTCGGTCGGTCGGTGGCAGAGGGGATGCCGTGCTTCCTCTACTCGCTGATGTCCGGGTTGTTCGCCAGGATGTACTCGGCGGTTCGCCAGAGGCGGGGCAGGAAGCGGGTCACCTCTTCCGCGCGGTGGAGGAGATCCCCGGTGGAGCTGATGCCGAGGTCGGTGACGGCCGCGTGGAATGCCGGGGCGAGGGCGTCGTGGAGTCCGGGGGCGTCCGCGGCCAGGATGGTGTGGCAGCGGGCGAAGGTCGCGATGATCCAGAAGACGGCTTCGTGAGGGGCGCCGCGGTCGATGAGGTCCTGGCTGCCGTCGATCGCGATCGGCCGTGCGGCCGGGGTGATGTCGCTGCTGAAGAAGAACGGTGTCTCGGCGACGCCGGTGGTGGCGTCGAATGTGTGGGTGAGCGCGCGCAGATGGTGCTGGACGCGGTGTGCGGGCAGGTTCCGGCAGCCGAGGAGATCCAGAAGTTCCGGGTAGAGGCCGAGGCTGCCGTAGCCGGTGAGGACCTCGCGGGCAGCCAGGTAGCGCAGGCGCACGGTGGGGTTGCGCAGGGCGGCGACCAGGAGCACGTGAGTCGTCACACCGGTGGGGAACAGCCAGGAAAGCACCTGCTCGTGGAATGGCGCCGAGGTATCGATCGCCGCGAGCCGGGTTTCGATCCGGTGACGGGCGTCCAGGCATCTGCGGCGGACCCAGGGCCGGGCGGCGAAGCTGCCTGAGACGTGCGCCTGAAGTCTGTGCAGATGGCCGGTGGGGTCCTCGATGACCGTGTCGGTGCGGAAACTGCCGGCCAGGTGATACGAGGCGAGAACCTCTTCGGCGGACGCGAGCTGCGACCAAGGAACGTAGCTGACTTCCAGCAGCGTGTCGCGGTATCGGAGCTTGCCCGGTTTGGCCGGTGGGCCGTCCTGAGCGGTGACGATGACGATGTCGACATCGGAGGAGGGCGCCAGCCAGGCATCGGCGGGGAGTCCGACCGTCGAGCCGCTGAAGTACGCACCGCGAAAACCCGCATCGGGCCGTGCATACCGGGCGACCCATTCGGCCGCGACAGAACGCGCCGACCCCACCTTCATCACCACGCGTCTCCCCTCGCGACGAGCACCAGACTGTCATCATCCCGGTTCGCTGCCGCCACCACCGCCGCCACCACCGCCGCCACCACCGCCGCCACCGCCACCACCACCGCCACCACCGCCACCGTGGGTTGCCCGAGCGGCCCGAGGGAACGGGTCTTGAAATCCGCGATCAGCTTCGCGGGGAGATTCGGGCCAACAACGGAAACTTTCCCCAGCTGATAAAGCTGCACGTGAGAGGGGCTGCCGAGCAGATCGGCAGCCCCTTCGTCACGCCGACTGTCCCACCGTGTCCCACCCGGTCCCACTGTGGATCAGCGCGTGTGTTCAACCTGTGGTCAGCCCGATGGAGTTCAGGGCGAGCGCGTCACTCTGCTGATCCAGGCCCGGGCGACACAGAGGCACCTGGGCCTGCGGCCACAGATGTCACCTGCGCCCTCACTCGGCCTTTCTGAACAGCTCCGACATCCGGTCCCCCGCCTCATGGCCGAGCAGCCCCGCCGAATCCGTCCCGATCAGACCGACCCGCCCGGCCAGTTCCCGGCCGTGGACATCGACGGCGGCCTCGATGAGCCCGGCGAGCGCGGCCAGGGCGTCGCGGGCGCGGGAGCGGGCGACCGCCGCGCAGCCGACGGCGACCAGAGCGGCAGGCCACCACCAGCAGGCGAGCAGGGCGTAGCCCACGGCCCAGGCGGCGAGGCGGGCGGCGACGCTGAAGGAGTTGTGTGCCGACTGGATGTGGCGTACGGCGGGTTCGGGAAGGATCAGCCACAGGCGGGGCCAGAGAGCGGCGAGGTCCACGCCGTAGGCGGCCTCTACGCGGTCTGCCGTCGCCTGCATGCGGTCGCCGTACCAGGTGGGGCGGGTGGGCTCGCGCAGCGCTACGTGGTTGCGGGCGTCGGTGAGGGCCTGGATCCGCGCAAAGGGCTGGGCCCGGGTCGGCACCGTGTCGCCGTCCTCGGCATCGATGCGAACGACGGGGTAGGCCGCATTGAGCTCCTGCTCCCGTCGCCTCCACTTCCGCCTGCGCCGGTCGACGAGGGCGTGCGACAGCGGGTCGCGGGCGAAGCGCAGCCAGTACCGCTCGATCACGCCGCCGAGGAACTGCGCGGAGAGTGAGACCGCGGTCGCGGTGAGCAGGACGAGGGCGACCAGGAGCGTGGCGGTCCCGGTGCGGTCGAGGACGGGGCGGGCGGCGAGGTCGTCCAGGGTGGTGCGCAGCCGGTCGATGTCGTTCCAGTGGCGGTGGCCCAGGGTGGTGCCGACGGCTGTGGCGGCGAGGAAGAGGGCGCCGGGGAGGACCAGCAGGTTCAGCCAGCGTTCGGTGAGTTTGCCGCCCAGGGTGGCGAGGAGAGGGTTCATGCGGGCGGGGTCACTGTGCGGGGCCCAGTCGGCCCTTGCGCATGCGGGTGTCGTTGACGGCGCAGTGCGGGGCAGGGAGCAGGTCGCGGGCTCGCTCGACGCGGGTGCACTGGGCCGGTCCCGGGCATATGGCCACCTTGATGTGGGGCGTGATGCCGGGGACTTCCCCGCCCCGGGACTCGTTGACCAGCCCGCGTGCGTCCCCTGTCTGGCGCAGCAGCATGTCCAGGGCCTGTAAACAGGTGGCGAGTTCGTCGGAGCCCGCGCCTGACCGCAGCAAGTCCCGGGCCCGCTCGGCCGTCTCCCGGACCCCGTGCTGCCGCAGGTCCTCCGACGAGCCGAGCAGCGCGCACAGTGCCGCTACCGCCCTGCGGTCGGGCTGGGGTAAGTCGGGAGATGCCGTCATGGTCCCAGTGTGCCGTAGATCAGGCAGAGTTGAGGGGGAGTTGACGCGCAGTCGGAGGCGACGGCTGGGGGGGGGCGAAGGCGTGAGATACGACCGGGAGTGGTTTCTTGAGGCGGTTCGCGTGCGCCTCGGCCGGGCCGAGACAGCGGACGGGGGTGTGGACGCGGACGTGGTGTTCGGTCCCTTCGCGGATGCCGAACTCCGTGGACTGCTACGGACCTGCGACCTGAGTACCGACATGGAGGCCCGACACGCGGCCGGCTGGCTCTGCGTCGCCCGTGCGATGGCTGACCCGGGCAATGGCGGCGTCGTCCACGGGTACATGTCCGGGGCACTGCTCTACCCGGTGTGGGTCGCCGATCCGGGGCTGGTGCCACCGGAGTTGGCGGCGGGCTACGCGTCAAACGACCCTGCCACGCACCCCGACCCGGCGAACGCGGACGGGCCCAACGAGTGGGCGGCCCTGGTTTCCGCGCTCAGGATCGTGGCGGAGGGACGGCAGCACACCCCGCCGCCGGACGCCTCCGAGGACGACCGCCGGCTCCACGAGATGGCCGTGCTGGTGGCCACCCTGACGCCCTCGCGCGACGCTCAGCTCGCCACCGCGATCGGGCTCGGCAGCCTCGCCGTCCTCGCGACGCCGGAGTACGACCCCTGGTTCCCGAGCCGGCTCAGAGGTGTGACCGGCATCGTGACCCTCGCGGGGACGACGTGGCCGTTCGGGGACCTGACGGACGCGGATCCGGTCCGGTTCGTCCGCAGCTCTCTCAGGCGGATCCCGGCCGACTCCCCCGAACGGCTCCTGGTCCTCGACGGTCTGGGCCGCCTGCTCCTGAGCCGCTACGGGGACTCCCACGATGCCGAGGACCTGCACGAGGCGGTGGGCATCGCGCGGGACGTACCGGCCCAACTGGCGCCCGGGAACCCGCATCTGCCCCACTGCATCTGCGCCTTGGGGAGAGCGCTGTTGCTGTTGCGGCAGGTGGAGGGTGGGACGCCCGAGGAGTTCGACGAGGTGGTGGACGTGTGCCGCCGTGCCTTCGCCGGCCATCTGAAGGGGCCCGCGGCGGCGGGCCACGACCTGGGCACGGCGCTCATCCTCAGGTCGCAGCACACCGGCCGCCTGGAGGATCTGAACGAGGCGATCGCCGTGTTCACCGAGGCGCTGCGGGCGGCAAAGAATCCGGGAGAGACCGCCGCCCTGCACAATGCACTGGGCAACGCCCTGCGCGCCCGCTCCGTCGCGACCGGCTCCCAGGCCGATCTGGACGCGGCGCTCGACCTCATCGACCGAACGCCCGCCTTCCCCCGGACAGCGGACGGCCCGCAACTGCCGCTCATCGCTCCCGCGATGACCCTGTACAACCGCTACCTACGCGACCCGAGAGCGAACGGGGCGGATCTGGACGAGGCCCAGCGCCAGCTGCGGCACGCCGAGGCGCTCATGCGGCCGGGTCATCCAGACCGCCCCGCGGCGCTCGACGACCTCGGCGTGGTGCTGATCGCTTGCTATCAACGCTCGGGAAAGCCGCAGGAGGTGAACGAGGCAGTGCTGGCTCATCGGGAGTCGGTGGCACTCACCCGGGACGGACACGGGTCGCTCGGACTGCGGCTGCTCAACCTCGGCGCCGCGTTGAGTCTGCGGCACCGGCTGACCGAGGACGGCGACGACCTGCGGGAGGCCCAGGAGTGCCGGCGCCGAGCCGCCGCGCTGCCCGGTATGGGCCCCGCGCACCGGAGGGCGCTGCTGAGCTCGACCGGGCTCAGCCTCATGGCGGGCTTCGAGCGTGCCCCCGACCCGGTTGCCCAACTCAACGAGGCAATAGGTCTCTTGAGGGAGTCGCTCGACCTCACCCCGGAGGGAGACCCGATGCTGACCCGACGCCGCCACAACCTCGCCGTCGCCCTGATGGGCCGTGTCTCGCAGACGTCGCGGTTCGACGACGCCGGGGAGGCGCGCGAGCTGACCGATGCGGTGATCGCGGCGCTGTCCGTGAACTCCCCCGACCTGCCGGGTGCCCTCACGATGGCCGCGAGCGCACGGCTCCTGAGCCCCCGCACCCTGCTGTCGTCGGCCGGCCGGGACGAGGTGGTCGCGCTGTACCGCCGGGCGGTCGAGGCCACCCCGCCCGGCCACCCCACGCGCACACAGCGCCTGGCAAACCTCGGCCGCGCTCTGCGCCACGTGGGGCCCCGCCGCCGTCGCAGCCCGACCGATCTGGTCGAAGCGGCCCAGCGGTTCCAGGAGGCGGCCCTGGAGCAGCAGTGCGCGCCCGCCCTGCGCCTGGACGCCGCACGGGCCTGGGGTGACGTCCGGGCGGAACTGGGTGACTGGGACGGCGCCCTGGACGGCTACGTCGTGGCGGTCGACCTGCTGCACTCTGTGGCGCCCCGCCATCTCGTCCGCGACGACCAGGAGTTGCTGCTGAGCCGCACCGTCGGGCTGGGCGCCGCCGCCGCTGCCTGCGCGGTGCGCTGCGGCCGGCCCGGGCTCGCGGTCGGTCTGCTCGAACAGGCCAGGGGCGTGATCCTCTCCCACGCCTTCGACGCCGACAGCGATCTGACCCGGCTCCGGGAGGCCGCCCCGGACCTCGCCGACCGCTTCGAGGAACTTCGGGAGGCCCTCGACACGGCGACCGACAGCCAGGGGTTCCTGGAAGAGGGACCGCCCCGCCCCGACGATGCCCGCGCCGACCTTCGGCAGCGACTGGCCGCCGAGTGGCACGACCTCACCGCCCGGATCCGCGCCGAGCACCCCGAACTGGGCCTGCTGCGTCCGATGCGGGACTGGGGCGAACGCGAGCTGTGCGCGACGGCCGCCGCGGGCCCGGTGGTCCTGGTCAACGTCTCTCCGTACGGCAGCGACGCCCTGGTCGTCACCGAGCAATCCATCGACGCCGTACCGCTCCCGGGCCTCGACCCACGGTCGACGGCAACACGTCGGCAGATCTTCCAGGACGCGCTGATCCGCATCGAGGCACCCGGAACCTCCCGCAAGCAGTCGCAGCGCGCGCAGCAGGACGTACGGGAAACGCTTGCCTGGCTGTGGCAGGCGGTCACCGGCCCGGTCCTCGACCGCCTCCCCGCGGCAACCCGCGTGTGGTGGTCGCCCGGCGGCCTCCTGGGCACGCTGCCGCTGCACGCGGCGGCCCCCGCAGGCGCCGCTCCGGGCGCCCTTGACCGCGTGGTCTCCTCGTACACGCCGACTCTGCGTGCCCTGCACCACGCCCGCCGACGCGCTGCCCGCCCGGCGGGCACCGGAACCCTCGTAGTCAGCGTTGCGCAGGCCACCGGACAGGCCCCGCTCCCCGGCGCACGCCGCGAGGCCGACAGCCTGGCCCGCCTGCTCCCCCGAGCCACGCTGCTGGCGGACGCCACCGCCACACACTCCGCGGTCGTCTCGGCCCTGCCCCGCCACGCCTACGCCCACTTCGCCTGCCACGCCCTGGGCGACCTGGAACGTGCCTCCGGCAGTCGGCTCGTCCTGCACGACCACACCGAACGCCCGCTGACCGTCCGCGACCTGGCCCGACTGCGGCTGCCGTCGGTCCGGCTCGCCTACCTGTCCGCCTGCGGCACTCTGCGCACCAGCCCCGAACTCGCCGACGAGGCCGTCCACATCGTCAGCGCCTTCCAGATGGCCGGCTTCCCCCATGTCGTCGGCTCCCTGTGGCACGTCGACGACCTGATCGGGGCGGAAGTGGCGCTCAGCGTGTACGACACCCTGAACAGCGGCGACGGCACACTCGATGTCGCCCGCACGGCCGAGGCCCTGCACCGCGCTGTACACACCCTGCGCGACACCTATCCCCAGACGCCCAGCCTGTGGGCGTGCCAGGTACACGCGGGGCCCTGACGACTCACCTTCTGGAGATCCGGCTCCTTGAGTCCTGACCCGGAGGCCGGACCGGCGAAGTGGGAGACTCATAGAGGGTCGGCTTCATGGTCAGTCCGGCCACCTGTGGTCAACCTGTGGTCACGCTTCGGTTCCCGAGGCGCCCAGCCGGTACTCTGTACCCCGTCCCACCCCTGGTGGGCGGGGCCGAGGTGGGTTGCCCGAGCGGCCTAAGGGAACGGTCTTGAAAACCGTCGTGGCAGCGATGTCACCGTGGGTTCAAATCCCACACCCACCGCCAGGTCAGAGAACGTACTGATCACAAGGGGTGTCCCGACCAGGGGCACCCCTTCGTCATGGGGCCTGTCTCACCCTGAACCGCCCGTGTGCCGCTATGGATCACCGTGTGTGGACCAGGCGTGGACCGCCACGTGCGCATCAGGTGGCGGGTAACTGCGCGCGCTCACCCTCGGCTTCCACCAGAGGGAGGTCGTAGACCTCCGAGATGGCGCGCTTCGGGGAGAGCCCGAGATTGCGCGCGTAGTTGTACATCGTGGCGATGGTGGCGGCTCGCAGCTGCACGCCGTCCGTCTTTTTCTTGTGCGGCGTGGGAAGGGCCGGGGAGACCACCCAGATCGAGCTGCGAGGGAGTTCCTTGGCTGCCTCAGCTGCCTTTCTTATGCGCCGGACCAGTTCGGGGTCGTCGGTCGGTCGTCGGGCGTTGCTCCGGGTTCGAGGGGGCGGGACGTCCCGGACGGTGCGCGCGCTCCAGGTCGACCAGTCGATGTCGACCTCTGTCACCCACCCCGGCCACCCGTAGAGATTCCGCAGGGTGACGCCGGTCTCGGTGAGGTCCATCTCGATCTCACCGAACCGCATCCCGAATGCCATACGGCCACTATCTCGCAAGCCCGCGTTCGGCACCGTCGCGGTCGTCCGGAGAACACCCTCGATTTTGGCGGGCAGGATCTCCCGGCGATCGCAACGATGCTCGTGCCATGACCAACAGCAACTCCACCCAGGTGCCTGCCGCCCAGCCCCAACAGTCCTACCCGGCTCCCGCAGGCCTGCCGCGGCCCTGCTCCCTCTCCTGATCCTGCTCTTCGTCCTCGTCATCCTCATCATCGGAGCCGGCCTGCTCTACGTGACTATCGCGCATCCCTCGCTCGCGACCCCGCTCACAGTCGCGGTTGCCGGCGTGACCCTTGTCGTCACGATCGCGGGTGCGATCGCCGCCTTCCTCGCCATCGCCAGGAGGTGGATTCCCGACGCACAAACGGTGTGTTCTCACCACCACAGCAAACGAGCGAGCCTGGGACCGTGAACCGGTCCGAGGCTCGCTTCTGCTGCTTCGCCATCAGAGCGCCTCCTTCTCGCCGACCAGAGAAGGTGGCGCGGCCTGGAGCTATGCGGACGTGGTGTGCGTGAAGCCGAGGGAGGTGAGTCCTTCGGCCTGACACAGCCGGTCTGAGGGGCCGTCGACCTCGGTCTGGAGGAGCTGGTAGGCGGCGCCGTGGCTCTGGCCCCAGTGCATGGCGGCCCGCCACAGGACGCGTCCGAGGCCCTGGCCCCGGGTTTCGGGCAGGACGGCGAAGTACTGGGGGAGGAGCTGAGGGCGTCCGATCGCGTCGGGGCGCACTTCCATGGGGCCGATTGCGCCCACGATGCGGTCTTCGATGGCGGCGGCGAGGACCGGGCCGCATCGGTCGGCCTGCATATGGGTGTGGAGGAAGGCCAGGCCATCGGCGGCCATGGCTTCGGCGAAGGGGGCGAATGTCTCCTGCACGGAGGCGGGCCAGTCGGTGACGGGCCGGACCGGGCCGTCGGGGTCGGGGCAGGGGCCGGTGGTGAAGTCCTTCAGATGGATGCGGGTGCCGTGCGGGTGTGCGGTCTCGGGACCGAGGGGTCGTACGACCCGGGCGCCCGCCACGTCGTGCGTGGCGGCGAGCTTCGCGGCCAGCTCGGCGGCCTCCTCCACGACACTGTCGCGGAGCCCGTAGGCGAAGACCTTCACAGTGCCGCGTCCGCGCCGGGTCAGCGTGGGAATGAGAGTGTGCTCGGGCTGGTGAACCACGTCCTCGCGGAGGACGTTCTCATCCTTGTCACCTCCCCAACGCCGGTCCTTGTCGTAGGGCAGGTAGTCCCCGGTGTCGGCCGCTCGCAGGATGTCCTCGAACATGCTGACGGTCAGGGCATCGGGACGGACGGGCCCGAGGGTCGGCACGATAGGCGCGGTCAATACGGGCCGGAGCCAGTCCCAGCGGAAGAACATGAGCGGCACCCTAACGGTGTGCCGGTCAGGGTTCAGGCCCCGACGCGAGCGCGCCGGGGCCTGAACGGAGTTGACCGGATGAGGTCGGTCAGTGGGGGTTGTCGTCGCCGGCGTCGCAGGAGCACTCCGCGCTCTCCACGATCACGTCGAGGTCCTGGACGGCAGTGATCGACACGGTCGCGACAGGCGGGGCCGCGCGGCGGGCCGAGTCCGGCGGGCCGGGGAGGATGGTCACCGGTACGGGCGGGGTCATGAGGCATTCTCCTTGTCTCCGTGCTGGCAGTAGCTGTGCAGCGGCGCCTTGGCCTCCTGGTAGTGCTTGGCCAGGGGGCGGCAGACCCGGCAGGTGCCGGACAGGGCGCAGCCCTCGCACCCTCCGGTGCGAAGCATGAGGCGGTCGGCGATGGCGCCGAGCCGGGTGAGGCCGTCGATGCCTTCGGTCACCAGCCGGTAGGGCGGGCAGTCCCGGAAGAGCTTGAGGAGGTCCGGCCGCCAGAGCAGCGAGCCGTCGGTGGAGATGGTGAGCATCATCCCGGCCTGCCAGGCGTACCGGTAAGCACCCTGGAAGTCCGGGTCCATGGTGGGCTCGCCGCCGGTGATCTGGAGCCAGAGGACACCGGCCTCGCGCATGATGTCCAGCAGCCGCACCTTGCCCTCCCAGCCGAGGCCGGAGAAGGGTCGCTCGCCGAGGTAGCAGTGCTTGCAGCCGAAGTTGCAGCCGAGGTTGATCTCCCAGGAGGCGCGGCAGTAGCCGTACGGGGACGGTTCGCGCACCAGCACTGTGCCCTGCGCGGGTCGGCCGCCCAGGTCCAGGCCCCACACATCGGCGGCCGTCTGCACCGCCCAGGCAGGAAGCGACTCACCGTCGGCGGCGGCCTGACGCAGGCCCTCGAAGTGGTCGGCGGAGATTCGGGCGCCGGCCCTCGCTCCCTGCTTGAGGAGAAGGTGTCCGTCGAGGAACGGGGAGGCGATCAGAGCGTGGGCCATCGGTGGCCCTCCTTCCGGATCACGGAGCGGGACAGCACAGGGGACTCCTGGCGGCCGGCGCGGCAGTGGATCTCGCCCAGGCCGTTACAGGTACCGCAGGTCCTTCCGGTCTTTCCGGACGAGTTGGCGCCGCTACCACCGCAGTCCCCGCACTGTTCGTTGCGAGGCGAGCTAGGGCGCCGGGTCTTGTGCGGACTCGCAATCAGCCGGTGCACGAGACCTCCTCCAGGGCGTCTTCCCAGGTGTGCTGCTTGGCGTGGTCGGCGAACAGACAGCAGCCCTCACCGTCGGGCCCCGGGGCGACCACCGGGCAGTCCGACAGCACGACAAGTTCCGCCTCGTCCGTCCCGTGCCAGCGGAGCCACAGCGCGGTCCCGTACGCCCCGGCGTCGGTGAGGAGACCGAAGTGCTCACCCTCGTCGTGCGCGGACAGCTGGCACTGCACCGCCCTGTCGATGTATGTGGCGGCCGACTTCTCCCGCGCTTCCCGTGCCAGGTCGAGGGGCACCCGGCGCCAGTGCGCGCAACTCATCACGACACCATCCGGAAGGACGCGAGGGCAATCCGGGCCTGCTGCGAGCACCGGGAGCAGACGCACGGCGGGTAGCGTCCCGGACTCTCCGGGACCACCGAGTCCTCGCCCACGCGTACCTCCGTGAGAGGCCCCCACGTCTGGCCGGAGTCGCGGGAGACCCGCAACGTCATCCGTACGTTGTCCTGTCCGTTCGCCATGGCCAGGAGCATCGCGATCCGTGGGCCCGGCCAGAAAGGCCAAGCGGATTACCCAACTTGGATAACATCACCCTCGGTTGACCAAGTGCAGCGATCCGTAGTCCTCATGCCGGAGCGTGCCCGATGCCCGAGCCATCTCGCCCGAAGGAACTCCCGGTCAGCCTGCTCACGGACCCAGTCATGATCGATGCATGCCAGGTCAGAGACTTCGGCCGCATCTTCCAGCTGGTCAAGGCACGAGCAGGCATTTATCCGTCCATGATCGCGCGACGCTGCGACCTGACCCCGAGCCGCGTGGGCGAGGTGATCGCCGGACGGCGGCAGTTGCTGCACATGGACGTGATCGAACGGATCTCTGACGGGCTACGCATCCCCGGACACATGCTCGGACTTGCCCGACGCTCCTGGGAGACGCCACCCAGCCTGACGGTCACACCCCGCCAACCGGCCGAGGTACCGGCCTCAGCCGTCGAACCGCTGATCGCCGGACTACCGGGGGCGGACGAAGATGCCCGATCCTCAGCCGCCGATACGGAACTCTCTGCCAGGCTCGCTCGTCACGCGGCGGAGACCAACGTCAACACGCTCGTACTGGAGCAGTTCGATGCTGATGTTGACCGACTTGCCCGGGACTTCGTCAGCCGGCCCCTGCCTCTTCTGATCCCGGAGATTCGCACAGCTCAGGGTGGAGTGTTCCAGTTGCTGGAGGGCCGACAGCACCCCAGTCAGACCCGTCACCTGTACGTGGTTGCGGGGTGGCTATCCGGTCTTGCGGCCCATGTGTCGCTTGACCTGGGGGACCGCTCCGCCGCAGCTACACATGTCCGCACTGTGGTGCAGTGCGCGGAGATCTCGGAGCACTCACCGTTACGCGCATGGGCACGGTCGTTCCAGTCACTGGCCGCTTACTGGGCAGGGGACTACCGGCGGGCAGGAGACCTTGCGCAGGCCGGGCAGAGCGAGGGCCGAGGCCCTGGTACGGGAACGATCAAGGCTCGGCTGCTGAGCTTGGAGGCACGGGCCCGCGCAGCCGAAGGGGACAACCACAGTGCGCTGAGGGTACTTGCACTGGCCCATGAGGCACGAGGTGATGCGGAACCCGACGAGTTGCCTGGGGTCTTCTCGTTCCCCGAGGCCAAGCAGTGGGCCTACGCCGGGACCACCCTGTTGGCCGTCGGGGGCGACGAGCAGATCCGGCACGCTATAAGCGCGTCCAATCGTGCCGTGGAGCTGTACCAGGCCGGGCCGGAAGGCGACCGCTCCCCCGGCGATCTACAGGCCGCCCATCTGGACCTGGCCACGGCCTACCTTGCCAGCGGTGACGTCGAGGGAGCCGGTGCGAAGCTCTCGGAGGTGTTCGGCGCCGAGGGCTACACGGCGAGTATCACCATCAGGCTTCGCAACCTGGCCGCGCTCCTCGGAAGCGAGCCGTACCGTGGCGCACAGTCGGCAGTCGATCTCCGCGCGCACATTCACGAGGTGGCCGTCCGGCCCGCTTTCGCCAGCAACCCTACGGAGCCCCGATGACCGCCCAGCCCACGCATGATCATTTGGTCACCGATCGCAGCCTTCTTTCCACCAAGGCGTACGGCACGGGTCAGCACCTGGCCGCCCGTCAGTCCCTCTACCAATGGCAGACCCCGAGCCACGACCTTCCGGGCATCGTCGTGAACGAACTGACCGGCATACGCGGTGCGGTCGCGGACGTGGGTTGCGGTAACGGGAAGTTCGTCGCCCGGCTACGAGAGGACCGTCCCGACCTGAACGTGCTGCCCATGGATGTCTCTCACGGCATCCTCGGCGCCATTCCGGGAGCCGTCGTCGCGGACGTCCAACAGCTGCCCATCGCGGATGGAGTCCTCGGCGCGGTTCTTGCGCTGCACATGCTGTACCACGTTGAGGACCAGTCCCAGGCCGTGCGGGAGTTGGGCCGTGTACTGGCACCCGGCGGCATCGCGATCGTCTCCACGAACAGTCAGACCGACAAGCGGGAACTGGAGCACCTTTGGCGCCGGGCTGCGGGCGATGTGCTGGGCATCCAGGAGGGCCCAGCCCGAGTGCAGTTGTCCGCCCGCTTCACCCTGGAGGACGCGCCAGCGATCCTCGGTACGGTCTTCGGCGAGATCCGCACGATCTCCCTTCCCGGTGTGATCGAGGTGACCGACGCTGAACCGGTCGTCGCGCACCTGGCCTCGTACGAAGCCTGGGCCGACAAGATGGGCGTTCCGTTCCGGGAGACGATCGAGCGCGCGCGGGAGCGGGTCAACGAGACCATTCGGGCAGAGGGTGCTTTCCGTGTCACTTGCCTGGGCGGCATACTCGTATGCCAAGGAACACGGCGGTAGAACCCGCGCATAAATGCCGGTGTGCTGCTATGTGCGCGTCTCCAAGGCTGATGGGCGGCTGCATGCCGTCTTTGGGTCTCGATCTCAATTGTGCGCGACCTGAAACTAGAAAGGAACCTCGTTCGCCAGTTCCAGCAGTCTTTGGGCCTCAGGGTGCATTCCTGCGTCACTGAGAACGTGAGAGAAGTCTGCGCGCTTACCCTGGGGAACGGATATCAGTAGAGATTCCAGTTCTTTGCGTGGGTCGATGCCTGGGATCTCTTCTTCTCTCAGGCAGGAAATCAACCGCAATAGTCGCTTCGGTCCACCTTTTTGTGCCGAATGCAAGATAAGTTCTCGATCGCTTAGGAAATTGTCAGGGAATGCTCCGGCGGTTGCCAGTGCGACTCGCGGCCATGAGTGCATTCCGATAGCCTCAGCGAGTTTGTTGGCGTCGTCCTTTAGCGTGGCTGCGCGTAGCGCTCGCAGGGTGTCGGCCAGGTCTGACCTGGTACTCCCCGGCCACTCGCCCTTGCCTGCGAGTGCGTCAATGAAATTGTCTGCGTACCAGTAGCTGCTCTCCCCGTCATGTCGACGTAGTGCGACGAGAAACTTCGGAATCTCGACAGCAGGTTTAGCTAGCAGACACATTGCAAAGTATCGGTTGGCGACGTTTTCCGCCTCTTCTTCGGTGATTGAAGTGAGGATTCGAACCGTCTGTTGGACTGGCTCGTGGACAGCTAGGTTCAGAAACCCCTGGAAGTCCATCTGCGCGTTACCAAGTGCCACGAGTACGGTGGGTAGCCAGGTTTCTAGGGGGCGGTTTATCCCCTCGGTTGCGATGTGTGCGATATCTTCCATGCCGGCGTTTATGAGTGGGGAAATTAGCGATTCAAGTTCAGGCAGTGTGGTCTTCTTCTGGTTCTCGGCGCTGCCGTGCTCCGCTTTTGAGGTGGGCTGAATTCGAGGCTTGGGAGGGTGCGCCGCTTTTTCTCGCCATGCTTGCTCATCGACATCCGCAGGGGGAAGTGGAGCGCCGATCGAACGGGCGTAGTCGGTGCACGCCTGAACCAGAGCCAGTACCTGAACCATTTTTAGAGCGCTGCTGCCGGAGAATTTATCCTGAATTGAGGCGCGGCTCATTCGTCGGCCTTGGCGATCGGTGAGCCTCTCTAGGTCCCGCAGTGAGGGGTTGCCGGCTCGAACGCGCAAGCGGCCCAGCTGTTTCGCGAGAGAGTCGTCGTCCATCGCCTACCCCCGTTTCGTGTCCGACATTGCCGGGTGTCCAGGGTCGTCCAGTAGCAGCCGGAACTGTCCAGATCAGTTCGTCTCAGACTAGGTTGCGGCGCGCCGACTGTCCGGGGTTCGGCAGAAACGTCCGAGGTACTGGTGGACAGCTGCCCTGCACAGCTTCCCTGGGAGGAGTGCATCAACGGACGCGTTGTCAGACGCGGAAAGGGGCATGGACGTAGTGGAGGTAACCCTCACGCTTTGGGTTCTAGCCGGCTCAGGTGTGGCCAGCGTGGCGCTGTTTGCCGCCAAGGGCCTGCTTGATCAACTGCCTGGAGTCTTCGACTCCTGGCACGCTGCGCGGCGCGCGTGGCGCGGAGACCCACCACGCTCAACCGAGCTTGAGCCAGGTCAAAGCGTGGGTGCGTTGGACCGCTCCGGCGCCACCCCTGTGTCAGCACCTGACTCGCGCTTCTAATCGACCAGTGGACCAGGTGTGGACCGCGGGAGGTGCTGCTGGATCCCGGGAGCCGGGAACGAGCAGGTCAGCCACATCTGAGACGCAGCCCCAGCACTCTCTTGAAAACCGTCGTGGCGCGAGTCACCGTGGGTTCAAATCCCACACCCACCACAGAAGGCCGGTGCGTGCGCTGGTCGGAAGGGGCGTCCCTGACATGGGGGCGCCCCTTCTGCATGCGGCCTGTCTCGCATCGATCAGCAACCCTCCCCGTCGGATCCGGGGCTGACCGCCTGGCAGTCCGGCAACACGACCAGTTTCACCGTCGGCCTCGCCCCACCGGAACCACAGCGCGGTGCCGTACTCCAGGTCGTTGAGCAGGCCGTAGTGGTGACCGCCGTCGTGCGCGGACAGTCAGCCGGCAGTGAACGGCACTGTCTGCGCATCCCGAGGCCGACCTCTCCCGCGTTTCCCGTGCCAGGCCCAGCGGCAGCCGCCGCCGGTGAGGGCACCGCATCACGACACCATCCGACGGGAACCCGGGGACGTGAGATGTGGGCGTGGTGCGGACGTGAAAGACCGGGCCCGGTCGTCGCGAGACTCCTGCCGTAGCGAGACTCCTTAGGATGGCGGAGGGGGCGGAGCCGTAGCGCAGAGGTCGTCGCGCGCGGTCTCCAAAATCGCGAGGACATCGGTTCGAATCCGGTCGGTTCCGCCTTCCCGCCGTGTTCGGTGGCTCTGCGGTGTTCCGGCCGCTCTTGTTCGCGATACGCAGGGCGTGGAGCACAGGGCTGTCCTACCGCAACGGCCTTCTGAGGCAACCACGGCAGTCGAGGACGTGGACTCGATGCCGTCTGATTTCGTTGTAGAGCGATGAGTTCCGTGCTCTTGTGCAGTCGTATGTGTGACCGGGCGGAGCCGGAAGAGGCACCGTCGGCCCGGGAGCACTTCGTACACACGGATGGGATACCGCCGAATGACCGAAGCAGTGAAAGGCCCTGCCAGCTACTTTCCTTCGATTGAGAAGAAGTACGGCCGTCCCATTGCGGATTGGAAGGGCATCATCCGCGCCTCGTCCCTGAGCAAGCACATGGAGCTGGTCTCCTGGCTCAAGGCCGAACACGGACTCGGGCACGGTCATGCCAATGCCCTCGTCGCTCACACGCTCGCAGAGGACAGCAACAGGTAGGCGGTAGTCCGGCGGAGGCTGCGGAGGGGCGTTGCGGCAGGTCGGGTGCCGGGCTGCCGAGCACCGTCCTACCGTGCGCCCAGCAGCCCCAGGACCTTGTCGACCGCGTCGGCGACCGGCTGGCCGAGCGCTCCGACGGTCGCGGCGATGGTGGCCACGGCGATCAGGGCGCGGTGCCGCTCCTGCGGAGCGCTCGTGCCGGAGGCGATCGCAGGCAGGGAGTCGTCGATGACCTGCGCGCTCGGGGGCGCGAGCTCGCCGCGTAGTCCCTGGAGCAGCCGCACCAAATCCCCTATCGCCTCCAAGAGTTCCGGGGACTGGTGCTGGTGTTTGACGATGCCCGTGTGGCCCGTACCGCCGTATATGTGGACGTTGTCGCCGTGGATGTTGTTGCCGTAGTGGTAGGAGTCGCCGTTGCTCACTTGCTTACCCCCGTGTTGAACATTCCTCCGTACATATTCACGTTGTCACCGAAGTGGTAGTTCTTCGGATTGACCAGTACGCGCTCCACGCGCACCTGGAACTCGGCCTCGGGGTTCTCGATGGCGTGGACGAGGTAGTGGACGAGCTGGCGCAGTTGGTCCGGATTGGGCAGGGTGACCAGTGCGCTGGAGGCGCTGGTCGTCTCGACGGCCAGTACGTGTTCGGATGGCGCGGCCAAGTCCTTCACCAGATGTACGACCAGACCGATCGCGATCGCGAGGGCGAGGAACCACAATGCGCCCGCTGAATCGTTCGAGCTTCCGCCGTCGAACGATGAGTTGTCGTTGGCCGTTTGAAGCACGACGAACGCCACGAACGTGGCGCCGAGCCATTTCAGGAAGCTCATGAAGGCTTCCATGCGCTTGGGCCTGAGTTCGAAGGTGTGGACCCGAGTGATGTTGTGCAGGGGATAGGCCGCCTCTCCCACCCACAGCAGGCGTCTGCTCACCCTCAGGTCGACGCCGGTTCCGGAAGGGGGTGGCGGCGGCATGGGCTGTGGGGCTCCCGCGGCCCCGGTGTTCTCCATGAGTTCCCCCGTATCGGTTCCGCGTCCGTATTCGGCTCTGCGCACGTATGGGAACCAATACGTACGCGCTCCACGCGCTCCATGAGAGACCAAAAACGGCCAATGTCGGCGTGTGGTGCTGTCCGAGGTGTGGGTTGTCCGGTTTACGGGGCCGTCTCCGGTCCGTTTGGACGGCTTCTGCTGAGGCGGGCCGCCGAGGCGATGGTGGCGCGGGCTTCGCGTTCGGTGAGGCCGGTGTGGACGGCGGCGTGGGTGAGGGCGTCCGCCAGGGCGTCCCCGAAGCCGTGTTCGTAGGCGCGGCAGGCTGCCCAGAAGAGCCGCGTGTTGCGCTGGCCCTCGCGTGCCGCGAGGACGAACCGGACCAAGCCCCGGCCCTGGTTCTGGTCCCGGTCCCGGTCCCGGTCCCGGTCCTGGTCCTGGCCGGGTCGGTCGGTCGGGTGGTGAGGGCGTGCGGGGGGCGTGAGCAGGTGGAGGAGTGCGCGGGGGCAGGGGGCCGGCGGGAGGTCGGCGGTGCCCGGGGCGAGCCGGTAGGTGCCATATGCGGTGACCGAACCGGGGCCCACCAGGTAGCCGCCGGCGCCGCGGATGTCGATGCCGGGGGCGAGCCGGCTCGCGGAGTTCGGTACGGGAACACCGGGCGGGCCGGTCAGCCAGATGTGGCGGCCGCCGCTCGGCGTGAGGACCGTGGTGGTCGGCGGGATGGTGAACAGGTGGAGCAGGGCCAGCCGTCGGAGGGAGGTGGTGGAGTCGTTGCGGCCGGTGGTGTCGATGTCCAGATCGATGCCGATGAGGTGGTGCGGGGGCCTGCCGCAGGCGATGCCGTAGCCGGTGGCCCAGGGCGCGGCGGCGAAGAGGGCGCGTAGGGCGGCGGGGTCGGTGGTGGCGTCGTGGACACCGTGTCCGGGAAGGCCGCAGGTGCCCCGGCAGGCGGCCGGCCGGTCTTCGTGCCGGTGCGGGGAGGGCAGGGCGGGGAGCTTGCTCGCGGAGAGGGGGATGACGGGGAGCCCGCGCTCGGCTGCGGCGAGTGCGTGGGCGAGGGCCAGAGTGGCGGTCTGCCGGTCGCGGATGGCCATGACTCTATTTTCGTACATGCGTTCGACGAAGGGAAGGGGGCGGGGTGTCGGTCGGGCGGGTGCCGGAACGCTTCTCCCCTTGGGCGGCAAGGGGCGAGCGGCCTGGAGCGTGACGGACCGTGGCAGAAGAGGGCGGAAGAGGGTGGGGAGGAGGATGGGCAAGGGGGCGGGGGAACGGGGTGTGCTGGTGCTTCGGGGCGTGAGGGGGTTTATCGGGCGTTCCTCATACGTGCGGGGGAACCGGGGCACCCGGGCGGTTTGCCGGGGGGCCGGTGGGCAGCTTTGGTTCCGCGACGTCGTGACCCATACCGAGGCGGTCGGCCGACTGCCTCGGGACAAGCCGTCTTTCGGTTCCTGGAGGAATTGACATGGCAAGCATCCGTACCGCTCGTGCCCTCGCCGCTGTGGCAGCCCTGCCTCTCGCCGCCGCGCTCTTCGGCGGTGTGGCCCAGGCCGACAACGGCTCGTTCGCGAACGACGGATCGAACGCGGCCGTTGCGACGGTCGCCGGCAGCGGCGTCGGTGGCAACAACTCCGGCATTTCGTCCACGTCGCAGCAGCAGGCCGTCGGCTCCGGAGCGTCGAACCAGAGCAATTCCGCGCAGGTGAACGGGTCGGCGTTCACCGTGATCCACCAGAACAGCGACAACGTCGCGGTGCACTTCACCCCACTCTGGTGATCCGCGGCCGGTCGGGGGGTCGGGCCACGGCTGGTTGAAGCGCGGCCTGTGCGGGGGCACTTCGGTGCTCCCGCACAGGCCGTTTCGTGTTGTCGGGGGGTGGGGGTCGGGGGGTCGGGGGGTCGGGGTCGGAGGGGTCGGACGTGGAGTCGGGTGTCGCCGACCTTGACAGCGCACCGATATCTGACGGACAGTCAGAAACCCTGATCCGTACGTCCGTGTCCGGGAGGCAGCCACCGTGCACCTCGCCCAGACGGAGCGTCAGCGCCAGCTGCGCGCCGACCTCCGCACGTACTTCCGCACAGTGATGCCCGGGCGGGACGCGACGGCAGGGCCCGGTGCCGAGGATCCGGCCGAGCAACGCCGACTGCTGCGCCGGATCGGCGCGGACGGGATGCTCGGACTCGGCTGGCCCGTCGAGTACGGCGGCCAGGGCCGAGGCCCCGACGAGCAGTTCGTCTTCTTCGACGAGGCATACCGGGCCGGGGCGCCCGTCTCGATGGTCACCCTCAATACCGTCGGGCCCACACTGATGAAGTACGGGACGCGGGAGCAGAAGGCGTACTTCCTGCCCAGGATCCTCAGCGGCGACGTCGTCTTCGCCATCGGCTACAGCGAGCCGGAGGCCGGTACGGACCTTGCCGCGCTGCGTACCAGGGCCGTGCGGGACGGCGATTCCTGGGTGATCGACGGGCAGAAGATCTTCACCAGCAACGCGCAGAACGCCGACTGGATATGGCTCGCCTGCCGCACGGATCCGGAAGCGCCCAAGCATCAAGGCATCTCGATCGTTCTCGTCCCGACGGATGCCCCCGGATTCGCCTGGACGCCGATCGAGACCGTGGGTGGACTGACCACGACCGTCACCTACTACGACGCGATACGCGTGCCCGTCGGGCACCTCGTCGGCACGGAGAACGGCGGCTGGGGGCTGATCACCAACCAGTTGAACCATGAGCGGGTGGCTCTCGCGGCCATCGGGATGCAGGCCGAGGACTTCTACGAGGCGGCACTCGTCTTCGCTCGCACTCCCGACCCGGTGACGGGCCGGCGTCCGGTGGACGAGCCGTGGGTACGGGCCCGGCTGGCCGAGGCGTATGCACGGCTGGCGGTGACGCGCCTGCTCAACTGGCGCCTGGTGGGGGATGTCGGCACGGGTTCGCTCGCCCCGGGCGAGGCGAGCGGAGTGAAGTTCGTGGGAACCGAGAGCGCCGTCGAGGTCTACCGGATCTGCCAGGAGATCACGGGCGAGTCCGGGATGGTCCGGGGCGGTTCGCCCGGCTGCTTCGGGGACGGGGAGCTGGAGCGGATGAACAGGGCGGCGCAGATCAACACCTTTGGGGGCGGAGTGAGCGAGGTGCAACGGGAGATCGTCGCGACGATGCGGCTCGGCATGACGAGGGGAAAGCGGTGACGCACGCGCGGGACGAAGAAGAACAGGAAGAGCGCGAGGAACGGGAAGAGCGGAAAGGACGCGAAGAGCGCGAACAGCACGAGGAACGCGAGCAACACGAGGAACGCGAGGAACGGGAAGAGCGCGAAGAACACGAGGAACGGGAAGCGCAGGACGAGCCCGACGCGCTCCATGAGCGGCTCAAAGCGTTCCAGGGGTGTGCCGCCGCGACCGCGGGCGTCGGCAAGGACCTGGTCAACGAGGCGATGATCAGGCACTGGTGCGAGGCGATGGGGGATAACCACCCCGCCTACACGGGCCCGGAAGCGGTCGCCCCGCCGACGATGCTGCAGGCGTGGACGATGGGCGGCCTGTCCGGGCACACCGACCGCTCCCGGGCCTACGAGGAGCTGTTCGGCCTGCTCGACGGAGCGGGATACACCTCGGTGGTCGCGACCGACTGCGAACAGGAGTATGTGCGTCCGCTGCGGCCCGGCGACCGGATCACGTTCGACGCGGTGATCGAGTCGGTCTCGGAGCGGAAGACCACCCGGCTGGGAACGGGCTACTTCGTGACGACGCGGATGGACGTCCAGGCCGAGGGAGAGCCCGCCGGGACGCACCGCTTCCGCATCCTCAAGTACGCGCCGGTCGCGATGAAGCCGGTGGCGTCCCGTCCCGGCCGGAGCCTGCGCCCGCGGCCGGTGATCAACCGGGACAACGCCGGGTTCTGGCAGGGCGTCGCCGAGCACAGGCTGCTGATCCAGCGGTGCGGCGCGTGCGCGACGCTCCGCTTTCCCTGGCTGCCCGGCTGCAACGCGTGCGGCAGCGGGGAGTGGGACACGGCCGAGGCGAGTGGCGAGGGCACCGTCTTCAGCCATGTCGTGATGCATCACCCACCCTTTCCTGCCTTCGGCACCTCCGAGGAGGGCGGGCCGTACGCGGTGGCGCTGATCGAGCTGGCGGAGGGGGTGCGGATGGTCAGCAACGTGGTCGGCGTGCCGTACGACAAGGTACGGACGGGCATGCCGGTACGCCTGGAATTCCTTCGCACCGACCCGGAGTTGGAGCTTCCGGTCTTCCGGGGTGGCGAGGGCTGACATGGACTTCGCACCCACGGAGGAGCAGGCCGCGGCGCAGGGCCTCGCGGAGCGGATCTTCGGGGACCTTTCGACGCACGAGCGCCTGGCCGCGGTCGGCACGGGGACGGACGCCGAGCTGTGGAAGGAGCTTTGTGCGGCCGGACTGACCGCGGCCGTCGAGGAGATCGGACTCCTGGGCCTGGTGCTCCTCCTGGAGGAGCAGGGCAGGGCGACGGCGCAGGTGCCGTTCGCGGCGAGCTGCGTGTACGGGCTGCTCGCCGTCGCCGGGCACGGCACGGACGCTCAGCGGGAGCGGCTGCTGCCTCCGCTGCGGGACGGCACCGTGGTGGCCACCGGGGCCTTCCCGGCACGCGCTGGGATACGGGCGGACGGCGAGGGGTGCTTGAGCGGAGGCGTGCGACGGGCGGACGGCGAGGGGGGCTTGAGCGGGGGCGTGCGACGGGCGGACGGCGAGGGGGGCTTGAGCGGAAGCGTGTCGTACGTGCCGTGGCTGCGGGACGCGGACCTCGTCCTGGTCGCGGACTCCGCCCGGGACCTGTGGATCGTACGGACCGCCGATCCCGGAGTGGCGACGGAGCCGGTGGAGACCACGGCGCCATGGTCGGCGGCGCGGCTCGTCCTGGACCGGGCTCCCGGGGAGCGGATCGGGGGCGCCGGGGCGTACGAGGCGATGCTGGCCGTGAGCCGGACCGCGTTCGCCGGGTTGCAGGCCGGGGTGTGCGCCGGTTCGCTGGCCCGGGCCGTCGCCCACACGAATACCCGGAAACAGTTCGGGCGCCCGCTCTCCACCAAACAGGCGGTGCTGCTGCGCGCCGCCGACGCCCACATGGACACCGAGGCGATACGCGTCACCGCGTACGAGGCCGCCTGGCGGTACGACACGGGGCTGCCGTACGGACCGCAGGCGCTGACCGCCGCCTGGTGGGCGTCGGAGGCCGGGAAGCGGGTGGTGCACGCCGGACAGCACCTGCACGGCGGAACGGGTGCGGACCTCAGCCATCCCGTGCACCGCCACTTCCTCTGGGGGCGTCAGCTCGATTCCTACCTCGGGTGCGGCAGCGAAGTGCTGCAGGAGCTCGGCCAGTTGCTGGCGGAGGAGGGGCCGGAGCGGAGGCAGGAGGAGCAGGAGTGGAGGCAGGAGGGGCCGGAGTGAACGAAGAAGGGGCCGGAGTGAACGACGAAGGGGCCGGAGCGGTGGAAGGCGGGACCGGAGTGAGGGTCGGTGAGGAGTTGGCGCCGCTGCAGATCGAGGTGACCCGCACCCTGATCGTGGCGGGTGCCATCGCCTCCCGCGACTACCAGGATGTGCACCATGACGCGGAGCTCGCCCGGGCGAAGGGGGCCCCGGACATCTTCATGAACATTCTGACGACCAACGGCCTGGTCGGCAGGTATGTCACCGACCGCTTGGGCCCGTCGGCCGTGCTCCGCAAGGTCGCCATCAGGCTGGGCGCGCCCAACCGTCCCGGGGACACCATGGTGCTCAGCGGCACGGTCACCGCTCTCGCGGGCGACGGAACGGCCGAGGTGTCCGTCATCGGGACCAACCGTCTCGGCCGGCATGTCACCGGCACGGTGACCGTCAGCGTTCCGGAGGGGGCGGCATGAGCCTGCGCAGGGCTGATTCGCTCGGCGGCAGGGCGGCGGTCGTGGGGATCGGCGCGACCGAGTTCTCCAAGGACTCCGGGCGCAGCGAACTCGAACTGGCCGTCGAGGCGGTGCGATCCGCCCTCGACGACGCCGGGCTGGCCCCCGCCGATGTCGACGGCCTGGTCACCTTCACCATGGACACAAGTCCCGAGGTCACCGTCGCCCAGGCGGCCGGTATCGGCGAGCTGTCGTTCTTCTCCCGTGTCCATTACGGCGGCGGGGCAGCCTGCGCCACCGTCCAGCAGGCGGCCCTCGCCGTGGCGAGCGGGGTGGCCGACGTCGTGGTCTGCTACCGCGCGTTCAACGAGCGTTCCGGACGCAGATTCGGCTCCGGGGTGCAGCGCCGGGAACCCACCGCGGAGGGCACGGCGCTCGGCTGGAACCTCCCCTTCGGGCTGCTCACGCCGGCCTCCTGGGTCGCCATGGCCGCCCAGCGCTATCTGCATACCTACGGGCTGACCCCGGACGTCTTCGGCCATGTCGCGGTCACCGACCGGCGCCACGCCGCCCGGAACCCCGCGGCGTACTTCTACGGGAAGCCGATCACCCTGGCCGACCATGCCGCGTCACGCTGGATCGTCGAACCCCTGCGGCTGCTCGACTGCTGTCAGGAGACCGACGGCGGGCAGGCGATCGTCGTCACCGGCGTGGAGCGGGCCCGGGATCTGCGACGGCCGCCCGCCGTGATCGTCGCCGCTGCCCAGGGGGCCGGGCGGGCGCAGGAGCAGATGACCAGCTTCTACCGCGACGACCTGACCGGTCTGCCGGAGATGGGGGTGGTCGCGCGGCAGCTCTGGCGGACCTCCGGCCTCTCCCCCTCCGACATCGATGTGGCCATCCTCTACGACCACTTCACGCCGTTCGTCCTGATGCAGCTGGAGGAGTTCGGTTTCTGCGCACCGGGCGAGGGTGCCGACTTCGTCGCGGCCGACGCGCTGCCCCTGAACACGCACGGCGGGCAGCTGGGGGAGGCGTATCTGCACGGGATGAACGGCATCGCGGAGGCGGTCCGACAGATCCGGGGCACGTCGGTGAACCAACTGCCGGAGGCGGCCAGGACCCTGGTCACGGCGGGTACGGGCGTACCCACCTCCGGACTGATACTCGGGACGGATGCCTGAGCGGGACGGACGCCTGAGCGGGGCGGGTGGGGGTGCGCCCGGGGTGCCGTCCGAGCCGTGGGCGGGTGGTGGTGCGCCCAGGGTGCAGCCGGCGCTGTGGTGGTGGTGCGCCGGGGGTGCCGTCGGGGCCGGGGCTGGGGCCGGGGCCGGGGCCGGGGCCAGGTCGGGGACCGGGGCAGGGCGACCCTGAGCCCCGAGGGTGATGGCTCCACCTACAGGAGGTGAGGCCAGCCCCACCCCTACACCTTGAGGGGGACGCGATTTCGGGACCTGGGGCCGATTCCCGGGGCGGCTCCCGCTCCTAGCGTGGAGTCATGACCACGCCAGTCTGCACAGGCACCTCCGGGGGAGCTGCCATCACCGGACACGTATCGCACGGCTCGCGCGCCGCACGCACCTCGCATGCCACGCGCACCGCTTCGCATGCCACCGGCACCACCGCACACGCCGCGCGCGCGCCGTACGCCTCGCGGGCTCCATACGCTCCGTATCCGTCGTTCTCCTCGTTCGTACGCGCACGAGGGCCCGTGCTGCTGCGTGCCGCGCGCTCGCTCACCGCGAACCCGAGCGATGCCGAGGATCTGCTGCAGACCGCGCTCACCAAGACGTACGTCGCCTGGGAGCGGATCGAGGACCACCGGGCGCTCGACGGCTACGTCCGCCGGGCCCTGCTGAACACCCGGACCTCGCAGTGGCGCAAGCGCAAGGTCGACGAGTTCGCCTGTGACGAGCTGCCCGAGCAGGAGGCGTCGTCGGTCTCCGACCCGGCCGAGCAGCAGACCCTGCACGACGCGATGTGGCGTGCCGTGCTGAAGCTCCCGGCCCGGCAGCGGGCGATGGTGGTCCTGCGGTACTACGAGGATCTGAGCGAGGTCCAGACGGCCGAGGTGCTCGGCGTGTCCGTCGGCACAGTGAAGAGCGCGGTGTCCCGGGCACTCGGCAAGCTCAGGGAGGATCCGGAGCTGGCTCCCGTGCGATGACGCCACGGACGCTGCGGCGAACACCGCGAACACCGCGAACACCGCGAACACCGCGAACACCGCGGCTGACACCACGAAGGGCGGCAGCGCGCAGACGGTCCGATTCTGCCGGACGATACCGATTCGTACTCTCGGGGCTAGTGACATACCGAACGGTATGTGCGCAGAATCAGCGGAACCCTACTGCCGCGTAGCGCCCACCGGGAGGACGCCGTGCTGAGCACCATGCAGGACGTACCGCTGACTGTCACCCGCATCCTCGAACACGGGATGACCATTCACGGGAAGTCCCAGGTCACGACCTGGACCGGCGAGCCCGAGCCGCAGCGGCGCAGTTTCGCCGAGATCGGTCGGCGGGCCACGCAGCTGGCGAACGCGCTGCGCGACGAGCTCGGTGCCGTCGGCGACCAGCGGATCAGTACCCTCATGTGGAACAACGCCGAGCACGTCGAGGCGTATCTCGCGATCCCCTCGATGGGCGCGGTGCTCCACACGCTGAACGTCCGGCTCCCCGCTGAGCAGTTGATCTGGATCGTCCGGCACGCCGACGACAAGGTCGTCATCGTCAACGGCACCCTGCTGCCGCTGCTCGCGCCCCTCCTCCCCCACCTGCCGTCGATCGAGCATGTGATCGTCACGGGTCCGGGCGACCGTTCCGTCCTCGACGGCGCCGCGCCCCACGTGCACGACTACGAGGAGCTGATCGCCGGCCGGCCGACCGGCTACGACTGGCCCGAGCTCGACGAACGCCAGGCCGCCGCCATGTGCTACACCTCCGGCACCACCGGTGACCCCAAGGGCGTCGTCTACTCCCATCGCTCCATCTATCTGCACTCCATGCAGGTCAACATGGCCGAGTCGATGGGCCTGACCGACAAGGACACCACGCTGGTGGTCGTCCCCCAGTTCCATGTGAACGCATGGGGCCTGCCGCACGCGACGTTCATGTCCGGCGTCAACATGCTCATGCCCGACCGCTTCCTGCAGCCCGCCCCGCTCGCCGACATGATCGAGCGCGAGAGGCCGAGCCACGCCGCCGCCGTGCCCACCATCTGGCAGGGGCTGCTCGCCGAGGTCACCGCCAACCCGCGCGACCTGACCTCCATGGCACGCGTCACCATCGGCGGCGCCGCCTGTCCGCCCTCCCTGATGGAGGCGTACGACAAGCTCGGTGTCCGCCTCTGCCACGCCTGGGGCATGACGGAGACCTCGCCGCTCGGCACCATGGCCAACCCGCCCGCGGGGCTGACCGAGGAGCAGGAGTGGCCCTACCGGATCACCCAGGGCCGTTTCCCGGCCGGCGTCGAGGCACGCCTGGTCGGCCCCGGCGGCGAGCACCTGCCGTGGGACAACGAGTCGGCCGGTGAGCTGGAGGTGCGCGGCCCCTGGATCGCCGCGGCCTACTACGGCGGCGCGGACGGCGAGGCCCTGCGCCCGGTGGACAAGTTCAGCGAGGACGGCTGGCTGAAGACCGGTGACGTCGGAGTGATCAGCGAGGAAGGTTTCCTCACCCTCACCGACCGGGCCAAGGACGTCATCAAGTCCGGCGGCGAGTGGATCTCCAGCGTCGAGCTGGAGAACGCCCTCATGGCGCACCCCGATGTGTCCGAGGCGGCGGTCGTCGCCGTCCCGGACGACAAGTGGGGCGAGCGTCCGCTCGCCACCGTCGTCCTCAAGGACGGCGCCACCACCGAGTACGAGGTGCTGAGGCACTTCCTCGCCGAGTCCGGTATCGCCAAGTGGCAGCTTCCGGAGCGCTGGACGGTCATCGCGGCGGTTCCGAAGACGAGCGTCGGCAAGTTCGACAAGAAGGTGATCCGCAAGCAGTACGCGGAGGGCGCGCTGGACGTCACCCAGCTCTGACCCGCTCTGACCTGACCCGCTCCGACCTGGCCCGGTCGGGGAGCAGGAAGCGGTGAGGGCGGTATCGGGAGTCCCGTACCGCCCTCACCGTCCTTCTGCGGGTGCTCGCCCCGTCCGTACGTCCTGGAACGGCTCCGTACGGATGCGCACGGCTCCGTACGCGTCCGTACGGAGCCGCAGGTGTCAGTTCGTGCCGATCTTCGCGAGGAGATCGACGATGCGTGACTGCACCTCGTCGCTGGTGGAACGCTCGGCCAGGAAGAGGACGGTCTCGCCCGAGCTGAGCTTCGGCAGTTCCGACCCGGTCATGTCGGCGGAGGTGTAGACGACCAGCGGGGTGCGGTTCAGCTGGCCGTTGGCGCGCAGCCAGTCGACGATCCCGGCGCGGCGGCGGCGTACCTGCATCAGGTCCATCACCACCAGGTTGGGCCGCATCCGGGTGGCGAGGGTCACCGCCTCGTTGTCCGTGGAGGCCCGGGCGATCTGCATGCCGCGGCGTTCCAGCGTGTCCGTCAGTGCCAGCGCGATCTCTTCGTGCTCCTCGATCAACAGCACGCGCGGAGGATGCTGTTCGCTGTCGCGCGGAGCGAGCGCCTTGAGAAGCACGGCGGGGTCGGCACCGTACGCGGCCTCCCGCGACGCCTGCCCCAGACCGGCCGTCACCAGCACCGGGACCTCGGCCGCCACCGCGGCCTGACGCAGCGACTGCAACGCCTTGCGGGTGATCGGACCGGTGAGCGGATCCACGAAGAGCGCGGCGGGGAACGCCGCGATCTGGGCGTCGACCTCCTCGCGCGAGTGCACGATCACCGGCCGGTAGCCGCGGTCGCTCAGCGCCTGCTGGGTGGAGACGTCGGGCGCGGGCCAGACGAGCAGCCGACGCGGGTTGTCCAGCGGCTCCGGAGGGAGTTCGTCGTCGACCGGCTGCGGCGACGGACGGTTGGCGACCTCGACCGCTCCCCCCGGTCCGTCCAGCGGCTCCGGTCCCTCGGCGCCCTCGTCGGGCGCCCCTATGGCGTACGCGCGTCCTTCGGCCTCAGGAGTGGGGAGCAACTGCCCCGAACCCGAACCGGGACCGTGGCCCTGTGCGGCGCCGGGCTGGGACGCGGCGGCCTGGGGCGGCGCGGGCTGCGGCAGGCGCTCGCCCTCCGGCGGGGCGGCGAGTTTGCGACGCCGTCCCGCTCCGCCGAGCGTCTGGTTCTGCTGATGCGCGATGTGCTGGGCGAACGGCACGCCCTGGCCGAGCGTCCGCACGCTGAACGCGCGTCCCTGCGTCGAGTCGGACGAGCCGCCGGGCACCGGAGCCTCCGCGGGCAGCGGCTGCCTGCGCGTGTCCGCCACGGGTGCGACGTCCCGCGGGCGGCTCTCCGCGCCATCGGTGGTGGCGCCTGCGACGGCGGTGGTGCCGGTCGTGTGCGTGGTGTGTCCGGCGGCGGGCCAATCCGGACCGTCGGCCGACCGACTGCCGGGCTGCGCGACGCCCCGGCCTTCGGAGCGGCCGTCCGCACGGTCGCCGGTCTGCTCACCCGGCGCGGTCAGCGCGGTCAGGCCCGCTCCCGAGGTGCCGTTCTCCGCCCAGTCGCCGGACCGCGGGGGCAGCTGCTGCTCCGCGTCCGCAGGCTGTCCGACGGCCTGACCGGCCTGCTGAGGAGCGTCGACGTGACGTGCCCGGCGCCGCCCGGTCGGTGCGGGGTGCGCCTGGGCCGGTGTGTGGTCGTCACCCGGCGCGACGCGTACGGCGTCGTGGCGTCCGGGCAGTGAGGCGTCCGTGTCGGCGGTCCGGTCGGCAGCAGCGGGCGGGAGCGCGAACGCGGCACGGGGCCCGGTCGGCTCGGCCTGCGCGGAACGCTCCTGCGCGCCCGCCAGCGCCCGCCGTGCCCGTCGCCCGGTCGGATGGGATCCCGACCCCGACCCCGACGCCGGGCCGTCACCGGCCTGCGGAAAACTCTCGGAAGCGGAAGCGGAAGCGGAAGCGGAAGCGGAAGAAGCGGAGGAGCCGGAAGCGGAGGAAGCGGAGGAGGAGGCAGGCAGGGCCAGCTGGTTCTCGCCGCCCTGGCGCGCCCGTTGTCCGCCCGCGGGCACCGGCGCCTCGGCCGGAACGCCCTGCGGCGGCACGGTCTGCCCGCGCTGCGGCCGGCCGCCGCCGCCCTTGGCGCCTTCGGCCGCCGTCACCACCGCCCCTTCGGACGGTGCCGACGCGGGCAGCGCCAACGCCTGCCGCGGCCCCTGCTGCTCGACAGCGGGCCCGGGCCGCTGCCCCTGGCTCTGCTCGGGGAGCTGGGGCAGCGGGGCCGGAAGCGACTGTTGCCCGGGCAACGGGGCCGGCTGGGCCGGAAGCGACTGTTGCGCACCGGACTCGGCAGGACTCGGCCGACCGCGCCTGCGTCCCGACCCCTCGCCCTGCTGGGCCGGAATGATCTCGTGCGCGTTCTGCGCACCCTGCGTCTCCTGCGAACCCGGCGGTACGGGCTCCCGACGCGCCCGGCGCCGCCCCGTCGGCTCGGCCGCGGCTGTGTCACCGTCGCCGTCCTCCGAACCACCCACCGGGCTCTCCAGGAACGCGTCCGTGGACGCCCGTCGTGCCCGTCGACGCCCGCCTCCCGGCGCGCCCTGCCCGGTCACCGGCTCCGGCACGGGTTCGGGCGCCGGCTCGGGCGCCGGTGGCATCACCGTTCCCGAACCCGTGCCCAACGGCACTTCGAGCACGTACGCGCTGCCGCTCATCCCCGGCATCTCGTGCGTCTGGAGCAGGCCACCGTGGGCTTCCACGATCCCGCGCACGATCGGCTCGTGCACCGGGTCTCCGCCGGCGAACGGCCCGCGCACCTCGATCCGTACGACCTCACCGCGCTGCGCCGCCGCGACGACGACCGTCGAGTCGACGTAGCCACCGCCCGGCACCACGCGCGTCTTGCCGGTCGAGTCGACCCCGGCGACATCCGCGACCAGATGGGCGAGCGCCGTCACCAGCCGGGCCGCGTCCACCTCGGCCTCGATCGGCGGCGCGTGCACCGCGAACTGGGCGCGCCCGGGACCGATCAGCTCGACGGCTGCGTCGATGCCGGCCGTCACGACCGAGTCGAGCAGCACGACGGCCTTGGACAATTGCTCCGCACCGGCGTCCAGACGCTGGTAGCCGAGCACGTTGTCGACGAGCGTCGTCATCCGGGCGTAGCCCGCGGCCAGGTGGTGCAGGATCTGGTTGGCCTCCGGCCACAGCTGGCCGGCCGGGTCGGCGGCGAGCGTGGAGAGTTCGCCGCGCAGCTCCTCCAGCGGCCCGCGCAGCGACTCGCCGAGTACGGCGGTGAGCTGCGCGTGCCGGGCGGTCAGCGCCGCCAGCTGTTCGGCCTGCGCCTCCAGTTCGGCGGTGTACCGCTCGGCCCGGTCCGCCAGCTCCGTGCTGTGCTGTTCCGTCAGTCCGGTGATCTCGGCGGTGTGGTCCGCGGTCAGTTCGGCGACCTCGGCCCTGTGCTTCTCGCCGAGTTCCTCGTGCGGCCTGCGATCGGTGAACGTCATGACCGCGCCGACCAACTGGTCCCCGTCCCTGACCGGCGCGGTGGTCAGGTCGACCGGTACCCGCTTCCCGCTCTTGGACCACAGGACCTGTCCGCGCACCCGGTGCTTGCGGCCGGACCTGAGGGTGTCGGCGAGCGGCGACTCCTCGTACGGGAACGGCTCGCCCTCCGCCCGCGAGTGCAGGATCAGCGGATGCAGTTCCTGGCCGCCCAGGTCGCTGGCGCGGAACCCGAGGATCTGCGCGGCGGCGGGGTTGACCAGAACGACCCGGCCGTCCGTGTCCGTACCGACGACGCCCTCGGCCGCCGCCCGCAGGATCATCTCGGTCTGCCGCTGCGAACGGGCGAGTTCGGCCTCGGTGTCGACGGTGCCGGACAGATCCCGCACGACGAGCATCAGCAGCTCGTCACCCGTGTAGCTGCCGGTGTAACTGCTCTGGAAGTCGTTGTACGCGGCCTGCCCGTCCTCCAGGCTGGCACTGGTGACCTCGACCGGGTACTCGGTGCCGTCGGTCCGCCGTGCGGTCATCCGCGTCGGCTTCGTACGGCCGCGGGGGTCGGCGGTGTCGGGGCGCCGCATCGACCCCGGGATCAGCTTGGAGTCGAACTCCGGCAGCAGGTCGAGAAGCCCGCGCCCGACGAGTGCGGTGCCCGGCGTCTCGAACATTTCCAGCGCGATCGTGTTGGCGTTGACGACCGTGCCGTTGCAGTTGACGAGCAGCAGCCCGTCAGGGAGTGCATCGAGTATGGCTGCGAGGCGAGCAGCGCCTCGGGATGGCCTGCTGCTCACGACGACGCTTCCTCCCTGATTACCGCACCTTGCCGACAGCAGGCCCCATCTTGCCCCTCGGACCGCAGGCTGTCACGGAAGGAGTCTAAAGGCAGGGGAGGGGCATCGGCGTTGGATGAGGGGGAGCTCTCACCAAGGTTCTGTACATACGGTGTACGACCCCCGCCTGTGACACGTCGTCCGGTAGGCCCTGGGCAGGGGTGCGAGCCCCTGCTCATCGGACGTTGGGGAGCACCGGCCGCAGACCGTTCCAGCGCGCGATCGCACAGCCGTTGGTCCGGTCGAAGACCGCGTCGATCCTTGTCCCCCGCCAGGTTCCGGTGACCCGGGCGGTGGCCGGCCCGCCGAACTGCTGGGTGCACATCGCGTCCTTCGGCACCGGCGCGAACGGGTCCGCGCCCTCGCCCGCCAGCTCCTCCAGCCGGTCGCAGGCCTGCCGCGCCGCCGGGTGGCTGCCGCCCGCCGGTCCGCACGTCAGCTCGAAGACGCCCTCGGCCGAGGGATCCCCCGCGCCCGAGACCGTGACCGTGAGCCGGGTACGGGCCTCGTCCCCGTTCAGCAGGGGCAGCGGCAGCGGCAGGGGAAGGAGGGGGCCGGTGGCCGCGCTCGCGACCGGTACGGCGGCGGACAGCGCGGCGAGAGACGCGACGGCGGTGAGGGCGAGGCGGCGCAACATACGGGCTCCTGTGCTCGTGCACTTCGGCTGAGGGGGAGGGGACGGGCGGGGGGCACGGCACCCCCTTCCTCACTAACGCTCCGCACGCCACGGCGTTGCGCAACGGCAGGCGCTTTGCCCTCGTGGCCGACTGCCTAGTACCGTAGGCAGCGATTGGTGACGCAACACTCAGTTGTGTCATCATCTGCACGCACCTCTCGCGCTCGCGCGGGGTGTGCTGGAGGCGTCGCCTAGTCCGGTCTATGGCGCCGCACTGCTAATGCGGTTTGGGTCTTAAAGCCCATCGAGGGTTCAAATCCCTCCGCCTCCGCTTCACGACTGAAGCCCCGTGCCACTGGCACGGGGCTTCAGTCGTATCCGGACCCGCCTCATCCGCCGACCGCCCCCACGTCGGTCCGGCGGCGCGCCCAGGCAGCCGCCGATCATGGTGTTTCCGCAGGTCAGAGTGGGTTTGGCTAATGGATTTCGCGCTACGGCGCAGGTCATGTAATGTTGTTCCCGCAACGCCGACCGGGAAGAAAAAAACCGGGAAGCAACGCCAGAGGCTCACGCCGAAGGCGAGCACTCGTAGCTTAACGGATAGAGCATCTGACTACGGATCAGAAGGTTGCAGGTTCGAATCCTGCCGAGTGCACACAGCTCAGAAGCCCCTCGGGATCATCCCGAGGGGCTTCTGGCATCAGCGGGTGACATCAACGTACTCCGCCGGGCCGATTACTCAGCAGGTCGTTCCTCGGGCCCCATCCCCTCGTCCGGGTCGATGCTGTCGAGTCCCGAGGCGTCGTCCATCCGGCCGGCGGCGGTCCTCGGCGTCGTCTGTATGACGTGCGCGTAGGTGTCGAGCGTCATCGTGATCAACGTCCGCGTACGTCGGCACACAGGCGCGCATGGGTATCCGCTCCCGGTCGGTACGTCTTCCGGGAGTGACTGGCCAGTCCAATATGGTGCACCCGCCTACGGATCAGTTCACGCTGGAGCTCGGCCGGCTCGGCCAGCACGAACAGCACGAACAGCACGAACAGCACCCCGAACATCGCCCGGCTCTCCGTCGTGGAGGTGTCGATGCCCTGCTCGATGACGTGCAGCCCGATCCCGCGCTCGCGCAGGTCGGCGCCGAAGGCCACCAGATGCAGCACGGAGCGGGAGAGCCGGTCGAGCCGGATGACCTCCACAGCCGCACCGGACTGAACCGCCCTGACCTGGCGTCAGCCATTCGGGTGGAGCCCGAGCCGATCGAACCCCCGACCCGGATGACACGTCACCAGATCTGAGCCTGCCAGGTAATCACGCATTAGCAATGAGTGATCGATGGTTCTGACCGGCCGCGCTGCCACACGGCGGAAAGAAGCCTCACCTCAAGCCAGGAAGTCAGGAGACACCGGTGATCAGACATCACGCCCCGAAAGAACCTCTCTCTGTGGTGGGGGCGGGACGAGGCCAAGCCCGGACGGGCGTCGACACTCGTGAGAGGTGGCGGCGGGCAGGGGTGGTAGCGGCACTGTGTATGGCGTTGTCCGGCATCGCACCGACCCCCGCAGCCGCCGCACTGGTGCGGGAGCCGGGGACTGATCCGTCGCAGACCTTCATCTTCACCGGCGCTTCGCAGACCCTGACGGTTCCGACGGGTGCGACGGTGACCATCACCGCGGACGGCGCCGGTGGCGCCGACAACACCGGCACCCCCTGTTCCGTCACGGGGACGGGCGGGTCGGGGGCGAGGGTGGTGACCACCCTCCCGCAGACCACCGCCCCGACAACGTTCACCGTCAACGTCGGCGGCACCGGTGGCAAAGGCTGCAACGGCACCGCGACGGGGGGTGCCGGCGGGTTCAACGGCGGTGCCCCGGGCGGGGGCATCTCGGTCACTGGTTTTCAGGCGGAAGGTCCGGGTGGGGGAGGGGCGTCCAGCGTCAGCACGGGTGGCTCCTTGCTGGTGGTCGCCGGGGGCGGCGGTGCCGCCGGCGGCACCGGACAGGGTTCTACGGGAGGGAATGGAGGCAACGGCGGGACAACGCCGGATGCCACCGGCGGTACCGCAGGAAGTGCCACCGGCCCTGGGGCTTCGCCGGGGCAGGGTGGGGGCGGTGGCAGCACCAGCACCAGTACCGGGGGTGCCCCCGGGGCCGCCGGCTCCGCCCCGCCTTGTATCGCCACCAACGGTGGGGCGGGAGGCGGGTTCTCCGGTGCCACGGTCGGTACCGGCGGCACCGGGGGCAGCATCGACGGCGGCTGCGCCGCCACCCGAACCGGGGCCGGTGGGGGCGGTGGAGGCGGGTACTTCGCCGGCGGGGGCGGCGGCAGCGGCGCCGTCAACAACAGAGGCACCTCGGCGGGTGGGGGCGGAGGCGGTGGGGGCAGCAGCTTCACGACCCCGTCGGGCACCGGCACGTCCATTGCGCTTTCCACGATCGGGACGGCGAACAACAACGGCCAAGTGATCATCTCCTACACGCTGCCACCGCCCACCCTGGCCATCACCAAAACCCACACCGGGAAATTCATCCAGGGCAAACAGGCGACCTACACCATCACCGTCGGCAACACCGGACCTGGCCCCACCGACAGCAGCGCCGTCACCGTGCACGACACCCTCCCGCCAGGACTCACCGCCCTCAGCATGACCGGCACCGGATGGAACTGCACCCGGACCACCCTCACCTGCGACCGCAGCGACCTCCTGGTAGCAGGCAGCAGTTACCCGCCCATCACCCTCAAGGTCAAGATCTCCTGCCACGCAAAACGCCACGTCACGAATACCGCCACCGTCACCGGAGGCGGCGACACCACCACCCATACCGCCACCGACCCCACCACCATCGAACGCAACGAACACTGTCACCACGACGAGCACGACCACAGGCAGGTGATCGGTCGCGGCTGAGTACCGCAGCGAAGCGCAAACGGGAGAGTTCCGGTGCCGTAGCTCGCCCGGCAACGGGACCGTGACATCAACGGATGACATCAACGTCCACGCATCTCCCCGGACGCCGGGCTACGGGGACCACCGGCTGTTCGCACGTACGGTCTCGGTCGCGTGGAGGCGAGGGAGCCGTGCACCCGCCTACGGATCAGAAGGTTGCAGGTTCGAATTCTGCCGAGTGTGCAGCAGGTGAGAGGCCCGGACGAGAGTCCGGGCCTCTTGCGTTTCGGGGGCGTACAGCGGCGAAGTACCGCAACCACAGCCGCCGCCGGTTCACTCCTGTGCGTCAAAGGGTTTGTCGTGCCAGCGCCAGTCGGCCGTGCTGTCGTCGTGCACGTGGAGCATGAACTCGGCGACGGGGCTGCCGTCGGGGAACGTCATGGTGAGTGCACTGCGGATCCGGGAGTAGCAGGCGTCGGCTCGCTCCCAGTCCTCCGCGTCGATGGCCTGCGTCTGCTCGGTGAAGAGAGGGCGGAACGCGTCGAAGCCGGGCAGTGTCTCGACTTCGGAGTGGAGCCAGGGCATGTCCGCGCCGGTCACGGTCAGCCTGGCGATCGTTCGGTCGCCGTGGTGGAGCCGCCAGATGGAGCCGGTGTTCAGGTTCGGGTTCGCCATGGCTCCATGGTGGTGAAGGCCACTGACAGTGGGGCGCAGAGGGGCGACGGGATACGTACTCCACCGGCGCTGTCGCCGTCACCCCGATGAGTTCACGGGCCCGAGGCCGAGCGGTGGTGAGGGAAGCCCGAAGTGGTCGGCGATGAGCCGCACCGTGCGGGCGCCGGAGGCGTTGAAGTCGGGGTCGGTGTCGTACTCCGGAGTGTTCCGGCCGACGATCCCGGCGTCCAGCAGCTCGGGTATGAGCAGATCCGGCATGGCCCCGGCCCGCCGTGATTCGCGGCGTCGGCCGAGGTTGAAGTACGTCATCTCGAACCCGCCGCGGCTGTAGGTGAACTGGAACGGGTGCTCGGCGCAGTGGGGGACCATGTAGTTCTGCCCGTGCGGGCACGCGCACGCGGGCGTGGAGGCCAGGAACACGCTCTCGACGCGGTCCGGGGCGACTGCGCGGTCCGCACGGCTACAGCCGGTGAGGTCGCGCGCCAGCCTCCAGGCGGACTCCCCGTCCGCGGTGCCGTGGGCCGCGTGTGTTGCCCAGATCCAGCCGGAGGATTCGCCGGTGGTGAGGGCAGGGCGCCCCGCTTCGGCGAAGCGGGCCGACAGGGTGGGCAAGGTCAGGCCCTTGCAGAAGGTGACGAACGTGTTCGGGGCCGCCCAACTCATATCGCTGCCCCCGGTGACAGGGGCGGCGAGGGCAGGGCGAAGTAGTCGGTGATCACCTTCACCAGACGCTCGTCGTCGCGGTCGTCGCGGTCGTCGCAGCCGCCGTGGTCGTCGAAACAGTCGTGACCGGGGTCGTCTCCCTGCCCGCATCCCGCGCGCGGGCCGATGAGGTCCGCGGCCAGGAGTTCGGGAGACAGGTAGTCCGGATTCGCACCCACCCGTTGGCCGAGGTCTTCGAAGTTGAAGCGGAGGATCAGACGTCCGTCCCGGTAGTACTCGAACGCGGGCGGGAACCCTTTGACGCTGCACGGCTCGGTCACGAAGACGACGATCTCCGCGCCGTTGGGGCACAGGGCGCCGTACTCGACGTCGTCGTAGTCCTCGATGTCCCAGTTGTGCATGTCGTGCACCGCCCACGCCCACCCGTCCGCTTCACCGGACGCGAGCGGTTCTCGCTGCCGGTCGAGAAGACCTCGGGTGAGCGTGTCGAGGGGGATCCCCCGGGCGAGGACGACATTCACCTCGTGCCCGGGGAAGGAGCCCTGTGTCCAGTCGGTCATGCGAGCACCCTAGGTGCGGGGACTGACAGCCGGGCGCCGCCCCCATTCTGTGGTGGAGGAACGGCGGCACCGAACGCTGCTCAGTCCGTACCTGCGGACCCTGCGGACCCTGCGGACCCTGCGGACCGGAAGGGTGCCGATTCGATTCGTGCGGGGTGCACAGTGGTCGCAGAACCCGGAATCCTCCGGAAGTCTCTCGGTATTCTCTCCGCCCGCATCGGAACACGGGAGTGCGCGCATGGGTTGGCAGTGCACCGGTCTGCGGTGGCCGGACGCGCAGGGGGCGCCCGTGCTGGGGTGGCGGCGGGGCCGTGCCGTACGGGGGAGTGCGCCGGCCTACGGGACGGAGCTCGGGTTCCGGGCCGTGGGGGAGCGGCGCTGTGTCGGGGCGCGCGGGAACGCGTGTCCGCTGAGTGCCGTGGTGTCGGGCCGGAGCACGGGGGCGCGGTGTCCTGAGTGTGCGCGGCTCGACCGGGCGCATTCGGTGGCCGCCGACACGATCGCCGACGACCCCCGGACGTACCGCGTGTATCTCGCATGGTTCGGGCCGGGGATGGTGAAGGCCGGGATCACCGCCGAGGAGCGGGAGGCGGCGCGGCTGCGGGAGCAGGGGGCCGTGGTGTTCAGCTGGCTGGGCCGGGGGCCGCTGATGGCGGCGCGGCGGACCGAGGAACTGCTCAGGTCGGCGCTCGGGGTGCCGGACCGGATCCCGTACGCGAGGAAGCGCGCCGTGCGCGCGGCGCTGCCGGGGGTGGCGGAGCGGCGGGCCGAGGTGGCGGAGGTCTACGGGCGGGCCGCGGCGCTGGAGGGGGCCGGGTGGCCCCGGACGCTGGAGCGGCTGCCGTTCGAGGCGGTCGATCATGCCGGGGTGTTCGGGCTGGACGGCGTGGTCGAGGTGACCCGGGCGGTCACCGAGTTGGTGGACGGGGGTGTGGTCGCCGGGCGGCTGGTGGCCGCGGCGGGGCCCGATCTGCATCTGGAGACGGTGACGGACGGAGTCGTGGTGCTGGACACCCGGCTGATGACCGGATGGGAACTGGTGGGTGCCGACGCGCGCGCGGGAGTGGGCGTGCCGGTGACCGACATCGGAGGCGGTGGCGTGCAGGACGGGCTGTTCTGAGATCGTCGGACCCTGACGGGTGAGATTCGGTCCTGACGCGCGAAGGCCGGTCCTGAAGGGTGAGGTCCGGTTCTGACGCGCGAAGGCCGGTCCCGACAGGTGAGGTCCGGTCCTGACAGGTGAGTTCCTGCCATGACGGGTGAATTCCTGCCCTGACGGCTGAGAGGGGTGCGTGATGCGGGGTGACGCCGACGATGTCGTGCGGTTCTGGGAACGGCTGGGGCTGCCCGGGATCATCGATGTCCATACGCACTTCATGCCGGACCGGGTCCTCCGCAAGGTCTGGGCGTACTTCGACTCCGCCGGGCCGCTGACGGGGATGGAGTGGCCGATCGCGTACCGCCACGACGAGGACGAACGCCTCGCGCTGCTGCGCTCGTTCGGTGTGCTCCGGTTCACCTCGATGCTCTATCCGCACAAGGCCGGGATGGCGGCCTGGCTGAACGGCTGGTCGGCGGACTTCGCGCGCCGGGTGCCGGAGTGCCTGCACACCGCGACGTTCTTCCCGGAGGAGGGCGTGGAGCGGTACGTGCGCGAGGCCGTGGAGGCGGGGGCACGGGTCTTCAAGTCGCACCTTCAGGTCGGCGCGTACGACGCGAACGACCCGCTGCTGGAGGCGGTGTGGGGGCTGCTCGCGGAGGCTGGGGTTCCGGTGGTGATGCACTGCGGCTCCGGGCCGGCGCCCGGCGCGTTCACCGGGCCCGAACCGATCGGCCGGCTGCTCGCCCGGCATCCGCGGCTGCCGCTGATCGTGGCGCATCTGGGGATGCCGGAGTACGCGGAGTTCCTGGCGCTCGCGGAGACGTACCCGCAGGTGCGGCTCGACACGACGATGGCGTTCACGGACTTCACGGAGGACGTCACACCGTTCCCGGTGTCCGAGCGGGGGCGGCTTTCGGCGCTCGGGGACCGGATTCTGCTGGGGACGGACTTCCCGAACATTCCGTATCCGTACGCGCATCAGCTGCACGCGCTGGAACGGCTGGAGTTGGGGGACGACTGGCTGCGCGCGGTCTGCCACGGGAACGCGAGCGCGCTCTTCGGCGTGGACGCGGACTGACGGGCCGGCGAAGCTCCGTGAGCCCAGCGAGGCTTCGTGAAGCCCAGCGAGGCTTCGTGGAGCCTGGCGACGTTCCGTGAAGCCCAAGGGCTGTCCCGTAGCCCTCAGCGAAGCTTCGTGAAGCTCCCTGAGCTCCCTCCGCGACGGCCGCATTCTCAGGTAATTCACAGATTCGGGAAAGGGCCCTCTCAGAGCGACCTCACAGGGTTGAGACATGACGACGACGACCTCGCCCCAGGGGCGTAACGAACTGCTGAGGGCCGACCGCAGCCCTGTCCGTGTGCTGGTGGTGGACGACGAGGCTCCGCTCGCTGAGCTGCTCTCCATGGCCCTGCGTTACGAGGGCTGGGAGGTCCGCAGCGCCGGGGACGGTGCCAGTGCCGTACGGACGGCGCGCGACTTCCGGCCCGACGCGGTGATCCTCGACGTGATGCTGCCCGACACGGACGGGTTCGCCGTGCTCGGCAGACTGCGCCGGGAGCTCTCCGAGGTCCCCGTCCTGTTCCTTACCGCGCGGGACGCGGTGGAGGACCGGATCGCCGGGCTGACGGCGGGCGGCGACGACTACGTCACCAAGCCGTTCAGCCTGGAGGAGGTCGTGGCGCGGCTGCGCGGGCTGATCCGGCGGTCCGGTACGGCGGCGGTGCGCAGCGAGTCGACGCTCGTCGTCGGCGATCTGGTCCTGGACGAGGACAGTCACGAGGTGAGCCGGGGCGGGGCGTCCATCCACCTCACGGCGACCGAGTTCGAACTGCTCCGCTTCCTGATGCGCAACCCGCGGCGGGTACTGAGCAAGGCACAGATCCTGGACCGGGTGTGGAACTACGACTTCGGCGGTCAGGCGAACGTCGTCGAGCTGTACATCTCGTACCTGCGCAAGAAGATCGACGCCGGACGGACGCCGATGATCCACACCCGGCGCGGGGCGGGATACCTCATCAAGCCCGGTGAATAGGCACGTGAGCGGGCGCAGGCGCGGGCGGGGTCCGTGGACGCTCCGGACCCGCCTCGTGGTCTCGGCGGTGACACTGATCGCCGTGGTCGCCGCGGTGATCGGATCGGTCACCACCATCGCCTACCGCACCTACATGTACGGCAAGCTCGACGACCAGCTGCACTCCATCGCCATGCGGGCCGCGAAGCCGCCGGGGGGCGGTGCGGGGCCGATGCCCGACGCCGCACCGCAGAGCGACGATCCGCTGGCCTTCGTCGACGCGCGCGGGCTGCCCGTCGGCGCCTTCGGCGCCGCTGTGGCGGACGACGGCTCGGTCACCGCGTCGCGGGTGGTCACGGAGAGTTCGACCACGCCGGAGCCGGGGGCCGAGGACACCGGATACCCGATGACCGGTGCCCAGCGCAGCGCCCTGGAGTCGGCGGACACGCCCGTCGGCGGCGGGGCGCGGAGCATCGATCTGCCCGGGCTCGGTGCCAGCCGGGTGGAGGCCGTCGCGGGCCCGCAGGGGACGACGTTCCTCGTCGGGATCCCCGCCACCGAGGTGGGCTCCGCCCTCACCACGCTGATCCTCGTCGAGGTCTGTGTCACCGGTGCCGGCCTGATCGCGGCCGGTATCGCGGGCGCCGCCATGGTCGGTGTCGCGCTGAGGCCGTTGCGCAGGGTCGCCGCGACCGCCACCCGGGTCTCCGAACTCCCGCTGCACAGCGGTGAGGTGGCTCCCCTGGAACGGGTTCCGGAGGCCGAGGCCGACCCGCGGACCGAGGTCGGACAGGTGGGCGCCGCACTCAACCGGATGCTGGGCCATGTCGGCTCGGCGCTGGCGGCGCGGCAGGAGAGCGAGATGCGGGTGCGCCAGTTCGTCGCGGACGCCAGTCACGAGCTGCGCACTCCGCTGGCCTCGATCCGGGGATACGCCGAGCTGACCCGGCGCGGCCGCGAGGAGACCGGCCCCGACACCCGGCACGCCCTGGGGCGGATCGAGTCCGAGGCGGAGCGGATGACGGGCATGGTGGAGGACCTGCTGCTGCTCGCCCGTCTGGACGCCGGGCGTCCGCTCAGTCAGGAGAGCACCGATCTGTCACCGGTCGTCGTCGACGCGGTGAGCGATGCCCGCGCCGCCGGGCACGGGGACCATCACTGGCGTCTCGAACTGCCGGACGAGCCCGCGATGGTGTACGGGGATTCGACCCGGCTCCATCAGGTCCTGGTCAATCTGCTGGCGAACGCCCGTACGCACACCCCGCCCGGCACCACCGTCACCGTGCGGGTGCGCGCCGTGGCCGGTCACCCCTGGGTGACGCTGGAGGTGCAGGACAACGGGCAAGGTATCCCGCCCCAGTTGCTGCCGCATGTCTTCGAACGGTTCGCGCGCGGTGACGCCTCGCGCTCCCGCCACGCGGGTTCCACCGGGCTCGGGCTCGCCATCGTGCAGGCCGTCGTCGCCGCGCACGGCGGCCGGGTCGAGGTGTCCTCGGTCCCGGGGCACACCGTGTTCGCCGTCCATCTGCCCGTGGTGCCCTCGGCTCATCCGCCCGCGGTTTCCCCGGCCCTGCCGCACTCACAGCAGGGGGACAGGCTCAACACATCGGCGTGACAGCGGCGCCCCCGAGAGTCGATGGCATGCGAACCGACACTCCTTGGAGCACCCTGCCGGCCCGGGACCACCTCCTCGCCGGAGCGGTCGATGCGGCAGGTGCGCCCGTACTCGATGTGGTGGTACCCGTCTACAACGAGGAGAAGGACCTCGAACCGTGTGTGCTGCGCCTGCACGACCATCTGGCACGCACCTTCCCGTACGCCTTCCGGATCACCGTCGCGGACAACGCGAGCACCGACCGGACCCCGCAGGTGGCGGCCCGGCTCGCGGCTCAGCTGCCCCGGGTGCGGTCGTACCGGCTGGAGGAGAAGGGCCGAGGACGGGCGCTGCGCACCGTCTGGACGCACTCGGACGCCCCGGTCCTGGCCTACATGGACGTCGACCTCTCCACCGACCTCAACGCGCTGCTGCCGCTGGTCGCCCCCCTGATCTCGGGCCACTCGGACCTGGCGATCGGCTCGCGGCTGGCCCGCAGCTCGCGGGTGGTGCGCGGATCGAAGCGGGAGTTCATCTCGCGCGCCTACAACCTCATCCTCCGCTCGTCGCTGGCCGCCCGGTTCAGCGACGCACAGTGCGGGTTCAAGGCCATCCGGCGCGAGGTCGCGCAGCGGCTGCTGCCGATGGTCGAGGACACGGGATGGTTCTTCGACACCGAGATGCTGGTGCTCGCCGAGCGCGCCGGGCTGCGGATCCACGAAGTGCCGGTCGACTGGGTCGACGATCCCGACTCCACCGTCCACATCGTGCGGACCGCGACCGAGGACCTGAAGGGCGTGTGGCGGGTGGGCCGGGCGCTGGCGGTCGGCGCCCTGCCACTGGACCGGCTGGCCAGGCCCTTCGGAGACGATCCGCGCGACCGCGCGCTGAGCGGGGTGCCGCGCGGCCTGGCCCGGCAGCTCGTGGGGTTCTGTGTCGTCGGCGCGCTCTCCACGCTCTTCTATCTCGCGCTGTACTCGCTCTTCCGGCTGGGCGTCGGCCCGCAGCTCGCCAACGGCGGCGCGCTGCTGGTGTCGGCCGTCGCCAATACGGCGGCCAACCGGAGGCTCACCTTCGGCGTACGCGGCCGGGGCGGAGCCGTACGCCACCAGGCACAGGGCCTGGTCGTCTTCGCCATCGGTCTGGCCCTGACCAGCGGCTCGCTGGCCGCTCTGGGAACGGCGTCCGGATCGCCGTCGCACACCACGGAACTCGCCGTGCTGATCGCGGCCAACCTCGCGGCGACGGTGCTGCGGTTCCTGCTCTTCCGCGCCTGGGTCTTCCCGGAGCGGGCCGCCGGACGGCACACGGCTCCCGCAGGCCCCGGAGCTCCCGCCCCGGCCGGGAGCCACACGGCTCACACCGTTCATACGGCCTCCGCAGCCCCCGCCCCGGCCGGGAGCCACACGGCTCACACAGCTCACACGGCTCCCGGGGCCCCGGCCCCGGCCGGGCGCGCCGACGACACTCACCACGAACTGGGGAACGTCCGATGACCACGCTGCACCCCGACCACCTCCCGGCTCCGCCGGACGCGCCGGCGCCCCCGCCACCGACACCCTCCGCCGGGGCCGGCCACGCACGCCCGCACATGCCTCCGACGCGACGGTTGTGGCGCGGCAGGCCCGAGGACCCGCGCTGGGCGCGGCCCGCCTTCCTGGTCATGCTGCTGGTCATCGGGCTCGCCTATCTGTGGAACCTCAGCGCCTCCGGGTACGCCAACTCCTTCTACAGCGCCGCCGTCCAGGCGGGCAGCCAGAGCTGGAAAGCCTTCTTCTTCGGTTCGCTGGACGCGGCCAACGCGATCACGGTCGACAAGCCGCCGGCCACGCTCTGGCCGATGGCCCTGTCGGTGCGGATCTTCGGCCTGAGCTCGTGGGCGATCCTGGTCCCGCAGGTGCTGATGGGGGTGGCCACGGCCGGGGTGCTGTACGCGGCCGTACGCCGCCGGTTCAACGCCGCCGCCGGACTGATCACGATGGCGGTGTTCGCGCTCACGCCCGTCGCCGCGCTGATGTTCCGCTTCAACAACCCGGACGCGCTGCTGGCGCTGCTGATGACCGTCACCGTCTACTGCGTGCTGCGCGCGATGGAGAACGGCCGGACCAAGTGGCTGGTGTGGGCGGGTGTCGCGGTCGGCTTCGCGTTCCTGTCCAAGACTCTTCAGGCGTTCCTGATCCTGCCGCCGCTGGCCGTGCTGTACGCGGTGTTCGCGCCGGTCTCCGTGCGCAAACGGTTCGGCCAGCTCGGGCTCTCCGCGCTGGCGATGATCGTCGCGGGCGGCTGGTGGGTGGCGATCGTCGAACTGTGGCCCGCCTCGTCGCGTCCGTACATCGGCGGTTCGCAGAACAACTCCTTCCTGGAGCTGACCTTCGGCTACAACGGCCTCGGCCGGATCAACGGTGACGAGACCGGCAGCGTGGGCGGGGGAGGCGGCGGCGGTGGCCAGGCCGGCGGGCAGTGGGGCGAGACCGGCATCGGCCGGATGTTCAACTCCGAGATCGGCAGCCAGATCTCCTGGCTGCTGCCCGCCGCGCTGATCCTGCTCGTCGCGGGCGTCTGGCTGACCTGGAGGGCGAAGCGGACCGACACCGCTCGCGCGGCGTTCCTCGCCTGGGGCGGCTCGCTGCTGATGACGGCCCTCGTCTTCAGCTTCATGGCCGGCATCTTCCACCAGTACTACACGGTCGCCCTCGCCCCGTACCTCGCGGCGCTCGTCGGCATGGGTGCCACGGTGCTGTGGGAGGAGCGGGCCAGGTGGTGGGCCGGCGCAGTGCTCGGTGTCACCGTCGCGGTGACCGCGCTCTGGTCGTACGTCCTGCTGGGGCGGACCCCGGACTACCTGCCGTGGCTGCGCTGGAGTGTCCTCGTCGGCGGGCTGGTGGGTGCGGTGGGTCTGCTGCTCGTCGCGCGTCTCGGGCGCCGGCTGGCGTTCGCGGTGGTGATGGTGAGCTGCGCGGCGTCGCTGGCGGGTCCGGCGGCGTACACCCTCAGTACGCTGAACACCGGGCACCAGGGATCGATCGTCACGGCCGGCCCGTCCGGCGGCGGCATGGGCGGACCCGGCGGCGGCAGGGGTGGCCCCGGCGGCGGTGGGATGCCCGGTGGCATGCAGCCTCCCGGCCAGGGCAACCAGCAGGGCGGAGGCCGGCAGGGCGGAGGGATGGGACAGCCTCCCACCGGCGGCCAGGGCGGCGGCCCCACCGGCCGGCAGGGCCAGGGCGGCAATCAGCAGAACGGGCAGCAGCCCGGAGGCATGCCCGGCACCGGCACCGGCACTGGCACCGCACCCGGTGGCATGGGCGAAGCCGGCGGTCCCGGCGGTGCCGGCGGCGGCATGGGCGGTCTCCTCAACGGCTCGTCCGTCAGCGCCGAGGCCGAGAAACTGCTGGAGAAGAACGCCGGGGACTACACCTGGGTCGCCGCCGCCATCGGTTCGCAGAACGCCGCGAGCTACCAACTCGCCACCGAGGACCCGGTGATGGCGATCGGCGGCTTCAACGGGAGTGACCCGTCCCCGACGCTCTCCCAGTTCAAGAAGTACGTCGAGGACGGCAGGATCCACTACTTCATCGCGGGCGGAATGGGCGGAGGCGGCGGCGACAGCGGCACCTCGTCCCAGATCTCCTCCTGGGTGGAGGAGAACTTCGAGGAGGTCACGGTCGGCAGCTCCACCTTCTACGACCTGACCCAGCCGAAGAGCGGCACATAGGGCTCAGCGACCTGACCCGGCCGAAGAGCCCGCACACAGGGCTCGGAAGAGCCGCACACAGGGCTCAGCGGTCCGGCCCGACAGGGCCCGGCGACCTGACCCGCCCGAAGCGCGGCACATCGGGCTCAGCGCCGCAGCAGCAGATCCGCGACGACCGGGCGGTGGTCCGAGGCAAGTGTCTCGGCCACCGCCGCGTCGCGTACCCGGACGGAATCCTTCGACACCGCCACGTAGTCGATCCGCTGCACCGGATCCTGCGCCGGGTAGGTCGGCCCGCCGGGCTCGATGTCCGTCAGTTCCCGCCACAGCGGCGAGAGTTCGGGAGCGGCGGGTGCCGCGTTGAAGTCGCCGAGCAGGATCTGCCGCACCTTCTGCCGTCCCGGTGCTGTGTCCTCGGCCATGATCCGGCGGGTGTCGGCGACCTGAGCGGTGCGTACGGAGGGGTCGGCGCGGTAGTCGAGATGCGTCACGTACACGTGCACGGGCAGCCCCTTCACCCGCAGGACCACCTCGCCGAAGCCGGGCGCGGGGGCCGGAACCGGGTTCGGATCCTGGGTGGAGAGCCGGGTGATGTCGTGGTTCTCGGCGCTCACGATCCGGTACCGGGACAGCACCGCGACCCCGAACTCGCGCCGGGCCTCGCCCGGCGCCTCCGGATCGAGGCTGTAGATCGGGGCGAACGAGACGTGCATGCCCAGCCGATCGGCCAACTCGGCCGCCAGATCGCGCCCTTCGCTGCGGGTGCCCCAGTGGACGTCGACCTCCTGCAGCCCGATCACATCGGCGTCCAGCGAGCGGAGTGCGGCCGTCTGGCGGTCGAGGTCGAAGACGTTGTCCATGCCCGCGCCCGCGTGGATGTTGTACGTGGCCACGCGCAGCGGCACCGTGTTCCCCTCTCCGGCGGCCGATGCGGGGGGCGCGAGGGCGGCCCCCAACAGGCCCGCCGTGACGAGTACTTCCACCGTGCGACGACGCAGTGACATACCACTCCAGTCCTTGTCGGATCAGCGGCGAGCACGGTATCGCGCGGAAATGAGCTGTGCACCGCACGAAGGCGGCTCTACGGTGTACATCTCATCCTCGTACACCGTATAAGGCATCAGGAGTCCGCATGACGGCGAACGCCGCCGAGCAGAACCACCTCCCGCCACCGAGACATCCGCAGCGCTGGCTGATCCTCGGAGTGATCTGCCTCGCCCAGCTCACCGTGCTGCTCGACAACACCGTGCTCAACGTCGCGATCCCCTCCCTCACCCGGGAGCTGGACGCCTCCACCGCCGATGTGCAGTGGATGATCAACGCCTATTCGCTGGTCCAGTCGGGTCTGCTGCTCACGGCGGGCAGTTCGGCCGACCGCTACGGCCGCAAGAAGATGCTCGTCGCGGGGCTCGCCCTGTTCGGTGCCGGCTCGCTGGTGGCGGGACTGGCCCAGTCCTCCGCCCAGTTGATCGCCGCCCGGGCGGGCATGGGCATCGGCGGTGCGCTGCTGATGACGACGACCCTGGCCGTTGTCGTGCAGATCTTCGACGACACGGAGCGGGTCAAGGCGATCGGTATCTGGTCCACCGTCAGTTCGCTCGGCTTCGCCGTCGGACCGCTGATCGGCGGAGTGATGCTCGACCACTTCTGGTGGGGCGCGATCTTCCTGATCAACATTCCCGTCGCGATCGTAGGTCTGGCCGCCGTCGTCCGGCTCGTCCCGGAGTCCAAGAACCCCCACGGCGAACGTCCCGACCTGTTCGGCGCGCTGCTCTCCACCATCGGCATGGCCTCCGTCGTGTACGCGATCATCTCCGGCCCGGAGCACGGCTGGACGTCGGGCCGGGTGCTGCTGACCGCCTTCGTCGGGGTCGCCGTCCTCACCGGGTTCGTGCTGTGGGAGCTGCACATCCCGTATCCGATGCTGGACATGCACTTCTTCCGGAACCAGAAGTTCATCGGGGCGGTCGCGGGCGCGATCCTGGTCGCGTTCGGGATGGGCGGCTCGCTGTTCCTGCTGACCCAGCAGCTCCAGTTCGTCCTCGGATACGGGCCGCTGGAGGCGGGCCTGCGCACGGCCCCGCTGGCCCTGAGCGTCATCGCGCTCAACCTCACCGGACTGGGGGCCAGGCTGGTGTCGAAGCTGGGCACGCCCGTCACCATCGGAGCCGGGATGAGCCTGCTGGCCGCGGGTCTCGCCGCGATCGCGCTGCTCGGCGGCGACGGCTACGGAGGCATGCTGTTCGGCCTGGTCGTGATGGGCGCCGGCATCGCGACCGCCGCGCCCGCCATGGCCAACGCGATCATGAGTGCCATTCCGCCGGAGAAGGCGGGCGTGGGCGCGGGGGTCAACGGCACGCTCGCCGAATTCGGCAACGGCCTGGGCGTCGCCGTTCTCGGCGCGGTGCTCAACTCGCGGTTCGCGACGCTCGTGCCCGCGGCCGTCGGGGCCGCCTCGTTGCCCGCCGCGCTCGCGTCGGCCACCGACGCCGGCGAGCGGGTGCGGATCGCGGACGCCTTCGCCTCGGGACTGGAGACGAGCCAACTGGTCGGAGCCGTGGCGGTGCTGGCCGGTGGGCTGCTGGCCGCGGTGCTTCTGCGCCGGGCGGAGCGGACCGAGTCCGCCCGGGTGGGCCCGGCCGGGTCGGAGGCGGCGGCATAGCATCGACGCGGGGCGCCTCGGACCGTATGAGTCCGCTTCGTGCGCACGGGTACGTATCCGATCCGTCCCGCCGGCAAGACGAGGAGAGTGCGCCATGGTGTCCGCGGCCGACCGTGTGAAGAGCCCCGCCAGGACCAGTGTGTGGCTGGACGAGCGGACGCCGTCGCGCGCCCGCAGACCGGACCAGCCGGCCGGCCTCGGCCGGGACAGGATCATCGCGGCGACGGTACGGCTGCTGGACGCCGAGGGCCTCGCCAAGTTCTCCATGCGCCGGCTCGCCGCCGAACTGAACGTCACCGCGATGTCCCTCTACTGGTACGTGGACACCAAGGACGATCTGCTGGAACTGGCCCTCGACTCGGTCTACAGCGAGATCGGGCCTCCTCACGAGGACGCGCACTGGCACGACCGGCTGCGCGAACTCGCCGTCTCCTACCGGGAACTGCTGGTCCGGCACGTCTGGGTGTCGCCGCTCGCCGGTCACTTCCTCAACATGGGCCCGCACTCGATGCTGTTCTCGCACGCCATGCAGGACGTGGTCCGGGCGACGGGTCTGCCGCTGCACCGGCAGACGGGCGCCCTGTCGGCGGTCTTCCAGTTCGTGTACGGATTCGGCACCATCGAGGCCCACTTCGTCCAGCGCAGCGCGGAGTCGGGGATCAGCCAGGACGAGTTCTTCCAGCAGGCGCTGAGCACCATACGGTCCCAGCCCCGGCTCAGCCGGATCGTCGAGTCCTCGCAGGACCTGATGGACGCGCGGGGCGGCGACACGGTCGAGGAGATGCGCGAGCGGGACTTCACCTTCGCCCTCGACCTGCTGATCGCGGGCATCGAGGCGATGAGGGACCGCCCTTAGGGCCCGGCCTCCCCGGCCCCCTCAGTACCCGCGCGCCACATCCACCGCCGTCTCCGGCAGCCGCCCCCGCGTCACCGCCTCCCAGCACGCGCCGAAGTCGACGACGATGTCCTCGTCCGTCGTGATGCCCGCCGAGTGCGAGGTGATCACCGTACGGGGGAGCCGCCAGCAGGGGTCGCCGGGCGGGGCGGGCTCCTCGGGCAGTACGTCGAGCACCGCTCGCCCCACCGCACCGGAGCGCAGCGCGGCCTCCAGTGCCCGCATGTCCACCGTCGCGCCCCGGCCGACATTGACGAAGGTGGCACCGCCCATGGCCGCGAAGCGGTCCGTTCCGAAGAACCCGTCCGTGGCGGGGGTCAGCGGCAGCGTGGAGACCACCCATCGCGCGGAGGCGAGTGGCCGCGCGTCGTCGGCCGCCCCGACGACCCGGTCGAAGCCCGCCGGCGGCGCCGTACGCGCCTCGCGCCCCACGCCCACGGTCCGGATGCCGCAGCCGCGCAGCGCGGCTGCGACAACCGAGCCGATGCGGCCGGTCCCGTAGACCACGGCCGTCCGGCCGGCGGCGAGCTCGGAGGGGATACGGCGCCACTCGGCCCGTGCGTGCTGGGCGGCGAACTCGGGGACGGACTGGCAGTCGGCGAGGACCCAGGCCAGTACGTACTGGGCGATCCGCTCCCCCATGCGGCCCACCGTCCGGGTGAGCAGCGCACCGGACGGCCACGGTCCGGCGGCGAGCAGGGCGTCCGTGCCGGCGTTCACGCTGTGGAACCACACCAGCGGACCGTTCCGCAGCGCGTCCGGCAGCGAGGCCCCGACGCAGAGGAAGGGCTCCTCCGGGGCCGTGCCGGAGAAGCCCTGTTCCACGGGGCGGCCGGTGATCCGCTCCAGCTCGCGGACGACGTCGGCGCTCACCGTCGGTGCCGCCAGCAGCCGGGCCCGCGCGAGCAGGGCCGGCGCCGGAACGTGTTCACGCGGCGGGGAGGACATCGGGGACGGGATCCGGGAACGCATCCGGGAAGCGGTCAGCCGTCGGACGCCAGGCGGGCGGGGAAGCCGCCGGTGGCCAGGGGGCCCCAGCGCTCCGGAGTGATCCGGATGATCGACTTCCCCTGCTTCACCATCGCCGCCCGGTACTCGTCCCAGTCCGGGTGCTCACCCGAGATGTTCCGGAAGTACTCGACGAGCGGCTCGACCGAGTCCGGTGAGTCGATCACCTCGGCCGAGCCGTCGATCTGTACCCACGGCCCGTTCCAGTCGTCGGACAGGACGATCACGCTGACGCGTGCGTCCCGTTTCGCGTTGCGGGTCTTGGCCCGTTCGGGGTAGGTCGAGACGACGATCCGCCCCGAGTCGTCGACGCCGCAGGTCAACGGGGAGCCCTGGGGGCGGCCGTCGGACCGGGTGGTCAGCAGGACCGCCCGGTGCCTGGGCCGTACGAAAGCGAGCAACTCGTCGAGTTCCACGGCGGTGTTCGTCGCGATGTGGGGTGCCATGTCCGCAGACTACGACGGCAGGGAGTCACCCTGCACGGCCTGGATGTCCAGCTCCACCCGCAGCGTCGTTCCGATCGCCGAGATGCCCGCCTGCACCACCTGGTTGTAGTTCATCGCGAAGTCGTCGCGGCGCAGCTCGGCCGTGGCGCCGAACGCCGCGCGCGTACCGCCCCACGGGTCGGGGCCGGTGCCCAGGTAGCTCAGGTCCAGGTCGACGGCGCGCGCGACACCGTGCATCGTCAGCTCGCCGTGCACGGTCCAGCGGTCGGGACCGGCCGGCTCCAGCCCTTCGGAGCGGTACGTGATCTCCGGGAACCGGTCCGAGTCCAGGAAGTCCGGCGAGCGCAGGTGCTTGTCGCGCATGCCGTTGCCGGTGTCGATGCTGGCCGCGCTGATCACGGCGTCGACCCGGGACCGCTGCACGTCGTCCGCGATCTCGATCCGGCCGCTGAACTCGGTGAACCGGCCGCGCACGCTGGAGATGCCCAGGTGCTGCGCGACCGCGGCCACCGAGCAGTGCGCCGGGTCCAGCGACCAGGCGCCCGGCGGCGGGAGCTCCACACCGCCCTGGCGGGTCAGCACCACGGTGCCGGCCTCGACCCGCCCGCTCGCCGTGACGAGCGCGGTGGAGGCGGCGGGGGCGTACCCGACCGCGGTGACGATCACTGTGTACGCGCCGGCCTGCAGGGGGGTGTCGGTCAGCACCGCCCCGTCCTCGTCGGCGGCGGCCCGCAGCACCTGTGTGCCGGTCATGTCGGTGACCGTCACGACCGCGTGCTGGACCGCCCAGCCGTCCCGCGTCCGTACCTGTGCGCGAAGTCCCATCCCGTTTTCTCTCCTTGCTCCATGACTCAATGAGTCGGGCCCCGGGGCGGGGACGGCAGGCCGTCCCCTGCCTGCCGTCCCCGCCACCGGGGCCCATTTCCACCGGCCGGTACAGCGTCTCCGCTCGAAACGCCGACCCGCCAGGGGTCTGTGGTTACTCGCCGGGGTGGGCGAGCTCGATGTCGTGGCCGTCGACCCCGCGACCGGCCACGGTGAGCGCGCCGGCCACCGGCGGGTAGCCGGTCGCGATGACCGAGTACTCGCCCGCGTCCAGGTCGGCGAAGGCGTACGCCCCGTCCTGGCCGGTCGTGGCCGTGGCGACGACATTGCCCGCCGCGTCGACCAGCGTGACCCGGGCGTCCGGCAGCGGGGCCCGGACGGAACCGGCCCGCACGACGCCCTGCACCAGCGCACCGGACTGCAGCGCGGCCTCGATCCGGGTGACACCCTGGGCGGCGATCTCCACCGGCAGCGCCAGCGGACGGAACCCGGTGGCGTTCACCGCGACGGTCACCGAACCGGGGACCAGTTCACCGAAGGTGAACTCGCCCGTCTCGCCGGACTTGCCGGTGGCCAGCACATCACCGCGCACATCGGTCACGATGACCATGGCGCCCTCGACCGGTGCGGAGGTCTCGGCGGTCCGCACGGTCCCGGCCAGGCCGCTCGTACCGGAGAGCAGGATGTCGTACGCCAGCGGTTCCTCGGCGACGACCACGGTGGACGCCTGCGGCTGGAAGCCGTCGGCGGAGGCGATCAGGACGTAGCTGCCGGTGCCCGGCGCGTCCAGACCGTAGCTGCCGTCGGCCTGGGCGACGGAGCGCCCCAGCTGTCGGCCGGCCAGCGAGATCAGCGTGACGGCGGCCCGGGCGACGGGTGCGCCGTCGGCGCCGCGCACCACACCGTGGACGGCCGTGCCCTGCCGGGTGGTGACCGGGGCCTCCAGGGTGGCGACCGGCGAGGCCGACGCGACCGGAGCGACGGCGGCAGTGGCGACGGCCGGGGCCGCGGCACCGACGGCCACCAGTGCGTCGACCGGCTCCGCGACGGGGGCCTCGGCCGTGGCCGCGGTTTCGTTCGCGGAGTTCGTCTTCAACGCGACCTCCTTGATGAAGATCGTGACGATGAAGGCGATCAGCGCGGCCGGGGCTGCGTACAGGAAGACGTCGCCGACACCGTGCCCGTAGGCACTCTCCACGACCGTACGGAACGGCGCGGGCAGCTTGTCCAGGTCGGGGATGCCCCCGCCGCCGGTGCCGCCGTGGCCGAAGGCCGCGCCCTTGGGACCGAGCTCGGCGAGGCCGTCCTTGACGTAGTGCGTGACGCGGTTCGCCATGACGGCGCCCAGCGCCGAGACGCCGATCGCACCGCCGAGGGAACGGAAGAAGGTGACGACGGAGCTGGCCGACCCGAGGTCGGACGGAGCGACCTGGTTCTGCGTGGCGAGCACCAGGTTCTGCATCATCATGCCGATGCCGAGACCCATGACGGCCATGTAGATCGCGATGTGCCAGTACTGCGTGTCGTACCGGATGGTGCCCAGCAGTCCGAGCCCGGCGGTGACCAGGAAGCCACCGCTGACCAGCCAGGCCTTCCAGCGGCCGGTCTTGGTGATGATCTGGCCGGAGACCGTCGAGGAGACGAACAGGCCCACGATCATCGGGATGGTCATGACGCCGGACATCGTCGGCGACTTGCCGCGCGCCAGCTGGAAGTACTGGCTGAAGAAGACGGTGCCCGCGAACATCGCGATACCGACGAACAGCGAGGCCACCGACGCCAGCGTGATGGTGCGGTTGCGGAAGAGGCGCAGCGGGATGATCGGCTCGCTGGCCCTGGACTCGACGGCGACGAAGAGCGCCACGAGCGCGGCCGAGCCGATGAGCATCGCCGCGGTCTGCCAGGAGAGCCAGTCGTACTTGTCGCCCGCGAAGGTCACCCAGAGGAGCAGCAGCGACACGGCGGCGCTGATGAAGAAGGCGCCCCACCAGTCGACCTTGACGTCACGCTTCACGACCGGGAGCTTCAGGGTCTTCTGGAGCACGATCAGCGCGATGACGGCGAACGGCACACCGACGTAGAAGCACCAGCGCCAGCCCATCCAGCTGGTGTCGGTGATGACACCGCCGAGCAGCGGACCACCGACGGTGGCGACGGCGAACACCGCACCGATGTATCCGCTGTAGCGCCCGCGCTCGCGCGGGGAGATCATCGCCGCCATCACGATCTGCGCGAGGGCGGAGAGACCGCCGACGCCGATGCCCTGGACGACACGGCAGGCGATCAGCATGCCGCTGCTGGTCGACAGACCGGCGACGACCGAGCCCGCGACGTAGATGACGAGTGCTATCTGGACCAGCAGCTTCTTGCTGAACAGGTCGGAGAGCTTGCCCCACAGGGGGGTGGTGGCGGTCATTGCCAGCAGCGAGGCCGTGACGACCCAGGTGTAGGCGCTCTGGCCGCCGCCGAGGTCGGAGATGATCTCCGGAAGGGCGTTGGAGACGACGGTCGACGACAGGATCGCGACGAACATGCCGAGCATGAGCCCGGCCAGTGCTTCCATGATCTGCCGGTGTGTCATCGGCGCGCCGGACGAGGTATCGGATGATCCCCCGTGCTTGGCGTGGCCGCCCCGCACACCGGTCGGTGTGGTCGTAGCCATTGAGTTCCTTGTCTTTGCTTCTGTTACACGGGTGTACGGGTGTGCGATTCGTTGTCACTGTCGCTGTCGGCGGCCCGGGTACGGCAGTCGCCGATGTGCTTCCCGGGGGCGCAACCGCCGGGGCCGCGACAGGCGAAGCTGTCGCGCAGCCGGGCCAGCAGCGTGTTGAGCCGGCCGACGTCGTCGTCGGACCAGTCGGAGAGGTTGTGGACGAACATTTCGGTGACCCGTTGGTTCAGGCCGCTGAGCAGGTCGCGTCCGGCGGGGGTCAGCCGCAGGATCCGGGACCGCTTGTCCGCGGGGTCGTGGGATCGCTCGATCCAGCCGCGCTCTGCCACATGGGCGACATGTCGGCTGGTCACAGACATGTCGATGGCCATCAGTTCGGCCAGTCGGCTGATCCGCATCTCACCGTGTTCACGGAGAAGCGCCAGTACGGCGGCGGAGCCGGCGGGGCATTCGGCGGGCAGTGTGCGGGCGAGTCCTCGCTTGACGACCCCGATGGCGCTGAGCTGCCGGGCCAGTTCCTCGTACTGACTTCGTACGGCCACGGGCCCCCCAGACATTTCACCGGTTCATCTTGTTGCTTAGGGCAACCATAGAAGCCGTTGGTTGCTGAAGGCAAACGAAAAAGGGCTTGCAGGAGTAAAGGAACGCAAAAGGCTCCGTAGGGCTTGAGTCAAAGCCCCAGCGTGTGCGGGGGTGAATCGCGGCGAGTGTGTCTCGTGCCACAGGTGGGGCAGTCGAGTGTTCGATAAGGGTTGATTTGTCGGACGGCCCCGTCGCGTGGACGAGCGGAGGTACCGGGCGGTCGGGCACGGGCGATGCGCGCAGGGGTACGGAGCGCCCGCGCGGGCCCGCCGCCCTCGGCCACGGCCCTCCGGCGACCCGGGGGTTGGGCCCCCACGCCGAGTTCGCTAGGGTCCTGGCCCATGGCACACAACCCCCACGCCCCGCAGGGCCCCGAGGGCAACCACGACCCGGCCGGCAGCACCCAGATGTTCCGCGCCTTCGTCGACGAGGGCGAGCCGCAGCGTCGGCAGCAGCCGGCCGCCTCGTCCGGACCGAGGACCGGGGTGATCGTCACCGTCGTCGCGGTGGTCGTCGTCCTCGCGGCGGTCGCCTGGCTCGCGCTCGGCTGACCGGCGTACCGATTCCTCCGTACCTTCCGCTTCCACCTGTCACTCCGATACGGCGGTGACCTCCCGGGTCTCGACATGCATGCCCAGGGGCACCCGCCAGGCGTCCACACAGACGGTGTACGTCTTCGTCCGGGCCGCTCCCGCGTCGATCGGCGCGGGCAGCGGCCCGGACGTCTCCACGGTCGCCCAGTCGATCCCCAGCCCGCCGACGACGTGTGTGGCGAAGGTGACGGTCCCCGACGACGCCGGCGATCCTCCGGTGTTGCGGAACTCCACGGTCACCTTCTCGCACCAGCGCTCGTCCGCGGCCGCCCGCTCGGGAGCGCCCGCCACCAGCACGGCAGGCCCCGCGGGTGCGCCGGAGCCGGGAGCCGACGGGGTCGCGGGGGCCGTGGAGCCGGGAGCCGACGGGGACGGGGCCGTGGAAGGGCCCGTGCCGCCGCTCTCGCCGGTAGCGCCGCCCTTGCCGTCCGTTGCGGGCGACCGGGCGGCCCCGCCCTCCGCGGTGCTCGCATCCGCGGGGCCCTCGCCCGTGGCGGAGGCAGCCGACGCGGGTCCGTCGACGCCGGCCCGGCCCCCGGTGCTCCCGCCGCCCCCACCACCCTTGTCCAGCGGCACCAGCGTCACCTCTCCCGACGGCGCCGCGGCCCCCGACGGCGCTCTCCCGGCGTCCGTGCCCGCCGCGCCGACCGCCACGTATCCGTCGTTCGCCGTCCCGCCGCCGCAGGCGGCCAGCGCACCGCCCAGACACAGCACGGCCGCCGAGGCGGCGATCACGGTGCCTCGGCGGCCGGTCGAGTGGAGCATCTGACGTCGCATCGCGCCAGTGTGGCTGACGGGCCGTCAAATATGAACCCTCGCGTGACGGTGCGGCGTTCCACGGCGGTCAGTCTGCGATGAGCCCTTCCCTGAGCTGTGCGAGCGTGCGGGTCAGCAGGCGGGAGACGTGCATCTGCGAGATGCCGACCTCCTCGCCGATCTGCGACTGCGTCATGTTGGCGAAGAACCGCAGCATGATGATCTGGCGTTCGCGGGGCGGGAGCTTGGCCAGCAGGGGCTTGAGCGACTCGCGGTACTCGACGCCCTCCAGTGCCGAGTCCTCGTATCCGAGCCGGTCCGCGAGAGAGCCCTCGCCGCCGTCGTCCTCGGGCGAGGGGGAGTCCAGTGAGGAAGCGGTGTACGCGTTGCCGACGGCCAGTCCGTCGACCACGTCCTCCTCGGAGACGCCGAGCGCCTTGGCCAGTTCGGGCACGGTCGGCGAGCGGTCGAGCTTCTGGGCGAGCTCGTCGCTGGTCTTGGTCAGCGCGAGCCGCAGCTCCTGGAGCCGGCGCGGGACGCGCACCGACCACGAGGTGTCGCGGAAGAAGCGTTTGATCTCCCCGACGACGGTCGGCATCGCGAACGTCGGGAATTCCACGCCCCGTTCGCAGTCGAACCGGTCGATGGCCTTGATCAGGCCGATCGTGCCGACCTGGACGATGTCCTCCATCGGCTCGTTGCGGCTCCGGAACCGCGCCGCGGCGTAGCGCACCAGCGGGAGGTTGAGCTCGATGAGTGTGTCCCGTACATAGGCGCGCTCCGGGCTGTCCGTTCCCTCGGGGCCCGGTGCGGGCCCCAGCGCGGCGAGCCGCAGGAACAGGGAGCGGGACAGAGTACGGGTGTCGATGGCTTCCGACGAGCTGGTGAGCCCGACGGGTGCGGGTGCGGGTGCGCTCTTCGTGAGCGTGAGCACCTTCGAGCTGCCCTGTTCTGCGGACATGCCACCCCCTTGAGGTCGCGGACGGTCGCGTTGAGCCGCGACCATCGGAGGAACGCAGCCTCCACCTGAATACCGGAGGCGAGGCCACGGCAAACGCGGTTCCAGCAGAATGTCACATGTCGGCAACACGCTGTAGTGACATGTCGACAAGTCTTGGTGGCGTCTGCGCAGTTAACAGGGGGTGCGCGGTATTTCTGTCGTCCGAACCGGACTTCGAGTGCTCTACCCGTTCCGGTTACGCCTCGATCCTGTTTGCGGATCGAAGTCGGGCGAAGCTGCGGGCCAGCAGCCTTGACACATGCATCTGGGAGACACCCAGTTCCGCGCTGATCTGTGACTGTGTGAGGTTGCTGTAGTAGCGCAGCAGCAGAATGCGCTGCTCGCGTTCGGGCAGCTGTACGAGCAGATGCCGGACCAGGTCGCGGTGTTCGACCCCGGCGAGGGCCGGATCCTCGTATCCGAGGCGGTCCAGCAGGCCGGGCAGCCCGTCGCCCTCCTGCGCGGCTTCCAGTGAGGTCGCGTGGTAGGAGCGGCCGGCCTCGATGCAGGCCAGTACCTCGTCCTCGGAGATCTTCAGGCGCTCGGCGATCTCCGCGGTGGTGGGGGAGCGGCCGTGGGCGGTGGTCAGGTCCTCGGTGGCGCCGGTGACCTGAACCCAGAGTTCGTGCAGACGGCGCGGGACGTGGACGGTCCGTACGTTGTCCCGGAAGTACCGCTTGATCTCGCCGACGACGGTCGGCATCGCGAACGTCGGGAACTGGACACCGCGTTCGGGGTCGAACCGGTCGATGGCGTTGATCAGGCCGATCGTGCCGACCTGGACGACGTCCTCCATCGGCTCGTTGCGGCTCCGGAAGCGTGCCGCGGCGTACCGCACCAGGGGGAGGTTGGCCTCGATCAGCGCCGTCCGCACCCGGCCGTGCTCCGGGGTTCCCGGCTCCAGGTTCTTGAGCTGCCCGAAAAGGACCTGGGTGAGCGCCCTGGTGTCGGCGCCCCTGGTCCTGGCGGGCGGTGTCGTGCCGTCGGGCCTCTCGGTCCGGACCGTCTCGGCGGCCTCGGCGCTCTGCACGGTCTCGACGCTCTGGCTGCTCTGGGGAGGCACTTGAGGCGCTGTACTGGCCGGCACGGTGACGCCACCCCTCTGCGGTCAACTTCGGTCAACTCATCCGTCAAAAGCGGTCATAGCATCACAAGACATGTCCACTGTGCGCAAGCACCGTATAGCGTCGTGTTGGGGTCATCTTGGTTTAAACACTAAGAAAAGCCCCCCGCCGTAGTGGCGAGGGACTCGGGGAGGGGCGAACGGATCGTGCGGGCCCGCGGGATCAGAACGGATAGTCGGCGATCACCCAGGTGGCGAACGCGCGCCACTGCCCGGCTGCGGCCTGATGGGCGGGGTGCTCGATGTAGCGCTTCAGCGCGTCCTCGTCGGCGACCGCGGAGTTGATGGCGAAGTCGTAGGCGATCGGCCGGTCGGTGATGTTCCAGGCGCACTCCCAGAACTCCAGTTCGGGAACCTGTCCCGACAGCTCCTGGAAGGCCCTCGCCCCGGCGACGACCCGCGGGTCGTCCCGCTCCACGCCGTCGTTCAGCTTGAACAGGACCAGATGGCGGATCATGGGGTACTCCTACTTCACGAGCTCGGACATGAAGTCACCGACGCCCTGTGCGGCACTCGAAACGCCCTCGAACCCTACCTGGACAAGATCAGCCGCCCGTGCCGGGGACGTGATGATCGTGTACAGCACGAAGACGACTATCACGTAGAGAGCTATCTTCTTCGCTTGCACCATCAGCCCCTGCCTCACCTTCGATCCCCTGTGCAGTCGGGCGATTCTATCCGCACGTGTGGCTGTATCCCTCGGGTGTTTCCAGGTACTCGTCCGGCGTCCGGGGCCGACGGCCCCAAGAACCCGGCGTACGGGGACGGCAGCCGCGCGATCGGCCCCGGCCCTGACCGGGGGAGCGGCGGCGGAAGGCGAGACGGAACAGGAAGAGGGGCCCGGTTCAGCGAACCGGGCCCCTCATCCATCTGCGGTAGCGGAGGGATTTGAACCCTCGGTGAGTTTCCCCACACTCGCTTTCGAGGCGAGCTCCTTCGGCCGCTCGGACACGCTACCGAGAGAGAGCTTAGACCATCCCGGCCGTCCGCCGAAATCAAATGGGCGGCAGCAGGCCGCGGACGCCGGGACGCCTGGTCAGCGGGCGCGGAAGAACGCCGTCAGGCGCTCGGCGCAGACGTCCTCCAGTACTCCGTGGATCACCTCGGGACGATGGTTGAGCCGGCGGTCGCGTACGACGTCCCAGAGGGAGCCCGCCGCCCCCGCCTTCTCGTCGCGTGCGCCGTAGACCACCCGGTCCACCCGGGACTGCACCAGCGCACCCGCGCACATCGTGCAGGGTTCCAGGGTGACGACCAGGGTGCATCCGGACAGCCGCCACTGACCGAGCGCCGCCGCGGCCCGGCGGACGGCGAGGATCTCGGCGTGCGCGGTCGGGTCGCCGGTCGCCTCACGTTCGTTGTGTCCCGCGGCGAGCAGGGAGCCGTCCGGGCCGAGCACGACGGCGCCGACCGGCACATCGCCGGCCCGCGCCGCCAGTTCCGCCTCGGCCAGGGCCCGGCGCATGTGCGCCCGCCACGGGTCTCTCACGGGATCGTGCGGGTCTTCTTCAGGATCGTGCGGGTGGGTGTGGGTTGGGGGATCGTGCGGTTCCGGCGGTCCTTGCGGGTGCGGTGGTTCGCTCACCCGCGGACCTTAACGGACGGTCTCCAGGACCTCGGCCGCACCCAGCGCGTCCGCGATCTCCGCCAGCGCGTCCGTGCGCAGCATCAGCAGCTCCGCCTCGGGGAGCCCGAGGTCGGCCAGGACGCCGGTGTCGCCGAGCGGACCCGCCGGTACCGCGTCGGCATCGAAGTCGTCGTCGTCGCCGTCGTTGCTGTCGTCGTCGTTGTCGTTGTTGTTGTCGTTGTCGGGGGTGTTGTCCGGCTCGCCGTCCTCCGTACCGTCGAGGCCGACGAGCTCTTCGAGGGCGGCGATCGTGTCGTCGGCCTCTGGTTCGCGGCCGAGCAGTTCGTCGGTGAGCAGGATCTCCCCGTACGAGGAACGGGCGGCGGCGGTGGCGTCCGAGACGAAGATCCGGGGGTCTTCCTCACCGTCCACCCGGACGACGCCGAACCAGGCGTCCTCCTGCTCGATGAAGACAAGCACCGTGTCCTCGTCGACGGAGGCATCACGGGCCAGGTCCGTCAGGTCGGACAGGGTCTCCACATTGTCGAGTTCCGTGTCGCTCGCTTCCCACCCGTCTTCGGTGCGCGCGAGCAGTGCGGCGAAATACACCGTGACTCTCCCACTGGTCATAGGGGTGTCGGTCCGGCGGGAGGCCAGTCGGTGGCCCGGCTGCCCTGCGGTCCCGCCCATCGGAATCGTGGCAGAAACATGGGCTCCACGAGAGGAGTTCGGCCGTTGCGTCGGCCATCAGTTCTCCTGGACGCCGCCACCAGGGGGAACCGGACCGCCCGTCCGACCTACCAGCGGAAGGTCCGCATACGCATGGCCTGGCGCATCCGTGCCGCTCTGGCCCGGCGCGGCTGCACCCGGTCGCGGAGTGCCTTCGCCTCGTGGAGCTCGCGCAGGAACTGGGCGCGCCGCCTGCGGCGCGCCGTGTCGGCGTCCTGCGCGGCCGGCGGCTCCGGCTGGTCCCGCTTCCGCTGCTCACCGTCCGGCATCGGCTCGTCACCCCCAGGCTGGGTCCGTATGCCCCCACCTTCCCTCCGAACAGGTGGTTGATGCCAGCGCACGGGTGCGGGAGGCCCGGTTACTGTTGAACCCATGCGGATCCACGTCGTCGACCACCCACTGGTCGCGCACAAACTCACCACCCTGCGCGACAGGCGCACCGACTCCCCGACCTTCCGGCGGCTCGCCGACGAGCTGGTCACCCTGCTCGCCTACGAGGCCACCCGGGATGTACGCACCGAGCAGGTCGACATCGAGACCCCGGTCACGCCGACGACCGGTGTGAAGCTGTCGCACCCGCGCCCCCTGGTCGTACCGATCCTGCGGGCCGGTCTCGGCATGCTCGACGGCATGGTGCGGTTGCTGCCGACCGCCGAGGTGGGCTTCCTGGGCATGATCCGTGACGAGGAGACGCTCCAGGCGTCCACGTACGCGACGCGGATGCCGGAGGACCTCTCGGGCCGCCAGGTGTACGTCCTGGACCCGATGCTGGCCACCGGCGGCACGCTGGTCGCGGCCATCCAGGAACTGATCAAGCGCGGGGCGGACGACGTCACCGCGGTCGTGCTCCTCGCGGCGCCCGAGGGCGTCGAGGTGATGGAGCGCGAGCTGGCGGGCACGCCGGTGACGGTGGTCACCGCCTCGGTCGACGAGCGGCTCAACGAGAACGGTTACATCGTCCCGGGCCTCGGTGACGCGGGCGACCGGATGTACGGCACGGTCGACTGAGCGCTGTCCCGTAGTCCCTGGCGGGCGCCACGGATTACGGGACAGCCCTTGGCTTGATCGTGTGACCTGTGCGGCGCGGATGCCGGGTCGCGGACGTGCGCCGTCCGTCCGGCATCAGCCTCGCAGACAGTAATCTCCTTGCCGCCGCTGGTCCTTGCATGTCGGGGAGCGGCGCTCGCCCTCACTTTCGCCCCGGACCGTTCCTGGTGGCTGCCTTCCTTGCTGAGGCGGGTCACCCAGGGCTCGAAGATCTCCACCGAAACCGTGCTGCGGCGGGTAGTGGACGACGCCTGCCGGGGCCGGGTCTTCTCCCTTCACGACGTGCTGCTCACCATGGCCTTCGCCGGGGTGGCGGGGCGCCGCCCCGCTGCTCCCGCCCGGCGGCCGATGGCCGACTCTGGTGCCGACTGCCACCGTTCTTTCTTTACGGAGCTGTCACAGGGCTCCTGTGGTTCTGGGTGCGTGCCGGACCGGTGCTATAACGTGCCCACGTCAAAAGCAGAAGAACGCTGATGTGTCCAGGGGGATCCACGTGACTTATCCGCCGCAGCAAGGCCCGCCGTACGGGCAGCAGCCGTACCCGCCCCAGCAGCCCCAGCCCGGCTACGGCTACCCGCAGCAACAGCCCCCGCAGCAACAGCCCCCGCAGCAGTACGGCTATCCGCAGCAGTACCCCCAGCAGCAGCCGTACCCGCCGCAGCAACAGCAGTGGGGCTCCCCGCCGCCGCCTCCCGCGCCCTCCCGCCGGGGCGGCGGTCTGGGCATCAAGAACATTCTGCGGATCATCGGTGTCGTGGTCGCCGTCATCGTGCTCGGCGTCGTCTGGTTCGTCAGCCGGGACGACGCCCGCGAGGCCGAGGCGGGCGACTGCATGGTGAACCACGGCTCGACCGTCTCGCCGGATCTGAAGATCGTCGACTGCTCCGACTCCAAGGCCGCGTACAAGGTGGTCGAGGTCTTCGGCGGCACCCTCGACGACACCAAATGCGAGGGGAAGTCCGACATCGGCTACAGCGAACAGACACGGGGCACCCGGCGCCACGCCGGCAAGCAGTTCGTCCTCTGTCTGGACAAGCTCTAGCCTGGCCGCTCGTTCGGGACGGGCCGGACCGGTGACCCGCGTCCGGCTCCGTGCATCGCACGGCGGACGAGGGGCCGCCCTGCCCGCTGACCGCAGGGCGCGGCGAGGGGCGGCACCGGCGCGCGGGTTGCCGGGGCCGGGGCCGGTCCCGTCAGCCGTCCGTCAGCAGGACGGTGCGGGGGACGGTTTCGTCAGGGCGGCGAGCGCCGCGGCGGCCGACTGCGGCGTGCTGAACGTCGTGAACTTCGTACCGAGAATCAGATCGACGTCCGTCGTCCTGCGGGCGTCGGTCTTCGACAAGGTGCCCTCCAACTGTGTGCCGAGCACCGGGAACGAGCCGTTCGTGGCCGAAGGGGCGCCCAGCAGTACGCCGGGGCCGGCGACCTTCTTGTCGTACGCGGCCGAGGCGTTCCCCACCTCGCCGATGGTGAAGCCGCGCTTCTTCAGCTCGTCCGCGGCCTTCTTGGCGAGGCCGCTGCGCGGTGTCGCGTTGTAGACGTTGACGGTGATCTTCGAGGGGGCCGGCAGCGCCTTCGCGGGCGCGGACGGTGTGGCCGACGGGCAGTCGGTCTTGTGGTCGGCGGCACTGGCCTTCCTGTCGCCGCCCGTGAAGACGTCGATGAGTTGCAGCGTCCCCCATCCGGCCAGCCCGAGGGCAACCACGGAGGCGGTGGCAGCGAGGATCAGTTTGCCGCGGCGCCGGGGACGGCGCATGCGCGGGTACTTGTCGCCCGTGATGCGGTACTTTCCGCCCATGCCGGGGGGAGTGAGCATGCTCATGGGCGCAGCGTAGTGCGACCCGGTGATGATGCCTACTAAATGATCAATGGATCGCACCCGTCCGGGTGCGAATGCACCCGAACGAACCCGGGGTGACGCTCAGGGGCTGAGGGCCCGTGAGGCAAGCCCTGCCGCGCTCGGTCAGCCGAGTTCGAGCACCCGGGCGTGCAGGACCTGGCGTTGCTGGAGTGCGGCGCGCACCGCGCGGTGCAGTCCGTCCTCCAGATAGAGGTCGCCCTGCCACTTCACGACGTGCGCGAACAGGTCGCCGTAGAACGTCGAGTCCTCGGCGAGGAGGGTCTCCAGATCCAGGTTGCCCTTGGTGGTCACCAGTTGATCGAGGCGGACCGGGCGCGGCGCGACATCCGCCCACTGCCGGGTGCTTTCCCGGCCGTGGTCGGGATATGGCCGCCCATTTCCGATGCGCTTGAAGATCACACGGAAAGCCTACCGGGCAAGAGCCTCCGGGCGCAGCCATGGAGCAGGACTGCCATTCTAGGAAGAACGCCATAAATGCGGGCATTCCGGAATGAGGGCGCGTGATGAGTGACAGCGACAGCACGGGCGGAGAAGCGGGTCGTCCCGACATCGGACGCTGTTCGGACTCGGACACCGGCGCGTCGGATATGGGCGCGTCGCACGGGGGCGCGGCGGGCGCGGACGGGGCGCGTGGGGCGAGCGCGGCGGGTGCGGCGGGTGCGGCAGGCATGGTGTCCGGCGGGGATGCGGTGTCGGGCGAGGGCATGGTGTCCGGCGGGGATGCGGTGTCGGGTGCGGCAGGCGTGGCGCCCGGCGGGGAGGCCGGGGGGCTGCCGCAGCCGGCGCGGGAGATCGCCGCCGGGTACGCCGTCTCGGGGGCCGCCCTCGATCTGGGCGCGCTGCTGTGGGACGGGGTATGCCTGCCGGAGGCGCAGATCCGCATTCCGCTGGCGATGCTCAACCGGCACGGACTCGTCGCGGGCGCCACCGGCACCGGTAAGACCAAGACGCTCCAACTGATCGCCGAACAGCTCTCGGCCCACGGTGTTCCGGTCTTCCTCGCGGACATCAAGGGCGATGTCTCGGGCCTTGCCGCGCCGGGCGTGCCGGACGACCGGGTCACCGAGCGGGCCGGGCAGGTGGGGCAGGAGTGGCAGCCCCAGGGCCGGCCGTGCGCGTTCTACGCGCTCGGCGGCATCGGCCCCGGCATTCCGGTGCGGGCGACGGTCACCAGCTTCGGTCCTGTTCTGCTGTCCAAGGTGCTGCAACTCAACCGCACCCAGGAGCAGTCGCTGGGCCTGATCTTCCACTACGCCGACGCCAAGGGCCTGGAGTTGGTCGATCTCAAGGACCTGCGGGCCGTCGTCGCGTTTCTCGTCTCGGACACCGGCAGGGCCGAACTCAAGGAGATCGGCGGGCTCTCCACGGCGACGGCCGGAGTGATCCTGCGGTCGATCACCGCCTTCGAGCAGGAGGGCGCGAGCGACTTCTTCGGCGAACCGGATTTCGACACGGCCGAGTTGCTGCGGCAGGCGCCGGACGGGCGCGGGCTGGTCTCCGTACTGGAACTGGCGGCCGTGCAGGACAAGCCGCAGCTCTTCTCGACGTTCCTGATGTGGCTGCTCGCCGATCTCTTCCACGATCTGCCGGAGGTCGGCGACCTGGACCGGCCGAAGCTTGTCTTCTTCTTCGACGAGGCGCATCTGCTCTTCGACGGGGCCTCGAAGGCGTTCCTGGAGTCGATCACCCGGACCGTGCGGCTGATCCGCTCCAAGGGCGTGGGCATCTTCCTCGTCACGCAGACGCCGCGCGATGTGCCCGGTGACGTCCTGGGGCAGCTCGGCAACCGGGTGCAGCACGCGCTGCGCGCCTTCACCCCCGAGGACGCGAAGGCGCTGCGGTCCACGGTGACGACGTTCCCCGAATCGCCTTACGACCTGGAGGAGGTGCTGACGCGGCTGGGCACCGGGGAGGCCGTGATCACGGTGCTGAGCGAGAACGGCGCGCCGACCCCCGTCGCCGCGACCCGGCTGCGCGCGCCGCAGTCGCTGATGGGCCCGTATCCCGCCGCCGAGCTGGACGCGGCAGTGAAGAGCTCTCCGCTGTACGGGCGTTACGCGCAGGCGGTGGACCGGGAGTCGGCGTACGAGAAGCTGAGCGCCGAACAGGAGGCGGGGCGGCGGGCCGAGACGGAAGCCGCGGGCAGGGCGCCTTCGGGCGCGGCCCGGAAAGCACCCGAGGATGATGGCTCGCTGGTCGAGCAGGTGGTGGCGAGCGGGATGTTCAAGTCGCTGGCCCGGTCCGTCGGCACGCAGGTGGGGCGGGAGATCTCGCGCTCGCTGTTCGGCACGGCCCGCCGCAGACGGTAGCCCTCAGCAGTAGTTCTGGGCTGCGGGCTGCGGGCTGCGGGCTGCGGGCTGCGGGCGGCGATGGGTGGCGGGTGGCGGCCGGCGACGGGTGGCGGGTGTCGGCCGGCGGCGGGCGGTGTTGTCTTCCGTCGGTCACTGGTCGGTTGCGCGTGTGGCCGCTCGGGCCGCCTGCTTGGCGCGCTGTTTGAACGCGCGGACCTCGGCGAGGGATTCCGGGCCGGTGATGTCGGCGACCGACCGGTGGGAGCCCGCCTCACCGTACGGCCCGGCCGCCTCGCGCCAGCCCGTCGGCCGGACACCGAACTGCTTGCCCAGCAACGCCAGGAAGATCTGTGCCTTCTGGGTGCCGAACCCCGGCAGGGCGTTCAGCCGTTTCCGCAGCTCGGCGCCGCTGGAGACGTCGCGCCACACCGCGCTCGCGTCGCCGTCGTACGCCGCCACCAGGTACTGGCACAACTGCTGGACCCGTTTGGCCATGGAACCGGGGTAGCGGTGCAGCGCGGGTTTGGCGGTGAACAGTTCGGTGAAGGCGTCCGGGTCGTACGTGGCGATCCGGTGGGCGTCCAGGTCGTCCCCGCCCATCCGCCCGGCCAGGGTGTACGGGCCGGAGAAGGCCCATTCCATCGGCACCTGCTGGTCCAGCAGCATGCCGATCAGGGCGGCGAGCGGACTGCGCGCGAGGAGTTCGTCGGCTTCCGGCTGCTGGGCGATCCGCAGGGTGACGGCCCGGTTCTTGTTGCTCTCGGTCATGGACCGATCATCCCGACGGCGGGGCGGCACGGCCACTCCACTGCCCGCCGATGCGGCCGTTTGCGGCCGGATCCGGTCCGGGGAGGCGGTGCGACGGCCCGCTGACGACGGCTGCCGGGCGTGACTGTCAGTGGTGGCTGGCAGTCTGGGGAGGTGGACATCGACAACTGGACTTTCTTTCTGGAGCGTTGGAGCAGGCAGTGGTTCGCCACCCTGGACCTCCTCGATCCCGAGGATGCCGAGGAGCAGACCGATGACGAGGCGGTGGTCGCGGGGTCGCTGGGCCTGCCGCCCGCCGGTGAGGAACAGATAGCGGCGCTGGAACAGCGGCTGGGGCTGGCGCTGCCCCCGTCCTACCGGTCATTCCTCCACGTCTCCAACGGCTGGCGGCACGCGAGCAGTTCGGTGTATCTGATGGGTATCGCCGAGCGCGTCGAGATGCACGGCGATCCGGGCGGCATGCGGCGGCTGTACGAGGGGAATCTGGACGAGACCTCCGGTCGGGCCGAGCGGCTGAGAGCCGGCATGTGGGCCAGGTCGTTGCAGCTGTCCCACGACTCGGACATGACCGATGTCCTGCTCGACCCGGGTGACGTGGGCGAGGACGGCGAATGGGCGGTGTACGTCTACCGCGGATGGTCCGGTGAGTTCCCGGAGCGCTATCCGTCGTTCGCCGCGTACATGCGGTCCATGTACCGGGATTTCCATGCCTGGCACGGCGACAACCCCGACTTCGTGACCGAGGTGACGCGCGAGCTCGACGCCGCGGTGGAGCGGGCCCGGTCGGCCTGTCTGGCCGGGGGCGACATCGAGGAACAGCTGGCGGTGCTCGACGAGGCCGACGGGTTCGGGAGGGAGAGGGCCCGGCGGCTGCGGGACCAGATCCACGCCATGTTCCGCCCGGGCGGCCACGTCGCGGCGGTCACGGACATGGCCGATCCGCTGTACGTACGGGAGATCCTGCCGCTCAAAGCGATGGTGCACCGCAGGACCCGCGAGGACGACGACTGGTTCCTGAGACCGCACGGCGCGGAGGGCCGGGCCGAGGCGGAGGCCGCTCTGCGGGAGGCCGACGAGCGCTCCTTCCGGTACGAGCCGCCGGGGCTGTTCGGCCGGGCCGTCGCCGAGGCCCGCGAGCTGGCCCGCTGGGGTGACACGGAGGGGGCCTGGCGGGTGCTGGCCGCCGCCGTGCCCGACTGGGAGCCGTACGGCACCGAGCATGTCGCCCCCCTCGGGCTGCTCGCCGATCCGTTCCTGGGGCCGGTCGTCACGCCGGAGCGCGGTCGGCAGATCCTCAACACGGCGCGCGCCGGGCATGGTTCGACTCCGGGTTCCACGGGCGCCACCACTGCTTCGGGTTCCACGGGCGCTGCTGCCGCTCCGGGTTCCACGGGCGCTGCTGCCGCTCAGGCTTCCACGGATGCCGCTTCCGCCGTGGAGGTCACGGCCGCCACCGCGCCGGACGGACTCGGCTGGCTTGCCGAACCCGATTCCGGTGCGTGTCCGGACGGCTTCCGCTTCGTCCTGGTCCACGGCACAGCGCCGCAGGAGCTCGCACAGCGGCTCGGCGAGGGCCCGCTGCTGGCGCCGTGTTCGGAGGGCGATCTGCGCTGGTGGGGGCGGCGGGACGGCCCGGTGGGGGACGGCCCGCACGCACGGATCGGGTCGTGCGGCGGGGGATGGAGCTTCGCCTTCGAGACCGGGCCCGAGCCCTTCCGGGAGGACCGGCTGACGGGCCTGGACGCGCAGGCTTCCCTGGGCACCAGGGCGATATCGGTCTGGTGCCGGTGGAGGGCCGCCCCCGCGGAACCCGGCCCCGGCGCACCCGCGCCGACCCTCCGTTTCTCGTACGCCGAGGACGGCCAGGAGGTGTACGGATACACACACCACGGCGAGGCGCGCGCGACGAGGGGCACGCTGCCCGAACCGCTCGACACGCTCTCGTCCGGTAGGCCCGCGCTCGACGCGATCGCGGACGCGTACGGGGTGTCGTTGCCCCGATTCGCCCTGCGGAGCGGGAGGTTGCACGCCGTGGCGGCGAGGTCGTGGACCGGGGCGCGGCACGGGGTGCGGGAGGCAGCCGAGAGCCAGTCCACCATCAGAGCCGTCGCGGTCCTGCGTACCCGCACGGACCGATAGGGCGTGGCGGGTTGGTTCCCATGCCCTCTCCCCGGGAGCCTTCACGCCCCTTCCCCGCGCCCTTCGTGGTTCCGTCCCGGAAGCCGGTCGGGAGCGCGGGTTTCGCGCGGGGCCGTACGAGCGGTCCGGATGCCCGAAGGGGCAGCACCGGCTGCCCCCGGCCGGCGGGGTCCGGGCTGGACGAGGCAGCGGCACGTCGTGAAGGTGGAAGGGTGGGGCCATCACGACGCGCGTCGACCGGGGTGCGGTCAGGGAGATGACGATGAACGCACAGGAATGGGATCAGGAACACGATCACGAGCGGGGCCACGGGCACGGGCAGGAGCACGACGAAGCCCTGCACGCGTCGGGCGCGACCGGGAACCGGGAGGCGGCGGACACCCCGCACCTCTACCGTGCGGCGGCCACCGGGCGGGCCGATGTGGTGGGGACCGGCGGAATGAGCGTGCTCCAACGGGCGGTGGGCAACAGCGCCGTCGGGGCCATGCTCCAGAGGCGCGAGGAGGAAGAGCGCTCCCCCGTGCACGACGTGGTCGCGTCCGGCGGTGGGCAGCCTCTGGACACCGACACCCGCACCGACATGGAGGCGCGGATGGGCGCGGACTTCTCCGACGTGCGCGTCCATACCGGCTCCGCCGCACACGAGTCGGCGAAGGGCGTGGGCGCCCACGCCTACACGGTCGGCAGCAACGTGGTCTTCCAGCGGGACGCGTACGATCCGTCCTCGCCGCAGGGCCGCACCACGCTGGCCCATGAGCTGACCCATGTGATCCAGCAGCGCAGCGGCCCGGTGGACGGCACGGAGGCGCCGGGGGGTATCCGGGTGAGCGATCCGTCCGACCGGTTCGAGCGGGAGGCCGTCGCGAACGCCGACCGGGTGCTTTCGGATCCGGCCCCGGCGACGGCGACCGGGGCGTCCGGCCATGACGCGTCCCCCGCCACGACCCCTGCCGTGCAACGGGCGTCGGCGGAGGACGAGGACGAGCAACCGGCGGATGTGCAGGGCTCCTTCGTGCAACGGGCGGAGGAAGGAGCCGAGGAGGAGGAAGAGGCTCCGCCTGCTTGACGGTCTTCCGGCGGGCCCTTCCGGCGGGGCCCGGCGGGCCCCCGGCGGATCTCGCCGGGGATCCGCCGATGCGCCCTCGCCGACGGACAGCCCCGAGGACAGTCCCGAGGACAGCCCCGAGGACAGTCCCGAGGGCTGTGTCGAGGGCTGTGTCGAGGGCTGTGGCGACGGGCGCGCAGGTGATTCCCGCCGGTGTTCCCGGCCGCGTCCCGGCAGATCAGCCCGCGGAGTCCGTCCGCATCGTGCCGCCGAGGAACAGGGACTCCGCACACCGCGAAGGCGTCGGCGCGTTGACCGGCTTGCCCACCTTCCGGCAGTTGACGGTCATCGTGACCTTGCCGCCCGCGGGCACCAGGATCGGTGTGACGAAGTGGTAGTCGGAATCGCGGAAGTTCTCCATCGCGAGCCGGAGCACGGGCGTGTCCCGGCCGGAGGAGACCACGAGCGTTCCCGCGTCACCCTGAGGGTTCTGGACCACGATGTCCGTCAGCTGGAAGGTGTGCCCGGCGGGCACCTGGAGGGCCGTCGAGGTGTTCGACCCGCCGCCGACCGAGTCCCTGACCTGCACCTGCGCGCTGGTCGGGGCCGTGGTTCCCGCGCCGTCGGATGCGGCGGGGCTCGGCGAGGGGCTGGGCTTCGAGGCGCCTCCGTCGGCTCCGGAGGAGTCGCCTCCGCCCGATCCCGCACCGGCTGAGGCGCCGGTGCTCGGGGCCTTGCTCTTGTCGGCCGCGGCGGCGGACCGTACCGCGTCCGGTGTGATCGCCTCCCGGGCCGCCGACTTGACGACCGGCCGCAGCAGTGCGTACCAGAGCCCGACCAGCGCGATCAGCAGGACAGCCGCGGTGATCAGCGCTCGGGGGAGCCAGCGCGGCAGGATCGGCTCCTGCTGGTACGAGCCGTCCAGGACCACCGGTGCGACCGGCGCCTGCCTCTCGCCCACCTCCGGTGTGGCGACCACCTGGAAGGGATGCGTGACCGCCGTTCCGCGCCAGACGCGTTTGGCCGGCCGGACGCGCAGCTTCCCGAACTCCGCCCGCCCGGGAGCGATCTGCAGCGCGTCCGCCGCGAAGGAGACCCGGGCCCGCTCCGTACCGGACTGTGCCCCCAGCCGCACGGTGGCCGGGATGTTTCCCCGGTTGTCGACGGCGATCTGATGCTTGCCGCGCCAGGCACCGTGCGAGCTGCGCGGCACCAGCTCGGCAGTCGTCTCGGTGAAGGGGAGTACGGTCACCCGTCCTTCGGGCACCACCGTGTCGCCCTGCTCGCTGGTGGGGACGACCCGGATCCCGAACGTCGTCTCCCCGGCCGGAACGGTCGAATCGCGAGGCGGGCGCAGTATGAGGGAGACCGCCTGCGAGTCGCCCGGGTACAGGGACAGGACCGCCGGTTCCACCGTCGACCAGGCGGCACACGCACCGACCACCTCGAAGCGGTATTCCTCGACGGTGCTGCCGGAGTTGAGGATCCGCAGGGGGAGGGCAGTCTCCTCGCCCGGTGCGGCGGTGACGGACGATGCGTCGAGGCTTGCCGTGAGACTCATACGGCGCACCGTAGGGTCGGTGCCGAATACCGGCATCGGCCGTGAAGGAACACTTCTGGGCAGATTCTGTGCCCGGATCGGCTTTTCTGTTTCCCTGGAGGGGTACGAGGGAATCTTTTGACCGCCTCATGACGAATGAGGCATACGAGAACAGCCGTGATGGTTTTGTTCGCGTGATGCCAGCGGCTGTTGCCCAGGGGGAGCATTGCCATGGAGCGCATCACTGTCGCATTACGTGCCCAGGATCCGATCTCTCAAGCGGGTGTGGCCAGTCAGTTGCGGGCCCGGCCCGAGGTCAGCGTGACGGACTGGGGAAAGGACGATTCCTCACCCCAGATCGTGGTCGTCGTCGTGGACACGGTCGACGAGGAGGTGTTGACGATGCTGCGCCACATTCAGCGCACCAGCGCCTCACGGACCGTCCTCGTCACCACGGACATCGACGAGCAGAAGTTGGTGAACGCCGCGGAGTGCGGTGTCGCCGGAGTGGTCAGGCGTTCCGAGTCGACCCCGGAACACCTCGTGCAGGTCATAGGGACGGTGGCGCGGGGCGAGGGCCACCTCCCCTCCGACCTGCTGGGAAGACTGCTCGAAGAGGTGGGCCGCCTCCAGGGTCAGGTGCTCGGCCCGCGCGGCCTGCACTTCACCGGACTCGCGGCGCGCGAGGTGGACGTACTGAGGCTGGTCGCGGAGGGGTACGACACCGCGGACATCGCGACGAAGCTGGCCTATTCCGAGCGCACGATCAAGAACGTGCTGCATGCGGTGATGACCCGGCTGCAACTGCGGAACCGCTCGCACGCGGTGGCGTACGCGATGCGCCAGGGACTGATCTGAGCCCGCCCGCACGGGGGCGCGGGGCACGGGCGTGCCCAGGGCGCTGTCGTACGTACGGCTGTACGGCCCGGGTGTGCGTACGGCGCCGCCGTGCGCGGCCCGGGCGTGTACGGCACTTCGGTGGATCCCCCGCTGCACTTTCGGGCAGCGGGGCCTTCCCGAGGGTGTGACTCCCGCACCGCTGTGCGTCCGCCGCCGGTGCAGGACCCTGACGTCCGGTATGCCGATCGGGCGAGGGTGGGGGAGGACTTCCGTGCGCTGGTTCCAGCCGCTTCGGCGGGTGCCGCGGTCGCGGCGGGACACATCGGCCCGGGCCCGGCCGGCGACGCCACGCCGCGCTCTCACCGCGCTCCGCGTTCCGGCCCTCGCGCTGCTTCTCGTCGTCACCGGCATCGCGCCCGGTTCGGCCGTCACCACCGGTGCGCCGGAGGCCGCGGTGCCCGAACCCTGGGTCACACCCGCCGAGTTCACCGACGCGGTCGACCCGGGCGGCTCCACGGGCGTGGCCAAGCAGGTCCGTACGCCGGCGATTCCTCCGAGGCCGGACGTGGTCCTGCTGGTGGACGGCACGGGCAGCATGGGTGTCCCGATCGGCGATGTACAGGCGGGTTTGAAGGACATCACGAAGGAGATCCGGGCACAGCAGCCGGATTCCCGCTTCGCGGTGGCCACCTACGGGGACGAGAAGGACGACCCGACGGCGGAGTTCGCTGTCCTCCAAGGGCTGACGACGAACCTGGACGACGTACAGAAGAAGGGCGTCGACCAGCTGGACACCTCCCGCGGATACAAGAGCGCAGGTCCGTCGGAGGACTGGATCTACGCGCTGTGGAAAGTGGCCAACGGCGCGGACGGCGGTACGGCCTTCCGTGAGGGGGCCAGTCCGGTCGTGGTCCTGGTGGGCGACGCGTCGAGCCACAACCCCAGCAACAACATCCCCTACGAGGACGCCGTGGTCGCGCTCCAGGACAGGGGGGTACGGGTCATCGCCGTCGACGTGACGACCGAGAACGGTGACGGGCTCAACGGCAACGGATACAGCAGCCCCACCTACCAAGACCCGTATCACGAGCCCGACCAGGCCAAACGGATCGCCGAGGCCACCAATGGCCGCATGCTGAACGGAATTCCCGGCGACGGTGTCACCGACGCCATCATCGAAGGCTTCAGCAACCTTCCCACCAACGTGAGCTACCGCCTGGACAACTGCGATCCGCATCTGTCCGTCAGCCTCGACCCGCCCACCCAGCAGCTCACCAGCGGCGACACCGCGCATTTCGCGGAGAACATCGACGTCTCCGCGGACGCGCCCCAGGGCACCCGCCTGACCTGCACCGTCCAGTTCCTGATGGGCACCCAGGTGCCTGGAGCGGACACCATCGGACCCGCGGCAGCGGCCGATCCGGACTTCCAGGAACAGATCAACATCGATGTGAACGACATCGACGCGCCCGTCGTCACCGTGGACGATCTGACCGTCCGGGCCAAGGACAAGAACGGCGTAAGCGTGACGTACGACGCCACCGCCGAGGACGCCACCGACGGCACGCTCCCGGTGACCTGCACCCCGCCCTCCGGCTCGCTCTTCCCGGTCGGCAGCACCACGGTGACCTGCTCGGCCACGGACTCGGCGGGCAATACGGGGACGGACACGGCACAGATCGAGGTGCTTGAGGCTCCCGTGCCGCCCTCGGCGGATGTGGCGATGAAGGTCGACGTCAGCCCGGACCGTACGTACACCGGCCGACCGGCCCGAGCCCGCTTCACCCTCACCAACGCCGGTCCGGACACGGCGACGGGTGTCGTCATCGGTTCGGCCTGGCCGAAACCGTCCAAGGCGAAGGACCGAAGCCTGCCCGCCCTGACCCGCTGCACAGCCGCCAAACCCTGCACCATCCCGGCCGGCGGTCGCATCGAGATCACCCAGACGGCGACCTACCGTGCGGCGGTCACCGGGGATGTGCGGGCCACCGTGCGCGGCACGCTGCCCGACCGTCGGAAGGCCGACAACCAGGACACCGACCGGCTGCGCGTCCTGAAACCCTCGCTGACCGTCACGCCGCAGGTCGTCAAGCCGGGCCAGGTGGTGCTGGCGCGCGGCAAGGACTACCCGCCGGGACAGACCGTACGTTTCACGTGGAACATCGGGATCACGGCGGAGATGTCCGGTGTGACCGTGGGCCTCGACGGCACTTTCGAGGTCCAGATCCCGGTTCTGCGCAAGGACAAGCTCGGACCACGGCAGCTTCGGGTGGACACCCGCGACATCGACCGGTTGCAGAAACCCGTCCTCGTGGTCCAACGCAATCTGCAACCACCGGACTTCGCGGGCCGCGCATGAGCCGCGGCGACCGTACGGGAGTGATCGGGTGATCCACGAGGTCGACGACGTATTACGGGCTCTGATCAGGGCTGAGGCGCTCGAAGGCGGCCAGATCGCGGTGGTCTTCGACGCACCGACCCGGGAGTGGGCGGCGAAGGTCAACGCACCCATGGTCAACCTCTACCTCTACGACATCCGTGAGGACATGCGGAGGCGCGAACGCGGTCTGCACAACGAGTACGACGAGCACGGCACGGTCACCGCCCGCCGTCGCGCGCCCCGCTTCTTCAAACTGTCGTACCTGATCACGGCATGGACGAAGCGCCCGGAGGACGAGCACCGACTGCTCTCCTCGCTGCTCGGTTGCCTGCTGCGTCATGACGCGCTGCCTCCGGAGCGGCTGACGGGCGCCCTGGCGGATCTCGGGATGGCCGTACCGATGTCGATCGCGCTGCCACCGCCGGAGGACCGCTCGTTCGCCGACGTATGGAGCGCTCTGGGCGGCGAGTTGAAGCCCTCACTGGACCTGGTGATCAGCGTGCCGGTGACATCGTCGCCGCGCTATGCGGTCGGTCCGCCGGTGGGGGACGAGGGGTTGCAGGCCCGCTTCGGGGACGTGCCCGAGGCGGCCGAGCCGTTGTCGCAGCCGATGCCGGGGCGCGGGGGGCTTCCGGTGTACGGAGGCCGGTCCGGCCGACCGGGCGGTCCGGGCCCGGCGGGGCGGGTCCTCCCCCGTACCTCCGTCACGGAACGGCGGCGCGGGCTGTCCCTCCGCATCACCGAGAACCGCAAGGCCGCCGCGGCGGACGGCACGCGGGGTGGTGGCGCGGGCGGGCCGGCGGACGGCATGCGTGGTGGTGACGGCGCGGGCGGCCCGCTGGATATCCACGAGGGTGCGGACGGGAGGGCGGACGCCCACGAGGGTGCGGACGGGAGGGCGGACGCCCACGGGGGTGCGGGCGGGCCGGCGGATATCCACGAGGGTGCGGGCGGGTCGGCGGACGTCCGCGGGGGTGCGGGCGGGCCGGCGGATATCCACGAGGGCGCGGAGCGCGCCAAGGACGCCCCCCGTCGGGGTGCGGACCGTGCGCAGGACGAGACGGAGGACGGAACCGAATGACCACCGCGGGTGACCCGAACCTGCGCCACCTCCTCGCCCGCGCGGTCACGGTGGAGCAGCGCGTCCGACGAGCGGTCGCGGCCCGGCAGCTCACCGACCCGGACCCGGACGACGCCTTCCGCGGCCTGTACCTCACGGACGAGAACGTCGCCCGCCTGCTGGACGCGGAGGAGGCCCGCGCCTATCCGTCGCCGGTTGCGGACGACGACGAGGCGTCGGCAGAGGTCTGGGCCGATGCCTCGGGCGAGGCGTCCCGACTCACCTCGCTGGCCGCCGTGTTCGGTCTCACCCCCCTCGACATCGAGATCCTCCTCATCGCACTCGTACCGGATCTCGACGACCGCTTCGAGGCGTTCTACGGCTACCTGAACGACGACGTCACCCGCCGCCGCCCGTCCATCGGCCTGGCCCTGGGGCTCTGCGGCCTGTCCCCCGCCGACCAGGTGGCACGCGGCCGGCTCTCGGCCCTGGCGCCGCTCCGCGCAGGCCGCCTCCTGCTGGCCGAGGACCTGGACCGCCCGTTCCTGAGCCGTGCGCTCCGCATCCCCGACCGGGTCACCGCGCACCTTCTGGGCGACGACACCCCCGACCCGCGGCTGGTGGACCTCCTCGCCCCCTGGCACGCCGTACCGGGCGTCGGCGACCCGGCCCCGCTGGCCGCGGCCCTCGACCGAGGCGCCTCGCTCGCCTACCTCCGCGAGGACCAGGGCGGCGCCGGCACGGCCCTCGCGGCCTCGGCGCTGGCCCTTGCGGGCCACCGGGTCCTGGGCCTGGATCTGGCACGGCTGGCCAAGGACCCGTCGCCCGCCGAGGCAGTGCGCACCCTGGTCCGCGAAGCCCGGCTGACCGGCGCCGGCCTGGTCTGCGCCCCGCTCGACGCGGTGTTCCGCGAACACCCGGAACTCCTCCGGCTGCTCACCGGTACCCCGGTCCCCACGATCCTGGTGGGCCGGGCCCCCTGGGACGCGGCATGGTCCACCGCCCCGCCGCTCCTCCTGCACGCCCCACGCGTCGAACCGTCCACCAGGGCCGCTCTCTGGACCGACGCGTACGACGCCCCCGTCCCCGAGACCCTCGATGTGGACCGCCTGCTCTCGCCTTTCCTCCTCACTCCGGAACAGATCACCCGCGCCGCCCGCGGCGCGGCCCAGACCACTCATCTGGACGGCGGCACTCTCACCCCCGACCACGTCCGCCAGGGCGCCCGCGCCCAGAACGCGGCGGGACTGGACCGTCTGGCCCGCCGCATCGAACCCACCGTCACCTGGAACGACCTCGTCCTTCCCCCGGACGCCCACGCCCAGCTCCGCGAACTGACCGCCCGCGCCCGCCACCGCGACCGGGTTCTGGGGGAGTGGGGCATGCGCCCCGGCGGCGGCAGGGGCCGAGGCGTATCGGCTCTCTTCGCGGGCGACTCCGGTACCGGGAAGACCATGTCCGCGGAGGTCATAGCGGCAGATCTGGGCCTGGACCTCTACACGGTCGATCTGGCGACGGTGATCGACAAATACGTGGGCGAGACGGAGAAGAACCTGGAACGGATCTTCTCCGAAGCCGCGGGAGTGAACGGCGTCCTCCTCTTCGACGAGGCGGACGCGATCTTCGGCAAACGCTCGGACGTGAAGGACGCCCACGACCGCTACGCGAACGTCGAGAGCGCGTACCTGCTCCAGCGCATGGAGTCCTTCGACGGCCTGGCCATCCTCGCCACCAACCTCCGTGCCAACCTGGACGACGCCTTCACCCGCCGCCTGGACCTGGTCATCGACTTCCCCGTCCCGGACCCCGAACAGCGCCTCGTCCTCTGGGAGCGCTGCCTGGGCTCCGTACTCCCGCGCGGCACGGACCTGGACCTCGCCTTCTGTGCCGAGAACTTCGAGCTGGCGGGCGGCAACATCCGCTCGATCGCGGTGACAGCGGCGTACCTGGCGGCGGACACGGACGAGCCGGTGACGATGCCGGTGCTGATCCACGCCATCCAGCGCGAGTACCAGAAGCTGGGCCGCCTGACGCTGGCCTCGGAGTTCGGGCCGTATCTGAAACTGCTGACGTGAGGTGTGCGCTCCCCACGGTCCCTGATGATCAGACCTTGATGATGCGCACCCGGTCACCGCACAGCAGCCCCAGATCCTCAGGGTCCGAGGTGAGGATCACCGCAGGCCCCGGCATCAGCAACGCGGTCGCCCCCACGACGGCATCGATGGCGTACTTCTGCCCGTGCAGTCCGGCGTCGGTCAGCAGCTTCATGGCCAAGCGCCCGATCTCCTCGCTCACGGGCTCAACCGTCAGCCTGGACACAGCCCAGTTGAACCGAGGGGCGTTCACCTTCCGGTGATGGGCCTCGATGAGGGTGAGAACACTGACGACCACTCTCAGGTCCTCCTGCTCCGCCCCACGGAGCAGCGCCATGACCTGTCGGTCGTCCGCCACGACCTTGGACAGCCCCTCACTGTCCAGGACGAGCGTTCCCGTCCGCGCCATCAGGCGGCGTTCTGCGCATCATCGGCGTCGCCCCGCAGAAGCGCTCGGGCGGCTTCGACCTCCGCGTCGCTCAACGCACCGTGCTCGGCTTCGTGCCTCTCCGTCAGCTCGGCAAGGTTGTCCCGCTCGATCTGCCGCTGCACGGCGGCATCCACGTAGGCGGAGAAGCCCCGCTTCCCCACACGTGCACGGACGGCCGCGATATTGCCCGAGTGCAGGCTGACAGAGACGTTGGCGGTGGGGCCTTCACCGACCCCGTAGGTGGGTTCGTCGCTCATGATGCCAATTTAATACATGAACTAGGAGAACTGTCTACGAGAGAGGCGATCTGCACCCCCACGGTTCTTGCGCGCGGAACGGCTCGGCTGGGCAGCCTCGAAAGGCGAACCGGCCGGAAAGCGCTTCAGAACACGAAGCTGGACGGTCAAATCAGCGTCCAGGCGAGGACTTGTCCGTCATCACCGCCGCTGAGCAGGAGCGATCCGTCCGGACTGAAGACCAGTGCCTGTACCCGGCCGATATGTTGACGCTGGCTTCCAACCCTCTGGCCGTCTGACAAACGGAAAAGATTAACATAGCCCGACAGCATACCCATGGCGAAATGTTCCCCATCGGGATGGAATGCGACTGACCAGTAGTCGTCAGCCTTCCTTCCGAAAATTTCAGGTCGGTGCAGGTCTTTTGTCCTGGAGTCCCAGATGACAGTGCTCTTGGCGTACGCGTCAATGGCGATGACATAGTCGCCATTCGGGCTGAAGTCGAGCCAACGCAGGCGTTTGGGCGCTTCGGGAAGAACGTCAGTCAGGCTTTCATCGGTCAACGAATGCAAGCGAACTTCCGATTCGCCCGATCCGCCGGTTGCGAATACGTGAAGATTTGGGTGAAAGGAAATCATTGGAACCAGGCTGGCGTGGCTCGATTTTCGTGGCGCCGGCGGCTCCTGTCGCCAAACCACGTTGCCGGATTTCAGTTCCTGAATCTGGGTATGTGTACCGCTGGTAGCGAGATACGGTCCGGCCATACGTGCCCATACGACGTTGTCTTCCACCGGCTCGGACTGTGATCCGCTGACCAGATCAATGAGCGTGAGCCGCTGTGTACTTATGCCGACCACGCCCAGTAAGTTACTCCCGCCGCGAGTCAGTACATGGCAAGTATCCTGTTGCATAGCCAGTGGGCAGGTTTTTGGACCTTGTAGCGGAGAAAGGTCCGGTAAACTCCAGCGACTCAGTGCGGAATGTTGGTTGTTCGCTGCCTGGCCGACAAAGAAATCGTTTCCATTCGGGTCGATTTCAATGCAGGTGACCAAGGTCGGATTGGTGAGTGCCACTCGTCCTGGTTGTGTACCGAGTTCCATTACGTGATCGGCCTTTCGTTCTCGTCGAGAAGGGGGCGGCCATCAATCCGCTTGGCGTTCGGGATTCCTCCGTCGGCAATTTCACTTGTGAAGGATTTCCCGAGGTCTCGTTGCTGACCGTATTGGTGTCCTCCTGCTTGAAGTCTGCGATTCCATGACCTGGTGATGAGACGCCAGTTGTCCTTTTCGACATTATGCTCTCTGCGTTCCTTGTCGCCCTGGTCGTGGCCATCGCTCTTCCAGTGTTGCGCAAGGGGCACCGGGTGGTGGTCGACGTCGTATAGTTCATTTTTAATATGTGCCGATTTCAGTTCTTTTTTGTCGAATAGGGACAGTGCGTTATCTGGTAGTTTGAGCCGCTGATCAAGATCCTCCAAGCGGTTTCTGGCAGCACTGGTGTAGCCGTTACTCAGAATGTCATTGACCTCATTTGCGAGTCCCTCCTTCTCCTTCCTGCCCCACGCACTCGATTGGGTCTTCCAGCCGCTTCCGAGTACGTAGAGTCTGGTCCGGACGTCGTAGCCGCGAGGGAGGCGGCGAGTGCCGGGTTTGTTGATGAACTGCTGCATGCTCTTGAGTTTGCTCAACGTTGAAATCTGGTCAGCTAGCAGCTCCTCGATCGCCTGATACAGCTTCTGCTCTTTTTCCCCGAGCCATTGCTTGCTCAGCGCCTCAGCCTCGGCAGCGGTTTTTATCTTCTTTTTGTCGATCCGCTTCTGAATCCTCTCCTTCACTTTCTTTTCAGTGGCACTCTTTTCTCTTTTCCATTTCGCCTCGGCGCTGGAAATGTCTGTCAAATGGGATTCAATCCTGGAAATTGCTGCAATGGCCTCTGTCTTGTCGGGTTCCGGGAGTTGCTTTGCCTCCTCCTTCACTGTATTGATTACGGAACGAACCTCGCCTGCAAAAGCGCTTGCTATGATGACTCGCAAGCCGGAATCGCTCGTTCGGGCGGTGAGAGTGTGTGGCTCTCCAGAGGTCATTGAAAAAGCTTTACGGATCGCGCGTGGTTTGATTCTCGGTGGGCTCCAGGAGAATTTTGGACTCTTTTCTTTCTTTCCGTTCTTCCCCTTGCCTTTGAGTTTGTTCCAGAGGGCTTTGCCTTTTTTGGCGATGAAGGTGACGATTTTGTCGATGGCGCGGTTGACGGGTTTGGCGACGGCGTGGAAGACGGATTTGACTTTGTTGGCGAGGGAGCCGATGCCGA
>NZ_JBHVRW010000034.1:0-79546 GCF_042885475.1 Streptomyces sp. NPDC058051
CGTCCCGGCAGTGCCGGGACGGGCCGCCCCCTCAACGCTTGTCCGTCCGTGCCGGATCCGGCACTGCGGGCCGTCAGATCCGCTTCAGTTCCCACAGCCGCCAGATGCCGGTGCCGTCCGAGAGGTACTGCGAACCGGAGACGTCGGTCGTGCTGACGACGTAGTCCTTCTTCTGCCACAGCGGCACGAGCGGAACGTCCTCACCGACCAGCGCCTGGAGCTCCTTGAAGTCCGCCGAGGTGCGGCTGCGGTCGCCGTACTCCAGCGTGGCGCTGATCAGGGCGTCCATCTTCTTGCTGGTGTAGCCGTTGTGGAGGCTGTTGGTGCGGCCGACCAGCGGCTGGCTGAACGTGTCGGGGTCCGGGTAGTCGGGCAGCCAGCCGACGGTGTACACGTCGTACTTGCCGGACGCGTACCCCTTCTGGAACTGCTGCCAGTCGACGGCCTTGACCGTGACCTTGAACAGTCCGGTCGCCTCCAGCTGGCGGCTCAGCTCCGCGGTCTCCTTCTCGTACGCCTCGTCGCCGCCGCGGTAGGCGTAGGTGATGTGCAGCGGCGTCTGCACCCCGGCCTCCTGCATCAGCTGCTTGGCGCGCGCGGTGTCGGGTGAGGGGTAGGCGTCGAAGAACGGCGTGCTGTGCCCGATGAAGCCCTGCGGGATCAGCGAGTAGAGCGGTTCGACCGTGCCCTTGTAGACGTCGGTCACCAGCGGCCCGCGGTCGATGATCGACGCGACGGCCTGCCGGACCTTCTTGTCGGCGAACGGGGAGTTGTCGCGGACGTTGAAGACGAGGTTGCGGATCTCGGCGCTGTCCGCCTCGGTGACGCGCAGGTCGGGGTCGCCGGGGTTCAGTTCGGCGAGCGTGGCCGGCGGGAGCTGGCGGTGCGTCACCTCGACCTCTCCGGTCTTCCAGGCCGCCAGGAGCGCGTCCGACTCCTTGTAGTAGCGCACGGTGACCGGAACGCCGGTCTTGCTCAGCGCGCCCTTGTAACGGGAGTTGGGGACCAGTTCGGCGGTGACGCCGGGCCGGTACGACTTCAGGATGTACGGACCCGAGCCGTCGACCGTGTTTCCGGTCCGGAGCTTGTCGGCCGGGTACGACTCGCGGTCCACGATCGAACCCGCCCCCGTGGCGAGCTTCTGCGGGAAGGTCGCGTCACGCGAGGAGAGGTTGAAGGTGATGGTGCGGCCCTCGGACACCACGTTCTTGAGGCTCGGGAACAGCACCGCCGGACCGACATCCGTCTTGATCCTGATCATGCGCTCGATGGAGTACTTGACATCGGCGGCGGTGATCTTGCGGCCGTTGGAGAAGGACAGGTCGTCGCGCAGCTTGCACTGGTACGTCTGAAGCTTCTGGCCGATGAACTGGCAGCTCTCGGCGGCGTCGGGTTCGGGGACGATCGCCCCGGACTTGAACGTCAGGAGGGACTGGTAGAGGTTGCTGTACATCGCCCAGGAACCGGCGTCGTACGCACCCGCCGGGTCCAGCGAGGTGACCTCGTCCGTCGTACCGACTGCGATCGGTTCCTGCTTCGCCTTGTCCGAAGGAAGCAGCTGCCAGGCTCCGACGCCTGCGATGACCAATACCGCAAAAATCGCGAGAATCCGTGTCCGGATCGACCGCATTGCCGTGCTCTCCCTTGCCAGCCCCACCTCGGCGTTGCGCTCATACGCACATCACCGCATGCTCGCGCTCAGCAAATCACACGATTTTCACAACTGGAAGAGCAAAACTAGGACTCATAACCTTTTGTTCGACACTTGAAACATTGGGGGATTCTTCAGGGTCTGTAACCGGCCAACGACGGAACGTCAGATCTGCCCGGAGGCAAGCTCCACGACGGTGATGTCGGAGGGTGCGCCGACCCGTACGGGCGGCCCCCAGGCCCCCGCGCCCCGCGAGACGTACAGCTGGGTGTCGCCGTAGCGGTCGAGTCCGGCGACCGTGGGATTGGCCAGCTCGGCAACGTAATTGCCCGGCCAGAGCTGGCCGCCGTGGGTGTGTCCGGAGAGCTGGAGGTCCACCCCGTGGGCGACGGCGTCGTGGATGACGACGGGCTGATGCGCGAGGAGGACGGCGGCGCGGGTACGGTCCCGGTCACCGAGCGCCGCGGCGAAGTCCGGCCCCTGCCCCTCGCTCTCCCCTCCGATGTCGTTGACGCCCGCGAGATCGAATCCGGCGATCTCGACGCGGGCGTTCTCCAGGGGGTGGAGCCCCAATTCCCGCACGTGATCGACCCATTGGGCGGCCCCGGAGTAGTACTCGTGATTCCCCGTGACGAAGAAACTTCCCTGACGGGCGCTCAGCCGCGCGAGCGGCTCCGCCGCCGGACCGAGGTCCGCGACGGTTCCGTCGACGAGATCTCCGACGACGGCGACCAGATCCGGCTGGGTGCGGTTGATCGTGTCGACGATCCGCTGGGTGTGGGCGCGGCCGAGGATGGGGCCGAGATGGATGTCGCTGACGACCGCGATGCGGAAGCCGTGCGCGGAACGGGGCAGCTTGGCGAGCGGGACGGTGATCCGCTTGACCCGCGGCCCGCGCAGCACACCGTACGTGCCGTAACCGACCGTGCCGAGCCCGGCGACGGCGGCGGCACCCCCGACGGCCCGCGCGACGAACAGACGACGCGTGGGAACGGCGAGGCGACCCGCGGCGGGGGCGTCGGCGACGAGGACGTCCGTGGCGGGGGCGCCTGCGGCGGGGGCGCCTGCGGCGGGGGCGTCCGCGGCGGGGGCGTCCGTGGCAGGGGTGACCGTGCCGGCGGCCTCCGCGGCGGCGGAGGCGACCGCAGCGGGCGTGTCCGTGGCCGCGGTTCCGGGCGCGGGCGCATCCGGAGCCGACGGGCTGTTCGCGCCGTTTGACCGTTTCGCCCGGCCGGCCAACACCCGTCGGAGGATCGGCCGCACCACCTCACCCACCAGCAGAGCCAGTGTCAGATACAGCAGCGTGGCCAGCCACAGATAGCCCGGCCAGGCCAGCACCCGCTGGAGCCAGAAGGGCGCGCCCGTCCGGCCGGAGACCAGGGCGCCGACGCTCAGCAGCGGCAGGAGGAAGGCGGCCACCGTGCCGACGGTGCGCAGGACGCTGCCCTCGGCCGTCGTGTCACCGACGAGGCGGCGCCAGAGGTAGCGGTGCACGCCGACGAGCAGCGCGATCACCACGACCGCCATCACCACGAGACCGGCCACTGCCATGTGTACTCCCCCACCCGCCGTACGGCCTGTTATGCGCGCTCGCGGCGCAAGGCCCTGACGCCACGGAACCCGATCACACCAACGGCCGTCCCCAGGAGAAAGGACGTGATGGCGAGCAGCAGATGAACCCAGAAGTACGTGGTCGGGTCACCCGCGTCGTCGAAGGCGAGTCCGCTGCCGTCCTTCCACAGGTTCTTGACGAAAGTGATCCAGATGAACCAGCTCCACACCCCGAACGCGAGCAGGAACCAGGAGACGGGGCGGCTGAGCTTCATGGACTCAGTATCTCCGCCACGCCGCGGCGGAGTCGTCCGGGGTGGGCTGTCGCGGCGGTACGCGCGGCGGGTCACACAGTCCGACCCCATTTTCATATCGTCACCCTGTACGTTTCCGACCGTGCCTGCTCTCAAAAAGACCGCAGTGACGGTCCTCTCCGCCGCCTTGTTGTCCTCTTTTGTCGTCAGTCCGGCGTGGGCGGTCGACAAGGACGTTTCCGTCAATCAGCCGAAACCGCCGGCCGGCATGTCCCAGCTCGGTGGCGAACTGCTGGGGCGGACCGGCACGCAGGTCACGCTGGGGCCCGGCGCCCCGGTCCTTCCCAAGGACCTCACGGGCAGGTCCTGGATCGTCGCGGACGCGGAGAACGGCGAGGTCCTCGCCGCGCACAACCCGCACTGGCGGCTGCCTCCCGCCTCCACCCTGAAGATGCTCTTCGCGGACACGGTGATGCCCGGACTCCAGCCGAAGACACGCACGTACACCGTCCAGGAGGAGGACCTCGCCGGTGTCGGCGAGGGCAGCAGCCTGGTCGGCGTCAAGGAGCACCTCACCTATACGGTGCAGGACCTGTGGCTCGGGGTGTTCCTGCGATCGGGCAACGACGCGGTGCACGTGCTGTCCTCGATGTACGGCGGCGTCGCCAAGACCGTCGCCGACATGCGGGCGCACGCCGAGGAGTTGCAGGCGCTCGACACGAAGGTGGTGTCACCCGACGGCTACGACGCGCCGGGTCAGGTCTCCAGCGCGTACGACCTGACGCTCTTCGCCCGCAGCGGGCTGCAGAAGGCGGACTTCCGGGAGTACTGCTCGACCGCCGAGGCGGACTTCCCCGGTGAGGAGAAGAAGGGCAAGCGCGAAACCTTCAAGATCCAGAACACCAACCGGCTGCTCACCGGCGCGGACGGCGTCGACCCGTACAAGGGCATCGCGGGCGTCAAGAACGGCTACACCACACAGGCGGGCAACACCTTCACCGGTGTCGCCGAACGCGACGGCAAGGTGCTGCTCGTCACCGTCATGAATCCGTCGTCCAAAGAGCCGCACGCCGTCTACAAGGAAGCCGCGAGTCTTCTGGACTGGGGCTTCGACGCGAGCGGCAAGGTGACCCCGGTCGGCGAACTGGTGCCCCCGAGGTCCGCCGCCACCGGCACCGACAGCGGAACCGGTAAGGGCCCTGCGGCACAGGACAAGAACACAGGCAGCAACGGTCCTTCGCAGACCACCGGGGCCGCTGCCGCGACCGGGGGTGGTGGCGGGGGCATCGGCATCGCTCTGGGCATCGCCGGAGGTGTCCTGGTGCTGCTGTCGGCCGGGGCGTTCCTGGTCAACCGGCGCTGGCCGCTGCCGGACCTGGTGCGCCGCCTGCCCCGTCACTGACGGCTCCGGCCTCCTTCCGGGTGTCCTCGCTGCTCCGCGTCGCCGTCCAGGCGGCGCAGAACAGCAGCAGCTTGGCCGTGAAATTGATCCACAGCAGCAGCGCGATCGGCACCCCGAAGGCGCCGTACATGCTCTTCGACGCGACGCCCTTCATATAACTGCCCAGCAGCAGCTTGAGCAGTTCGAAGCCGACCGCGCCCATCGCCGCCGCGACCAGCAGCCTGCGGCGCGGAGGTTCGACGCCGGGCAGCAGCGTCAGCAGATAGAGCAGCAGCAGGAAACCGGCCAGGGCCGCCACGACCAGGGTGGCCACCTGGAGCACCACACCGCCCGCGCCACGGTCCGAGATGCCCAGCAGACGAGCGGTCCATCCCACGGCGACGGAACCGGCCGAGGAGACGGCGAGGGTCGCGAGCGCCGCCCCGCCGAGACCGATGAGCAGTCCGACATCCTTGAGTTTACGGATGACCGGATTGCCCAGGTCCATGTCGTCCATGTCCCACACGGCGCGCAGACAGCCCCGCATCGCACCGATCCAGCCGACACCGGTGAAGAGCAGCAACGCACCGGCGACCAGCCCGACCGTGCCGGCGTGGGCCACCAGGCTGCTGATGCCGAGCTGGTCGGAGATGCCCGGCACCTGCTCGACGACCTTGTTCTCGATCTTGTGGACCTGCTCGGTGGAGAGCAGCGCGGCACCGATCGCGGCACCGACCGCGATCAGCGGGAAGAGTGCCAGGAAGCTGATGAAGGTGATCGCGGCGGCGAGCCTGCTCCAGTGGACCCGTTCCAGCGTCTCGTACGAGCGCCACGCGTGCGTCGCCATCAGCCGGGAGACGATCGGCCCGATGACAGGGAGTTTCTTCAGCCAGTCCATGACGTACGACTACCCTCCCCGGCACGGAAAACCGGCGCCCCTTCACTGCCGCACGAGTCGAAACTTCCCCAATCACCCATATCGGTGAGTGCTGTAACAAATCCCTCGAATGGGTTTTGTCGGGCGATACGGTCACAGGCATGTCTGTCGACACCGTGTCCCTGACCGGCTGGGGCCGTACCGCCCCGACGGCCGCCCTGCGTTTCCGCCCCCGTACGTACGAGGAGGCGGCGGCGACAGTACGCGGCTGCGGACCCCGCGGCTCCATCGCCCGGGGCCTCGGCCGGGCCCACGGCGACGCCGCCCAGAACGCGGGCGGCTCCGTCCTCGACATGACCGCGCTGAACCGGATCCGTACCATCGACGCCGGGGCCGGCCTGGTGGTCTGCGACGCCGGGGTCACCCTGCACCGGCTGATGGAGGTCCTGCTGCCGCTCGGCTGGTTCGTGCCCGTCACACCGGCCACCCGTCAGGTCACCGTGGGCGGCGCGATCGGCACGGACATCCACGGCCGCAACCACCACTTCTCCGGCTCCTTCTCCCGGCACGTCCAGGAACTGGAACTGCTGACCGCCGAGGGCGAGATCCGTACGGTCCGGCCCGGCACGGACCTCTTCGACGCGACCGCGGGCGGCCTGGGCCTGACGGGTGTGATCCTCTCGGCCGCGCTCCGGTGCCACCGCGTCACCAGCTCCTGGATGTCGGTCGACACCGAACGGACCGTGGATCTGGACGACCTGCTGGCCAGGCTCTCCGCCGGAGACCACCGCTACCGCTACTCGGCGGCCTGGATCGACCTCCTCGCCCGCGGCCGTTCCACGGGACGTTCCGTACTCACCCGGGCAGAGCATGTGCCGCGGTACGCGCTCCCGACGCGCGCTCGGCGCGCACCGCTGGCGTTCCGCCCCGGACAGCTGCCGGCCGCACCCGCTCTCGTGCCGGAAGGGCTGCTGGGCCGCACCTCCGCCGCCCTCTTCAACGAGTTCCAGTACCGCGCGGCCCCCGCGTACCGCATCGGCGAACTCCAGAGACTGTCCACGTTCTTCCACCCCCTGGACCGGCTGCCGCACTGGAACCGGCTCCATGGCCGCAGCGGATCCGTGCGGTACCAGTTCGTCGTCGGACACGGAAAGGAGGAGGCGCTGCGCCGGATCGTGCGCCGTATCTCACAGCGGCGCTGCCCGTCGTTCCGCGCCGTGCTCAAACGATTGGGCGAGGGCGACCCCGGATGGCTGTCGTTCGCCATGCCCGGTTGGACGCTCTCCCTCGATCTGCCCGCCGCACTACCGGGCCTGGCCGGGTTCCTGGACGCACTGGACGAGGAGGTGGCGGGCGCGGGCGGCCGGGTCTGCCTGGCGAAGGACTCCCGGCTGCGGCCTCAGATGCTGGCCGCGATGTATCCACGACTGGCCGAATTCCGGTCGCTGCGCGCCGAACTGGACCCGAACGGGGCGTTCCGCTCGGACCTCTCGCGCCGTCTGTCGCTCTGACCGCGCCGGAGCCGTGCGCCCGCCGGTCACCTCACCCGCCGTCGCCACGCCCTCGTCCTATCCCTGTCTGCCCTCGTCCTATCCCTGTCTGCCCTCGTCCTATCCCTGTCTGTCCTCGTCTGCCCTCGTCTGCCCTCGTCTGCCCTCGTCTGCAAGGAGCGTCTCCGTGAAGGACGCCTTCGGTGCCCCGCAGTCCCTGCTCGTTCTCGGCGGCACGTCAACGATCGCTCTTGCCACCGCACGGCGGCTGATCGCCCGCCGGACCCGTACGGTCTGGCTGGCCGGCCGCCCCTCCCCCGCCCTCGACTCGGCCGCTGCGGAACTGCGCACACGCGGCGCCGACGTGCACACGGTCGACTTCGACGCCCTCGACCCCGAGTCCCACGAGACCGCACTCGGCAAGATCTTCGCCGAGGGCGACGTCGACATGGTGCTCCTCGCCTTCGGCATCGCGGGCGACCAGGGCCGTGACGAGGAGGAACCGCTCGCCGCGGTCCGCGTCGCCCGGACCAACTACACGGGGGCCGTCTCCGCCGGGCTGGTGTGCGCCGGTGCGCTCCAGGCGCAGGGGCACGGTTCGCTGGTGGTGCTGTCCTCGGTTGCGGGCGAACGCGCCCGCCGCGCCGACTTCATCTACGGGTCCAGCAAGGCGGGCCTGGACGCGTTCACACAGGGGCTGGGGGACGCGCTGTACGGCACGGGGGTGCATGTGATGGTCGTGCGCCCCGGCGTCGTACGGACGGCAGCGACGGCAGCGACGGCGCGGCCGGCGACACCGCGGCTCGCCGCGGCGCGGTTCGCCGCCGCCCCGCTGGAGGCGTCGCCTCTCGCGACGACTCCGGACGCGGTCGCGGCGGCGATCGTGACGGGGCTGCGGCGGCGTTCGGAGACGGTGTGGGTGCCGGGGTCACTGCGCGTAGTGATGTCGGCCCTGCGGCATGTGCCACGCCCGCTGTTCCGGCGCCTGCCGGTCTGACCGGAATCCCGGGGCGGGGGCCTCAAGGAGCGGGAACGGCCCGTCGGAGCCGTTCCCCCCTCAGGAGTGCAGTGAGGGCTCGTCCACGGAGGAGCCGCCCTGGGCGGGCACGGCGGGAGCGCCGTCCCCGGCGCCGAGCGGGAACTCGTTGATCTGGCGCCAGACGCCGTCCGGGCCCTGCTCGTACAGGGCGAAGGAGCGGCAGGTCCAGGCGGCCTCGTATGCGGCGAGCTCCTCGTACGCCCGGTCCATCGCCTGCTCGGCGATGGCGTGCGCCACGGTCACATGCGGGTGGTACGGGAACTGGAGTTCGCGCACCAGCGGCCCGGAGGTGTCCCTGACCCGCTTCTGCAGCCACGAGCAGGCCGAGACCCCCTCGACGACCTGGACGAAGACGACCGGTGTGAGCGGCCGGAAGGTCCCTGTGCCGGACAGCCTCATCGGAAAGGGGCGGCTGCCCGTGGCGATCTGCGCGAGATGCGCCTCGATCGCGGGCAGGTCCGCCGCCTCGGCCTCGGTCGGCGGGAGGAGGGTGACGTGGGTGGGAATGCCGTACGCGGCAGGATCCCCGAAGCTCGCGCGCCGCTCCTGGAGCAGGCTGCCGTAGGGCTCCGGGACCGCGATCGAAACGCCGAGCGTTACGGTCCCCACGTCGTTCTCCTCAATCCTCGGTGAGCGAGGGTGTTCAAGGGCCGACAGCCTGTTTTCGGCCATCGACCGGATCAGCTTCCCCTCGCCAGTGTGACGCCTCCGGCCGTCAATCCGCCAGGGTCCTTGGACTCAGTGCTTCGCGGGCAGAAAGCCCATCCGGTCGTACGTCCGGGCCAGCGTCTCAGCGGCTACGGAGCGGGCCTTCTCCGCGCCCTTGGCCAGGATCGAGTCCAGCGTCTCCGGATCGTCCAGGTATTCCTGGGTGCGGGTCCGGAACGGTGTGACGAACTCGACCATGACCTCGGCAAGGTCGGTCTTGAGCGCACCGTAGCCCTTGCCCTCGTACTTCTGCTCCAGATCCGTGATACCGGTGCCGGTCAGCGTGGAGTAGATGGTAAGGAGGTTGCTGACGCCGGGCTTCTCGGCCCGGTCGAAGCGGATGACCGTGTCCGTGTCGGTGACGGCGCTCCTGACCTTCTTGGCGGTGGCCTTCGGCTCGTCGAGGAGGTTGATCAGGCCCTTCGGCGTGGCCGCCGACTTGCTCATCTTCGACGACGGGTCCTGAAGGTCGTAGATCTTCGCCGTCTCCTTGAGGATGTACGGGTCCGGCATGGTGAAGGTGTCGCCGTAGGTGCCGTTGAACCGCTCGGCGAGGTTGCGGGTCAGCTCCAGGTGCTGGCGCTGGTCCTCGCCGACCGGGACCTGGTCGGCCTGGTACAGGAGGATGTCCGCGACCATCAGCATCGGGTACGTGAAGAGACCGACCGTGGTGCGGTCGGCACCCTGCTTGGCGGACTTGTCCTTGAACTGCGTCATGCGGGACGCCTCGCCGAAGCCGGTGAGGCAGTTCATGATCCAGCCGAGCTGGGCGTGCTCGGGGACATGGCTCTGTACGAAGAGCGTGCAGCGCTCCGGATCGAGACCGGCGGCGAGGAGCTGGGCGACGGCGAGCCGGGTGTTCGCCCGCAGCTCCGCGGGGTCCTGCGGGACGGTGATCGCATGCAGGTCCACGACCATGTAGAAGGCGTCGTGGGATTCCTGCAGCGCCACCCACTGGCGGACCGCGCCGAGGTAGTTGCCGAGGTGGAACGAGCCTGCGGTGGGCTGGATTCCGGAGAGCACGCGGGGGCGTTCAGAGGCCATGAAACCCATTGTCTCAGGTACGGAACCGATGTCCGGCAGCCGGTACGGAAGGTGCGCGGAGGCGGGACGCGCACCGCGGGGGCTGAGACCAGGAACACACTCGGACCGGCGCCGAGGGCCGTGCGCGGCCGACGGGCGCGCCGTGAATCGAAGGTTTCCTCGCCCGGGTTCCGACCGACGATAAAAAGTGGGCACCACCCTCCGCCCACGCCGCACGACGAACGGAGATCCCGTGTCGACCACGGAAAACGCCATCGCCTCCGCCGAGGCACACAGCGCGCACAACTACCACCCGTTGCCCGTCGTCGTCGCTTCGGCGAACGGGGCCTGGATGACCGACGTGGAAGGCCGGCGCTATCTGGACATGCTGGCCGGATATTCGGCGCTCAATTTCGGCCACGGCAACCGGCGCCTGCTCGACGCGGCCAAGGCACAACTGGAGCGGGTGACCCTCACTTCGCGCGCCTTCTACCACGACCGGTTCGCCGATTTCTGTACGCAGCTCGCCGAGTTGTGCGGCATGGAGACGGTACTGCCGATGAACACGGGGGCGGAGGCCGTGGAGACCGCGGTGAAGACCGCCCGCAAGTGGGGCTACCGGGTGAAGGGCGTCCCGGACGGCATGGCGAAGATCATCGTCGCCTCGAACAACTTCCACGGCCGGACCACCACGATCATCAGCTTCTCGACCGACCAGGAGGCGCGGGAGGACTTCGGTCCGTACACGCCGGGGTTCGAGATCGTGCCGTACGGGGATCTGACCGCGCTCGCGGAGGCGATGACCGAGAACACCGTGGCGGTGCTGCTGGAGCCGATCCAGGGCGAGGCCGGGGTGCTGGTGCCGCCGCCCGGCTATCTCCCCCGGGCGCGTGCGCTCGCCCGTGAGCGGAATGTGCTGTTCATCGCGGACGAGATCCAGTCGGGCCTGGGCCGGACCGGGAAGACCTTCGCCTGTGAGCACGAGGGTGTGGTGCCGGACATGTATGTGCTCGGCAAGGCGCTGGGTGGCGGTGTGGTGCCGGTGTCGGCGGTGGTCTCGTCGCAGGAGGTGCTCGGGGTGTACCGGCCCGGTGAGCACGGTTCGACGTTCGGCGGCAACCCCCTCGCCTGCGCGGTCGCGCTGGAGGTCATCGCGCTGCTCCGTACCGGCGAGTTCCAGCAGCGGGCGACCGAGCTGGGCGAGCACCTCCACCAGGAGCTGGGGCTGCTGGTGGGCGGGGGTGCGGTGGAGGAGGTCCGGGGCCGCGGACTGTGGGCGGGCGTCGACATCGCGCCGAGCCACGGAACCGGCCGGGAGATCTCCGAGAAGCTGATGGACCGTGGCGTGCTGGTCAAGGACACCCACGGCTCGACGATCCGGATCGCACCGCCCCTGGTGATCAGCAAGGAGGACCTGGACTGGGGGCTGGAGCAGCTCCGCGGAGTCCTGCGCGGCTGAGATCCCTCGCCGGTCGCGGGGCGGCCGGGATCCCCCGCCGGTCGCCCCGCCCGTCGCTGCGAGCAGCAGACGGCAGACGGCAGACAAGGCAGCAGGCGGGGGTGGGGCAGCAGGCAGGCTTCAGAGGATCACGTGGGGCAGGAAGCGGGCGTACTCGTCCGTGACCAGCCCCGCCGATTCACGGATACCGAGCCCGGCCGCCTCGTCCTCGACGACCCACGCGCCCAGCACCACCCGGTTGCCGTCGAAGTCCGGAAGCGGCGCCAGTTCCTGGTAGCAGCACGGCTCGTCCCGCAGCACCGCCGGGCTTCCCGGCTCGTGGACCGTGACCCCGTCCCCCTCACGGCCGAGCAGCGGCTTGGCGACGTAGCCGTGGCCACCACCGCCCGCCGCGACCTCGCCCGAACCCGACACCCCAGCCTCGCCCGAACCCGACACCCCAGCCCCGCCCGGACCCGACACCCCAGCCCCGCCCGGACCTGACGCGGCGGCCTCGCCCGAACCCGGTGCGGCAAGTTCGCGCGGACCGTCGAGGTACGAGGGGAGCAGATTCGGGTGGCCGGGAAACAGCTCCCAGAGGATCGCCAGCAGCGCCTTGTTGGAGAGCAGCATCTTCCAGGCCGGCTCGATCCAGCAGGTGGTGCCGGTGCCGCCACCGTTGTCGAGGGTGTCCAGCACCTGCGGCCCGAAGCGGTCGGTCGCCAGCCACTCCCACGGGTACAGCTTGAAGCAGCTGCGGATGAAGCGGAGCCGCTCGTCCACGAACCGCCCGGTCAGCCGGTCCCAGCCGATCTGTTCGACGGAGAGCGCCTCCGTGTCGATGCCGGCCTGCTCGGCGGTCTCCCTCAGGTAGGCCACCGTCATCAGGTCCTCGCCCAGTTCGTCGCCCTCGGAGTGCGCGAAGTGCAGCGGTCCGGGCGGCAGCAGGGCAGCCTGCCGCCGCCACGCGTCGACGAGGCGTTCGTGCAGGGAGTTCCACTGGTCGGCGCCCGGGAAGCGGTCCTCCATCCAGAACCACTGGGCGCTCGCGGCCTCCACCAGAGAGGTGGGGGTGTCCGCGTTGTACTCCAGCATCTTCGCCGGGCCGCTCCCGTCGTAGCGCAGGTCGAACCTGCCGTACAGGGAAGGCAGTTCGTCACGACGGCGCCAGGACTGGGCGACGAGCCCGGCCAGCCGGCGGTCGGTGATGCCGAGTTCGGCGTAACGGTCCTGCTCCACGATGTGCGCGGCTGCGACCAGACACATGGAGTGCAGTTCCTCGACGACGTCCTCCAGTGCCTCGACTTCGGACAGCGAGAAGACGTAATAGGCGCTCTCGTCCCAGTACGGACGCAGTGATCCGTCCGGGTAGCGGGTGAGCGGGTAGACGATTCCCTGCTCCTCCACGATCTGCTGCCAGTTGGGACGCGGCTGTGCGGTGCGGCGCTCCATGCCGGTTCAGCCGCCGCCGATGCCCGAGCAGCCGAAACCGCCGCGGTCGACCGCGGACTTGTTGAAGCTGCCGCCTTCCACCTTGCCGTTCTTGTTGCTGCCGCCGTAGTAGTACGACCCCTTGCCGTCGCTGTTCTTGCACTCGTAGCTCGGCAGCTTGTCCCGGGTCAGCGGGTCGACGCACCGCTTGTCCGGTTCCGAACCGCAGGAGGTGATCATCGCCGCGAGCACCCCCATGCCCCCGAGCACCACGGTGCTCGACCTCAGCCTGCGTATGGCCATGCTTCCGTCTCCCCCGTACGAATCAAGCCAGTGTGGCCACTCGTCAGATTAAAGGGCTGCCGATGGCGACGGGAAGCGGGTGCACCGGACGTGCCCACGTACCGGACGTGCCCACGTAGAGTCCCTGTGTGTTCTTGGGGATGATCTGCGCGCTCGGTGCCGCCGTCTGCTTCGGTACGGCCTCCGTCCTCCAGGCCGTCGCCTCACGGGCCGCCGCCCAGCCGGGGTCGGACGCGGGAGTCGATCCCGCGCTGCTGCTGCGCGCCCTGCGCCAGTGGCGCTACCTCGCCGGACTCGCCCTCGACGGCTGCGGTTTCGTCCTCCAGATCATCGCCCTGCGGTCCCTGCCGATCTACGCGGTGGGCGCCGCCCTGGCCGCGAGCCTCGCAGTGACGGCGGTGGTCGCCGCGCGGCTGCTCACGGTGCGGCTGAGCGCGGTCGAATGGACGGCGGTCGGCGTCGTCTGCGCGGGCCTCGGCATGCTGGCCCTCGCCTCCGGCGGCGAGGGCCACGGCACCGGTCCGGCGGCCCTGGCCTGGTGGATGCTGGGGATCTCCCTCGGTATTCCGCTGATGGGTGCCGCGGCCGGGCGACTCCCGGAGAGGTCGCGGGCCCTGGTCCTGGGGCTCGGCGCGGGGTGCGGTTTCGGTGTGGTCGAGGTCACCGTCCGGTTGATCAACGACGTGTCCTGGGCGGCGCTGCTCACCAACCCGGCCGTGTACGCGCTGCTGTTGGGCGGCGCTTCGGCGTTCCTGCTGCTCACCTCGGCGCTGCAGCGCGGTTCGGTGACGACGGCGACGGCCGGCATGGTGCTGGGAGAGACGATCGGCCCGGCGCTGGTGGGCGTCTGCTGGCTCGGGGACCGCACCCGTGAGGGTCTCACCTGGCCGGCGGTGGCCGGCTTCGTGGTGGCGGTGGCGGGCGCACTGGCCCTGGCCCGGTTCGGCGAGGCCCCGGCGGACACCCACGATCCGGCCGGACCGTCCGAGCCGACCCTCCCGGACACGCGGTAAGGCGTACATCTGCGCCCAGTTCGCCACGGGGACATCCCACCGCCGCGCGGCCCCGCCCTGACCGGACCACTTTTTCGGGCCGGGCTGCCGGGCTTTCGCGTTCCCAACCTCATGACCTCATGACCTCACGACCTCATGGCCTCATGGCCTCATGGCCTCATGGCCTCATGGCCTCATGGCCTCATGGCCTCATGGCCTCATGGCCTCATGGCCTCATGGCCTCACGAGAGCACGCGCACCAGCGCCTCCAGCGCCCCCGCCCAGGCGCTGTCGGTCGGCGTCCCGTAGCCGATGACCAGCGCGTCTCGTTCCGGCGCCGCCTCCGGGTGCCGGAAGCGCGACATCCCTTCCAGCGCCAGCCCCTGCCAGGCTGCCGCACGCAGCACCGACGGCTCGCTGCCCGCCGGGAGTTCGAGCACGGCGTGCAGCCCGGCGGCGATGCCGCTGACCCGGACATCGGGGACACGCTCCGCCAGCACCGCGACCAGCTCGTCACGACGGCGGCGGTAGCGCAGCCGCATCGAGCGCACGTGACGGTCGTACGCACCCGACGCGATGAACTCCGCGAGCGTCAGCTGCTCCAGCGCGCTCGACGACCAGTCACTCAGCCCCTTGGCCTCGGCAACCTCCCCCACCAGCCCCTCCGGCAGCACCATCCACCCCAGCCGCAGCCCCGGCGCCAGCGACTTGCTCGTCGTCCCCAGGTGGACGACACGTTCGGGGTCGAGGCCCTGGAGCGCGCCGACCGGCTGCCGGTCGTAGCGGAACTCCCCGTCGTAGTCGTCCTCCAGGATCAGCCCGCCCGTGGCGCGCGCCCAGTCGACCGCGGCGGCCCGCCGGTCGGGATGGAGCGGCACGCCCGTCGGGAACTGGTGCGCGGGCGTCATCAGGACCGCGCCCACGCCGCGCAGACCGGCCAGTTCACCGGTCCTGGCCCCGAGTCCGTCGACCGCCAGACACGGCGTGCGCAGCCCGGCGTCCGCGAACAGCTTCCAGTGCACGTCCAGTCCGTACGACTCGACGGCCACCTCCCGCACCCGCCGTTCGCGCAGCACCGTCCCCATCAGCTTCAGTGCCTGTACGAATCCGGCACAGACCACGATCCGCTCCGGGTCCGCGTACACGCCGCGGGCACGGGCCAGGTAGTCGGCGAGTACGGTGCGCAGCTCGATGCGCCCGCGCGGATCTCCGTAACCGAAGGCGTCGTTGGGCGCGGTGGCCAGGGCGCGGCGGGCCGCCTTGAGCCAGTCGGCGCGGGGGAACGTCGCGAGGTCGGGCGATCCGGGCATCAGGTTGTGGTCGGGCCGCGACCGCACCGTCCGGGTCCGCGCCGCCCTCGTAACCACCCTGCGCGGCTCGGCCCGCTGCGCCACCCTGGTCCCCGATCCCTGCCGGGCGGTGAGCCAGCCCTCGGCGACCAGTTCCGCGTACGCGTCGGCGACGGTGTTCCGGGCGATACCGAGGTCGGCGGCGAGGCCGCGTGAGGACGGCAGCCGGGTGTCGGGGGCCAGCCGCCCCGTCCGTACGGCCTCGCGCAGGGCGTCCATGAGCCCGGCCCGCAGCCCCGCCGCACCGGCCGTTTCAAGATGCAGGTCGGCACCGAAAGTGGCCCATGAATCTGTCATGCAAATGGACCATACCGTTGTGCCATTCCGCGCGTAACGTCGTACCCATGACGACGAACGAGCACAGCCACCCGACCTCCGCACTCTGCCCCGAGCACACCCCCCGCACGCGCTGGGCCGAGCTCGCCCCCGACGTCTACAAGGCCATGGTCAGGCTGGATGCGGCATCCCGCAGAGGTCTCGACCCGGTCGTCGGGGAGCTGGTGAAGATCCGGTCCTCGCAGCTCAACCACTGTGCGTTCTGTCTCGACATGCATACCAAGGACGCCCTTGCGGCGGGCGAGTCCATCGAGCGGATCGTCCAGCTCAGCGCGTGGGAGGAGTCGCAGCACTTCTACACGCCCAAGGAGATCGCGGCCATCGAGCTGACCGAGGCGGTGACCGTGCTGACCGACGGCTTCGTGCCGGACGAGGTGTGGGAGAAGGCCGCCAGGCACTTCGACGAGACCGAGCTCGCCCACCTCGTCGCGGCGATCACGACGATCAACGCCTGGAACCGGTTCGCGGTGACCACCCGCATGGTCCCCGGTCACTACAGGCCGGGTGACATCAAGCACTGATCCGGCACGCCCGGCCCACGCGCAATCCACCCGCCCGGCCCACACGCGATCCACCCGCCCCGCCCTTCAACCGGCCCACGCGCAATCCGGCACGCCCGGCCCACGCGCAATCCACCCGCCCCGCCCTTCGACCGGCCCACCCCGGGAGCCCCGCGATGACCGCATCCGTCCTCCGTGCGCTGCACCACGACCGCGCCCCCGGCGACCCACTGGTCCTGCCCGGCCCCTGGGACGCGGCGAGCGCCCGCGCCTTCGCCGACGCGGGCTTCCCTGCGCTCGCCACGCCCAGTGCCGGGATCGCGGCCTCGCTCGGTTACGAGGACGGGGCGACGCCCGCCGCCGAGATGTTCGCCGCCGTGGCCAGGATCGTGCGCGCCGTCCCGGCCGCCGTCCCCGTCTCGGCGGACATCGAGGCGGGGTACGGGCTGGCGCCGGAGGAACTCGTGGAACGCCTCCTGGCCACCGGAGCCGTCGGCTGCAACCTGGAGGACTCCGCCGACGGCACCCTCGTCGACGCGCGGCGGCAGGCGGACCGTCTGGCCGAGGTACGGGCGGTCGCGGGCGACCGGCTCTTCGTCAACGCCCGCGTCGACACGTACATCCACGGCGACCCCGCAGGCACAGCCGAGGAGACGGAGGCGGAGACGGTCCGCCGTGCCCTGCTGTACGTGGCGGCGGGTGCGGACTGTGTCTACCCGATCGCGGCCCCTCCCGAGGTCCTGCCCCGGCTCGCCGCCGCCGTACCGTCCCCGCTCAACGCCCTGTCCCGGCCCGACGGCCCGGGGCCGCGCCGGCTGGGGGAGCTGGGCGCCACCCGGATCACCTTCGGCCCCGGGCTGCAGCGCCGGGCCATGGCAGCCGTGCGCGAGATCGCGGACGAGCTGCGGAAGGCGTAGGCGCCCTCCCTGGGCCGCGGGCGCTCACGCCCTGCAGCCACCGCCCGGCAGCCCGCCCTCCCGGAACCGCACGCTCACGCCCGTCTGTTGCCGAAGGCCGCCAGGGTCCGCTCCAGCATCGGCATCGCCCGCACCACATTGCGGGAGCGGATCAAGGCGTCCCAGGCGGGCTCGAACTTCTTCCAGCCGCCCGCGTACGCCAGATGCCGCAGCCGCTCGTGCGTGCCCGGCTGGACCGCCGCCCCGCGCCAGATGTTGGACCATCGGTAGAAGTCCCGGTACGCGCGCCAGTAGCCGGTCTCCAGCTGGCGCGGAGTCATTCCCTTCGGGCGGTACACGACATGGCGGGTGTCATAGAGATCCCAGTCCCGGTGGACGATCCGGTCCTCGGCCACCATCTGCTTCCACAGGCCGGTGGACGGATACGGGGTCATGATGTGGAACGTCGCCGTCTCGATGCCCTGCCCGACGGCCCACTCCACCGTGCGGTCGAAGACGTCCGGGCCGTCGTGGTCGAGCCCGAAGACGAAGCTGGCGTTGACCATGACACCGGCGTCGTGCAGCCGGCGCACGGCCGCCGCGTAGTCCTCGCCGATGTTCTGGTCCTTGCGCCGCTCGGCGAGGTTCGCACGGTTGACGGTCTCGAAGCCGACGAACAGGCTGCGCAGCCCCGCGTCCACGGCCCGCTCCAGCAGATCGGGCTGGAGCACGGACTTGACCGTGCCTGCCGCCTGCCAGAGCCGCCCCATTCCGGCCATCCCGTCGAAGAGCGCCTCCGCGAAACGGCGGTTGCCGAGCAGATGGTCGTCGAGGAAGTACAGATGCCTGCCGGGCAGCCGCTCGATCTCGGCGAGCGCGTCGTCCACGGCCTGGGTGTAGAAGGACTTGCCGCCCTCGAAGAACGCGTCCTTGTAACAGAAGTCGCAGTGATGCGGGCAGCCGCGCGAGACGACGAGCGAGTTGGGCACCAGATACAGATGTCGCTTGATCAGATCCCGCCGCACGGGCGGCAGTCCGGCCAGGGTGCGCAGCTTCGAGTCGTATCTGCGCCCCGGCACACCGTCCCGGAACTCCTTGAGGAACAACGGCCAGGTGTCCTCCCCCGGCCCGGTGAAGATCGTATCGGCGTGTGCCGCGGCCTCGTCCGGGAGTGAGGTCACGTGCAGGCCGCCCATGGCGACGTGTACGCCGCGGGCGCGGAAGTGGTCGGCTATCTCGTAGCCGCGCCGGGCGGAGGTGATGTACGGCTGGACCACCAGCAGATCGGGGCTGTCGAGCGCCTCGATGTCGACCCGCTCGACGTGCTCGTCGAGAAGCGTCACCTCGTCGTCCGGATCCAGGTAGCCGGCGAGGGTCGCCAGGCCGAGTGGCGGGAAGAGCGAGTACTTGATGGGCCGGAACAGCGGGCTCGTCGCCTCGGTCAGGGCCGGAAGGATCATCGTCACACGCATGACAACCCAGACTCGGGAAGTGGTGCGGTCAGTTCCCGGCCACGTACCCGTCCACGCGGGACGGGCCGGACGGGGGGAAGCGGTGCGGTCGGCTCCCGGCCGCGGTCCCGTACCGACACAGCCGCCCCCGCCGACAGCGACTGTCGGCGGGGGCGGCTGCGGTACGCCTCGGCGGCGTACGGATCAGATCAGGCCGAGCTCGCGGACGGCGTCGCGCTCCTCGGTGAGCTCCTGCACCGACGCGTCGATGCGCGCACGGGAGAACTCGTTGATGTCCAGGCCCTGGACGATCTCGTACGTGCCGTCCTTCGTGACGACCGGGAAGGACGAGATGAGGCCCTCGGGCACGCCGTAGGAGCCGTCCGACGGGATACCCATCGAGGTCCAGTTGCCGGGTGCGGTGCCGTTGACCCAGGTGTACACGTGGTCGATGGCGGCGTTGGCCGCGGAGGCGGCCGAGGACGCGCCACGGGCCTCGATGATCGCGGCGCCGCGCTTGGCGACGGTCGGGATGAAGGTGTCGGCCAGCCACGCCTCGTCGTTGACGACCTCGGCGGCGTTCTTGCCGGCGATCTCCGCGTGGAAGATGTCCGGGTACTGGGTCGCCGAGTGGTTGCCCCAGATCGTGAGCTTGCTGATGTCGGAGACGGCGGCACCGGTCTTGGCGGCCAGCTGCGAGATCGCGCGGTTGTGGTCGAGGCGGGTCATCGCGGTGAAGCGCTCGGCCGGTACGTCCGGGGCGGCGGCCTGCGCGATGAGCGCGTTGGTGTTGGCGGGGTTTCCGACAACGAGGACCTTGATGTCGTCCGCGGCGTTGTCGTTGATGGCCTTGCCCTGCGGCTTGAAGATGCCACCGTTGGCGGAGAGCAGGTCACCGCGCTCCATGCCCTTCGTACGCGGGCGGGCACCGACGAGCAGGGCGACGTTGGCACCGTCGAACGCCTTGTTGGCGTCGTCGGTGATCTCGATGCCGCGCAGCAGCGGGAAGGCGCAGTCGTCGAGTTCCATGGCGGTGCCCTCGGCGGCCTTCAGGCCCTGCGGGATCTCCAGGAGGCGCAGGTTGACCGGCACGTCCGGGCCGAGCAGGTGGCCGGAGGCGATGCGGAAGAGCAGCGCGTAGCCGATCTGGCCGGCTGCGCCGGTCACGGTGACATTCACGGGAGTGCGGGTCATGGCGATCTCCGTTAGACAGCTGGCGGTGGGGGTCCCTGCCCCTGGTGCGGGACATCCCTGAATCTTGATGTGAAGAGATATCCGGCGTTCAGGCTATCCGACCGGGAACCTTCCGACAGTCCGGCCCCCTGTGGCACCGCACACAACCCGTCACACAGCGCTCACCCGGCCGTACGTGCTCACCCGGGAGGCGGTCGTTCGCAACGCGGTCGCCCGGAAGGCGGTGCGCCACGGGGTTCTCACCACCGCGGCGATGCTCATCCCCCCGCGGTCCACGAGCCTGCGCAACTGACCGGCGAACTCCCGCACCTGCGGATCGAGTTCATCCGACAACGCCTTCCAACGAGGCATCGCTTCCCCCTGCGCGGATCCGGTCCTGCTTACGTCTCCGTTCCGGACTGCCCAGGAGGGCGCGCGAGCGCAGGGCGGATGTTCCCGAAGACGGGGCGCACAGGGGCGTTCGGGATTCCCGGCGCAGCCGCGCACGCCCCGGCGTCGGCGTGATGCGGCGATCGCGCCGTGAATGGTCCTGCGGCGCCCCGAGGCTCCGGGCGGCTCCATGACCTGCCGCGATGTACACAATGTGCCGTGCTGTGCCGTGCTGTGCCGTGCTGTGTCTTCACATCGTTGCGTCGCGATCACACCGTGGCGGAATGGTCACTTCCGTGCCACAGGCCACAGGGTTCTCTTGTACCGGTCTCCGCCGTCCAGGAGGCTGAAGCCAGGACGGGGGCAAGGCCGCTCAACTCGCCGCATTCCGGAGCGCGTGCGCTCCGATGGCCCCCGCTTCCGGGTGTCCGTCCCTTCTCGGGGGAGGGGACGGGCACCACCCTCAAGCAACGCAGCCGCGGCCACGCCGCACGGCTACGGCTACGGCTACGGCTACGGCTACGGCTACGGCTACGGCTACGGCTACGGCTACGGCTACGGCTACAGCCGTACAGGGTGCTTCAGCGGATCGTGAAGTGGACCGCGTCCTCCAGGAACGGAACGTCGAGCCACGGTTTGGGCTGCGCCAGGAGCGCCAGCATGACGATGAGGAAGCCGAGCACCCCGTACGTCACCAGGTCGGTGAAGCGGGAGCGGACCGCCAGCATCCCCACCGACGGGACCACGAGCCGCAGCACGGCGCCCCCGATGAGACCCGCACCGATCACCATCACGCCGATCCTGAACGCCTCGGCGAAGGGGTCGGCAGCCACGATCAGCAGCCCGATCGCAGCCGTGCCGAGCACGGCGAGCAGCGGCCACTGGCGCGCCGGAGCGGGCGCTTCCCCCGACGCTGCCCGGCCGCCACCCTCGGGTCGGGCAGTGTCCCGGGTGAACGACGGAAACCTCCGCGAAGGACGGGGACCGCCGTCCGGGGCGTCGGTGGGTGCGCTGCCGCCGGGACCGGCGACCGCGGCAGTCTCCGGGGTGCCCTCGCCCCGGCTCCCTCCGCCGGACTCCTTACCGGCGTCCGCGCCGGAGTCCTCAGCGGAGCCCTCAGCGGAGCCCTCAGCGACATCCGCGTCCACGTCGGCCCGGACGGTCGCCCCCTCCGCAGCAGCCGCCTCACCGGCCCCGCTGTCACCGGCCTCGGCCTCCTCACGGGGCTCGGCCCGATCCGGCTCGGCCCGATCCAGCGCGGCACCATCCGACGTGACCCCATCCGACGCGGCCTCGGCCGCCGTGATCCGATCCGACGCGGCCTCGTCCGCCGTATCCGTACCGGACACGCGTGCGTCCGACGGCACCGCCGAAGACGCCCTGCCCGCCTCAGCGGCCGGGTCGGCCGGACTCGTACCAGCACCCATGGGGTTCCTTCCGGATCGGATCGGTCGGCTCAGACAGCGTCGGCTGCGGTGCGCTCGGCCGCCTCGACCACATTGACGAGCAACTGGGCGCGCGTCATCGGGCCGACACCGCCCGGGTTCGGGGAGATCCAGCCGGCGACCTCGGCCACACCGGGGTGGACGTCCCCGACGATCTTGCCGTGCTCGTCCCGGCTGACGCCGACGTCGAGAACAGCCGCGCCCGGCTTCACGTCCTCGGGCTTGATGATGTGCGGCACCCCGGCGGCGGCGACGATGATGTCGGCCTGCCTGAGCTGGGCGGAGAGGTCACGCGTACCGGTGTGGCACTGGGTGACGGTGGCGTTCTCGGACTTACGGGTCAGCAGCAGCGGGATCGAGCGGCCGATGGTGACACCGCGGCCGACGACCACGACGTGCGCCCCGTTGATCTCCACGTCGTGGTGGCGGAGCAGCTGGACGACACCCTGCGGGGTGCAGGGCAGCGGCGACGTCTCGTTCAGCACGAGTCGGCCCAGGTTCATCGGGTGGAGGCCGTCGGCGTCCTTGGCCGGATCCATCAGTTCCAGGATCCGGTTGGTGTCGATGCCCTTGGGGAGCGGAAGTTGCACGATGTAACCCGTGCACTCGGGGTTGTCGTTCAGCTCCCGTACGACGGCCTCGATCTCCTCCTGGGTGGCGGTGTCGGGGAGTTCGCGCTGGATGGAGCCGATGCCGACCTGCGCGCAGTCGCGGTGCTTGCCGTTCACGTACCAACGGCTGCCCGGGTCGTCCCCGACGAGCAGGGTTCCCAGGCCAGGGTTGATGCCCTGCGCCTTGAGGGCCGCCACGCGGACGGTCAGATCGGACTTGATCGCGGCTGCGGTGGCCTTGCCATCGAGAATCTGGGCAGTCATGCACCCATACTCGCGGATGACCCCGCCCCCATACCAATTCAGGGTGTCGACGATGGCCATCAGGTTGCGCTTGCACAACACATTCCGCAGTTGACTGGACAAAAAGTCGCTGTCAAGACCACGATGAGCCGCGCAGTACCGCGGACCGTGCCGGGGGGACAGACCGTATCAATTGCGCATGCTTCCTCCGTTCGGACCGCGTCGTCCCCGCACTTTTTCAACGGAGGAACTTCGCCATGAGCTTCGGCGACCCGAACAACCCCTACGGCCAGCAGCAGGGCGGGCAGCCGGGGTACGGCTATCCGCAGCAGGGTGGTGGACAGCCGGGGTACGGCTATCCGCAGCAGCCCCCGCAGGGCGTGCCGCAGCAGGGCGGCTACCCCGCGGCCCCGCCCGTGCCGGGCGGTTACGGCTTCCCCGGCGTGCCCACCGAGATGCCCGGCGGCGTGAAGGCCGCTCGCGTCATGCTCTACGTGATCACCGGTCTTCAGGTCATCGGCGCGGTGATCTTCGCGATCGCCGCCGCGGCCGTGCACGCGGCCAAGAACGACGAGACGCTGAAGGACGACGTCCAGTTCCAGCAGCTTGCGGACTACTCCGGCAATGCCCTGTGGGGCATCGTCGTCTTCGCGGTGCTGTGGGGTGTCTTCGCCGTGTTCCTCGCCGTGAAGTTCGGCAAGGGCGGCAACGGCATACGCATCACGGCGATCGTGTTCGGTGTGATCACCGCGATTCTCGGTATCTACCCGTTCGTCATCTTCGGTCTCGTCCACACGGTTCTCGCCGTGCTGATCGTCGTCTTCGTCGCGAAGTCCGACGGCGGCGCCTGGTTCAACCGCCAGCAGCAGCCGCAGTACTGATCCGGCCGCGGGCCGGCCGGCCCGCAGTGTCACGGCACCGGAACCGCACGAAGGCCGTACCCCCGCGAATGCGCGGAGGTACGGCCTTCGGCCGTTCTGCGGGTCAGCCGAAACGGGTCACTGGACGCGGGTCACCGGAAGCCGGTCGCTGAAAGCCGGTCAGTGAAAACGGCTCACTGAAGCGGGGCAGTGAAATCGGGTCAGTGGAAGAAGTGCCGCGTGCCCGTGAAGTACATCGTCACGCCCGCCTTCTTCGCGGCTTCGACAACCAGCTCGTCACGGACCGAACCGCCCGGCTGGGCGACCGCCTTGACGCCCGCCGCGGTCAGGATCTCCAGCCCGTCCGGGAACGGGAAGAACGCGTCGGAGGCGGCGTACGCACCCCGTGCGCGCTCCTCGCCCGCCCGCTCGACGGCCAGCTTCGCGGAGTCGACCCGGTTGACCTGGCCCATGCCGACGCCGACCGAGGCACCGCCCTTGGCGAGCAGGATCGCGTTGGACTTGACCGCGCGGCAGGCCTTCCACGCGAAGGCGAGCTCCTTCAGCTCGTCCTCGGAGAGTGCCTCACCGGTGGCGAGGGTCCAGTGGGCCGGGTCGTCGCCCTCGGCCTGGAGACGGTCGGTGACCTGGAGCAGCGCGCCGCCGTCGATCGGCTTGACCTCGACCGGAGCGATGGGGGCGTCGGGGCAGCGCAGCACGCGGATGTTCTTCTTGCGGGCCAGGATCTCGACGGCGCCGTCCTCGTACGCCGGGGCGACGATGACCTCGGTGAAGATCTCCGCGACCTGCTCGGCCATGGCGACGGTCACCGGACGGTTGACGGCGATGACCCCGCCGAAGGCCGACAGCGGGTCGCAGGCGTGCGCGTTGCGGTGCGCCTCGGCGACGTCGTCGGCGATGGCGATGCCGCACGGGTTGGCGTGCTTGATGATCGCGACACACGGCTCGGCGTGGTCGTACGCGGCCCGGCGCGCGGCGTCGGTGTCCGTGTAGTTGTTGTACGACATCTCCTTGCCGTGCAGCTGCTCCGCCTCGGCCAGGCCACCGGAGCCGGAGGTGTACAGCGCGGCGGGCTGGTGCGGGTTCTCGCCGTACCGCAGGACGTTCTTGCGCGCGTACGTGGCGCCGAAGAAGTCGGGGAAGCCCGAGTCGTCGGCGGGCGCGTACGCGTCGTCGGCTTCGCCGCCGGAGCCGGCGAACCAGGAAGCGACGGCCACGTCGTAGGCGGCGGTGTGCTGGAACGCCTCGGCGGCCAGCCGCTTGCGGGCGGTCAGGTCGAAGCCGCCCGCCCGGACCGCGGCGAGGACGTCGGCGTACCGCTCCGGGCTGGTGACGACGGCCACGGACGGGTGGTTCTTGGCAGCGGCGCGGACCATGGACGGACCGCCGATGTCGATCTGCTCCACGCACTCGTCGGCGGACGCGCCGGAGGCGACGGTCTCCTTGAACGGGTACAGGTTGACGACGACGAGGTCGAAGGGCTCGACACCCAGCTCGGCAAGCTGCTCGCGGTGGGCGTCCAGGCGCAGGTCGGCGAGGATGCCGGCGTGGACGCGCGGGTGCAGCGTCTTGACGCGGCCGTCGAGGCACTCGGGGAATCCGGTGAGCTCCTCGACCTTGGTGACCGGTACCCCGGCGGCGGCGATCCGCCCGGCGGTGGAGCCGGTGGAGACGAGCTCGACACCCGCCTCGTGCAGACCGCGGGCGAGGTCTTCGAGCCCCGTCTTGTCGTAGACACTGACCAGGGCGCGGCGGATGGGCTTATTCACCGACATGACCGAGATGAACCTTTCGTCCCTCAATGCGATAGCCGTCGCGGGCGAGCCGCCCCACGGCCTCGACGAGCAGCTTGCGCTCGACTTCCTTGATGCGTTCGTGGAGAGCGGCTTCGCCCTCCGCCGTGTCCTCTTCGGCCACCTCGACCACGCCCTGCGCGATGATCGGGCCGGTGTCGACGCCGTCGTCGACGAAGTGGACGGTGCACCCGGTGACCTTCACGCCGTACGCGAGTGCGTCACGCACCCCATGGGCACCGGGAAAGCTGGGGAGCAGGGCGGGGTGGGTGTTGATGAAGCGGTCACCGAACCGGGCGAGAAACGCCTTGCCCACGATCTTCATGAACCCTGCGGAGACCACCAGGTCCGGACGGTGCTCGGCCGTCGCGGCCGCCAGGGCCGCGTCCCACTCCTCGCGGGTGGCGTGGTCCTTGACGCTGCACACGAAGGTCGGCAGGCCGGCGCGCTCCGCCCGTTCCAGACCGGCGATGCCGGACCGGTCGGCACCGACCGCGACCACCTGTGCGCCGAACCCCTCGGGGTCGTCAGCGATGGCGTCGAGCAGGGCTTGAAGGTTCGTACCTGAGCCGGACACCAGCACGACCAGACGGGCCGGTGCGGCGGAAGGGGGCGGGGAGGCCACGGCTGGGCCCTTTCTCGCGTGGTGAAGCAGAGCAACGCTGATTTGTATGGTCGTACGAATGGACCGAGCCCCTCGATACGGGGAACTCTACGAACGATTCGACCGTCAGCAACGATACCGGCACCTCGCGGGCCCTCCGCGGGACGGGGGTGACAGGCTGCGGTCAGGCTGCGGATCCGCCCCGGCGGACCGCGACGGGGCCCGGAGCGAAGGCTGCCGCCCACCTGTGCCGCGCTCCCAGCTTTCGGCCCCTCCTGGCCGGGAGGTAGCGTCTGGGGACAGGGAACCGCCCGCGAGGCGGAAATGACGAGATGGGGAAGACGTTCACCACATGCCGGACCGACGCCGCCGCACCGCCTTCCGCCACCCGCTGCCCGAGCGGGCCTCACTGCTGCTGCGGGAGCGCCAGTCCCCCACGGGCCCTTCCTCCTCTTCCTCTTCTTCCTCCTCACCTTCCGGATCTTCGGGTCCTGCCGGATCTTCGGGCTCTCCTGCCGGGGCTTCGGGCACCGGGGACGACAACCCGTTCGCCGCACCGCCCGAGGGTCGGCCCGACCAGCCCTGGCAGCCCCGGCATCCTTCGAACACCGGTCACCACGGCAACAACGGCAACGGCCAGGGGAACGGCGGCCGGGGCGACGGCGACGGATCCGCCGAAGGCGGCTCCTCCGACGACCGGCCGGTCTGGGGCAGCCAGTGGAGCAGCCGTCAGCCCGGTCGCCAGAGCGGCGGCTTCGGCGGGCAGCCCGGAGGCCCAGGAGGCCCCGGCGGGCCGAACGGCCGGGGCGGCCCCGAGGGCAACCCCGGCGGGCTGCGCTGGGATCCGACCGACCCCGCCCAGCGCCGCGCGCGCTACGCGCTGCTCTGCGGCATGTGGGCCTTCTTCTTCGCACTCTTCGACTTCCCGGAGATCGCCCTGCTGCTCGGCGCGCTCGCCGTGTACTGGTCGATCAGCTCGCTCCGGGCGAAGCCGAAGGGCACGTCCGCGCCGGGTGGCGCCGCCGGAGCACCCGGGGCGGCCCCGGCTTCCGGACCGCCGGCCGCCGGCCCCCTCCAGGGCTCCGGTTCCGGACGCGCCCCGGCGTCCGCGCCCGGCGCCGCCACAGCTCCGGGTTACAACAGCCCGGGTTACAACAGGCAGACCACGGCCGCGGTCAGCGGACTGGTCACGGCACTGCTCGCGCTCTCGATCGTCGCGACGACCTTCACGGTGCAGCTCGTCTACCGCGACTACTACACCTGCGTGAACGACGCCCTGACCAAATCGGGGCAGCTGGCCTGCAACGACCTGCTGCCGAAGCCCCTGGAGCCCTTCTTCGGCATCCGGAAGTAACCCCTCACGCACGGATCACGTACGCGCAGATCACAAACGCGCAGATCACGTACGCGCACATCGCAAACGCGCGGATCGCGGATCGCGGACACGCGGATCGCGGACACGCGGATCGCGGACACGCGGATCTACGGCTTCATGGACGGACCGGTCTCCCGAGGCGGGTCCGTCCGCGCGTGCCAGGGGTCGGTCGGCAGGAAGTCATAGACCTCGGATGCGTCGTCGCTCTGCTCTTCCGGCTGCTCTTCCGGGGCGGGCTCCGGGGCGGACTCCGATCCACTGCCGCCGGCCGTGGAGGGAGCCGCTTCGGCGGTCGTGTTCCCGGAGGTGCGGGCGGACACGGATACGGATACGGGCATGGGGACAGTTCCCGGACCGGGCACCGGCTCGGTCTCCCCGCCCTCGTCCCGGCGGCCGGATCGCCGCGCCCCCCACCGGTCGCCGCCGGCCGGTTCCTGACGCACCTGTCCACGCAGGCGCCAGGCCCGCAGCAGCAGTGCGCCGGAGATGCCGAGCAGCGCCGTCCACGCCAGGGCCGCCGCTCCTGTGAGCCACCACACCGGACCGAACTCCACCAGCTTCCCGGTGCCGAGCGGTCCCCCCGCCGCCGCGGCGAGCACTGCCGTTCCGGCCCCGCACGCCACCGCCCCCAGCCCGGCCGTCAGCGCGGTCTCCGGCAGGCTCCATGCCTTCTCCCGCGTGACGCGGACGGGCGCGGCCCTCCGTACGGTGAACCAGGCGACCGTCAGCCCTGCCACGACCGGCACCGCTCCTGCCGCCCAGTTCAGGACCGTCCCCGGCCCCCGGTCCGGCACCGCGGCGAGCAACGGGAAAACCGGCAGCGCCGGGCGCCCCGAGAAGGCCAGCGGGGTGACTGTGGACGCCGTACCGAGCGCGAACCCCGGCCCGAGCCCGTACGCGGCGCCCCACACCGCCGCGTTCGGCACCAGCACGAGAGCGAGGAGCAGGACCGAGACCCCGCCCGCCCAGTCGCCCGAGAGCTGGACGAACGACTGCTGAGCCGCCTGTGCATGCCACACCAGCGCCACCGCGACCAGCAGCGCCCCGCCGCCGAGCAGCACCGCGACCCCGGCCGCACCCGACCGGTACACCGTCTCCGCACACTCCGTGAACCGGCCGCCCGCCACCTTCTCGCGCAGGCGCACCGGAGCCCACACAGGCAGCGGCCCGAACGGGCGCCCGGCGGCCGTCCAGACCCCGGCAGCCGCCGCGCCCATCACCACGAAGACCGGAGGAAGGAGCGAGGCCGGCCCGTCCACGGACAGCCAGCCCTCCCGCGCATAGACCGCGACAGCGGCGCCGACGAACAGGTACCCGCCGCCGACCATGGCGAACGCGCCCAGCGCCGAGGGCGTCCGGCGACCCTCGACAGGCACCAGGACATCTCGGGCTGTGCGGTGCACCAGCCACACCGGCACCACCGCGAGCAGCAAGGGGAGGAGGCCGACCGGGGCGGGGGCTCCGCCCGTGGTGTCGACCCTGGCCAGCTCGACACCATGGGCGAGCAGCCAGAGCCCCGCGGCCGCGTGGAGAGCCCCGCCGGGGCCGTCGTCCGGGGCCGGGGAGCTGATCCACAACACCATGACGAGCACGGTGAGCGCCCCCAGTCCCAGCCCGGCCGCGAGCATCCCCCGCAGGAAGGTGATGGCCGACACGGCGGACCGGCCCTGCTCTCCGGACAACGACAGGCTGTTTTCGGTCACTTGGGTCACACCGCCATGCTCCCAACGACACGCGCTCAATCCGTGTAACGGGCGAACAGCCGCTGTGTCGCTCAATATACGGTTATGTACTTTTTCACCCGGTGCCGGGCTGCGGGGGATCCTTCATGACGGCGACGCCGATGACGGTCGTCGCAGGACCGTCCGAGCCAGTGGCGTCCGCGAAGCCGACGCCACGTCCGCCGACCCTCGTCGAAGCCACCGGGAGCACCGTCATGGCGCCGACCGAGCCGGGCACCACCCCAAAACCGCCCGTCACACCCGACACGTCCGACACACCCGTCACGCCCGGTGCGTCGAGCGCGCCTGTCACGGACCGGGCATGCGCCGGCCCTACGGCACGTGCCGCAACCGACGTGCCTGACGGACCCGCCTCATCCGACGTACCTGACGTGCCCGAAGTGCCCGAAGTGCCTGACGTGCCTGGCGTGCCTGGCGTGCCTGGCGTGCCCGAAGCAGCCGTCGAGGCGTTCGACACCTTGTACAGGAGCTGCGCCGCGGACCTGTTCCGTCAGACGTTCCTGCTGACGGGGCGCCGGAGTCTCTCCGAGGAGTCGGTCGCACGGGCCTTCGCGCTGGCCTGGGAGCGCTGGCCGGAGGTTTCGGTGGACGCCGATCCGCCGGGCTGGGTACGCGCCGCGGCGTACGAGTACGCGCTGTCGCCGTGGCACCGGCTGCGCCGCTCGCACCGCCGGTTCGACCCGCCGCCCGCCGATCCCGGTGCGCACGCGCTGCTCGACGCGCTGCTCGGCCTGCCGCCGTCGTACCGCCGCACTCTGGTGCTCTTCGACGGCGTCGGCCTGGGGCTGCCGGAGACCGCGGCGGAGACGGAAGCGAGTACCCCGGCGACGGCGAGCAGGCTGACGAACGCCCGGGCCGCGGTCGCCGAACGGCTGCCCGAACTGGCGGAACGATCATCGTCCACCGAACAGTCGGCGCTCCTGCGTCAGCGGCTCGACACGCTCGCCCAGGCCCAGCCGCCCGCCTCGCTCCCCTCGCCCGACGCGGTCCGCACGGGCAGCGAGCGCAGGGCCCAGCTGTGGACCAGAGCGACCATTTCCTTCACGGTGCTGCTCATCGGCCTCACGCTGTTCACCCTGGCGACGGCTCCGACACGGTACGAAACCCCGGAGTCGCCCGCGCAGGAGGTCGTCGGAGTGCCGCCGCGAGGCGGTCCGCCGCAGCTGACGCCACAGGACCTGAAGCTGCGGCAGGATCTCCAGAGCGAACTCGTGCAGGGGCCGGCCCGGCTGGTTCCCGAAGCCGGCTGACCCACAGGCGCGGCAGACAGGCGCGGCAGGCGCAGGCGCAGGGGCACGGGCGAAAACGGCGCGGGCCCGTACCCCTGACCGGGGTACGGGCCCGCGCCGTCTGTGCGGTGACGCGATACTGCGCTGCTGCTCCTTCGCGGTGCAGCTCCGTCGCGGTGCAGCTCCTTCGCGGTGCAGCTCCTTCGCGGTGCTGCTCCTTCGCGGTGCAGCGATCAGGCGCTGAGGATCTCGCGCGCCAGCTTGGCGGTCTCGGTCGGCGTCTTGCCGACCTTGACGCCGGCGGCCTCAAGGGCCTCCTTCTTCGCCTGCGCGGTGCCGGAGGAGCCGGAGACGATGGCGCCGGCGTGGCCCATGGTCTTGCCCTCGGGGGCGGTGAAGCCCGCGACGTAACCGACGACCGGCTTGGTGACGTTCTTCGCGATGAAGTCGGCCGCGCGCTCCTCGGCGTCGCCGCCGATCTCGCCGATCATCACGATCAGGTCGGTCTCGGGGTCGGCCTCGAACGCCGCGAGGGCGTCGATGTGCGTCGTACCGATGACCGGGTCGCCACCGATGCCGACGGCGGACGAGAAGCCGATGTCCCGGAGCTCGTACATCATCTGGTAGGTCAGCGTGCCGGACTTGGACACGAGACCGATGCGGCCGGGCTTGGTGATGTCACCCGGGATGATGCCGGCGTTGGACTGACCGGGGGTGATCAGGCCGGGGCAGTTCGGGCCGATGATCCGGGTCTTGTTGCCCTTCGAGCCCGCGTACGCCCAGAAGGCGGCGGAGTCGTGGACGGCGATGCCCTCGGTGATCACGACGGCGAGCGGGATCTCGGCGTCGATCGCCTCGACGACGGCGGCCTTGGCGAAGGCCGGCGGCACGAAGAGAACCGACACGTTCGCGCCGGTCTTCTCGATCGCCTCGGCGACGGTCCCGAACACGGGTACCTCGGTGCCGTCGAAGTCGACCGACGTTCCGGCCTTGCGCGGGTTCACGCCGCCGACGATGTTGGTGCCGTCAGCGAGCATGAGCTTGGTGTGCTTCATGCCGGTGGCACCGGTCATCCCCTGGACGATGACCTTGCTGTCCTTGGTGAGGAAGATAGCCATGCTGTTGGAGTCCCTCGTCCCTTACTTCGCAGCCGCGGCGAGCTCGGCGGCCTTGTCAGCCGCGCCGTCCATGGTGTCCACGCGCTGAACGAGCGGGTGGTTGGCGTCGGAAAGGATCTTGCGACCCAGCTCCGCGTTGTTGCCGTCGAGGCGCACGACCAGCGGCTTGGTGACTTCCTCGCCCTTGGACTTGAGCAGCGCAAGCGCCTGGACGATGCCGTTGGCGACCTCGTCGCACGCGGTGATGCCACCGAAGACGTTGACGAAGACGGACTTGACGTCCGGGTCGCCGAGGATGATCTCCAGGCCGTTCGCCATGACCTCGGCGGAGGCACCGCCACCGATGTCGAGGAAGTTGGCGGGCTTCACGTTGCCGTGGTTCTCACCGGCGTACGCGACGACGTCCAGCGTCGACATGACCAGACCGGCACCGTTGCCGATGATGCCGACCTCGCCGTCCAGCTTGACGTAGTTGAGGTTCTTCGCCTTGGCGGCGGCCTCCAGCGGGTTGGCCGCGGCCTTGTCCTCAAGCGCCTCGTGCTCGGGCTGGCGGAAGTCGGCGTTCTCGTCGAGCGAGACCTTGCCGTCCAGCGCGAGGATGTCACCGGAGGCGACCTTGGCGAGCGGGTTGACCTCGACGAGGAGCGCGTCCTCGGCGACGAAGGTCTCCCACAGCGTGACCAGGACCTCGGCGACCTTCTCGGCGACCTCGGCCGGGAACTTCGCCTGGGCGACGATCTCGCGGGCCTTCTCGATCGTGACTCCGGAGTTGGAGTCGACCGGGACCTTCGCGAGGGCCTCGGGGGTCTTCTCCGCGACCTCCTCGATGTCCATGCCGCCCTGCACCGAGGCCATGGCCAGGAAGGTGCGGTTGGTGCGGTCGAGGAGGTACGAGACGTAGTACTCCTCGATAATCTCCGGCGCGGTCTCGGCGATCATCACCTTGTGGACCGTGTGGCCCTTGATGTCCATGCCGAGGATGTCGGTCGCACGGGCCACCGCCTCGTCGGGGGTGGCGGCCAGCTTGACGCCGCCGGCCTTGCCACGGCCGCCGACCTTCACCTGCGCCTTGATGACCGACTTGCCGCCCAGCCGCTCGGTCGCCTCGCGGGCTGCCTCAGGCGTGTCGATGACTTCACCGGCCAGCACCGGTACACCGTGCTTGGCGAAGAGGTCCCTCGCCTGGTACTCGAACAGGTCCACGCGCGTCCGTCCCTTAATCAATGGTCTCGCGGTTCGTTTTCAGCGTGGGCGTGCCGCGAGGGGCAACGTGACTGCTCTGTCACAAGGAAGGCGCACACGGTGACCCCGGTACGCGGCATGTCCATCTCGCAGGTTATCCCCGCGCTCCGCAGGACCCTAAATCGCAGATCCCACCTGAGCGGTGATTACGGTCACAGATCGCGCTGGTGACCGGGTCGCAGTGGACAAAACACCACTCGTGCGGGGCAGCAGGTACGAGCCCCGGGACCGGAGGGCCGACCGGCCCGTGGAGCGGGTCCGCTGGTCCGGCGAGCAGGGTCCGCTGGTCCGGCGAGCAGGGTCCGTTGGTCCGGCGAGCGGGGACGGCGGTCCGGCGAGCTGGGGGCGGCTGGTACGGCGAGCGGGAGGCGGCTGGTGCGGCTGGTCCGGCGAACGGGAGACGACTGGTCCGGCGAGCGGGGGGCGGCGAGCCGCCTGGTCAGCGACCGGCCTCCTTGTCCGGGACGGGAAGCGGCCTCTTCTCGATCGCCGCTGCCATCACCTCCGGGAAGAGGTCCGGCGTGCACGCGAACGCCGGTGCGCCCAGGGCGCCGAGCGCGGCCGCATGGTCACGGTCGTAGGCGGGTGCGCCCTCGTCGGACAGTGCGAGCAACGTCACGCACTGCACACCGGACGCCTTCATCGCGGCGACCCGTTTCACCATCTCGTCGCGTATACCGCCCTCGTAGAGATCGCTGATGAGAACGACGACGGTGTCGGCGGGGCGGGTGATCTTCGACTGGCAGTAAGCGAGCGCCCGGTTGATGTCGGTGCCACCGCCGAGCTGGGTGCCGAAGAGGACGTCGACGGGGTCGTCGAGCTGGTCGGTGAGGTCGACCACCGCTGTGTCGAAGACGACGAGTCTCGTCCGGAGGGTGCGCATGGAGGCGAGCACCGCGCCGAAGACGGAGGCGTAGACGACGGACGCCGCCATCGACCCCGACTGGTCGATGCAGAGGATGACGTCCTTCTTCACGGACTGCGCGGCCCGCCCGTAGCCGATGAGCCGTTCGGGGACGACGGTGCCGTACTCCGGGAGGTAGTTCTTGAGGTTGGCCCGGATGGTGCGGTCCCAGTCGATGTCGTGGTGACGGGGGCGGTTGATCCTGGCCGAACGGTCCAGCGCACCGGTGAGTGTGGCCCGGGTGCGGGTGGCGAGCCGCTTCTCCAGATCGTCGACGACCTTGCGCACCACCGCTCTTGCGGTTTCCTTCGTCGTCTCGGGCATGGCCTTGTTGAGCGAGAGGAGCGTCCCCACGAGATGGACGTCCGCCTCGACGGCTTCCAGCATCTCCGGCTCCAGGAGCAGCGCGGAGAGGCTGAGCCGGTCGATCGCGTCACGCTGCATGACCTGGACGACGGAGCTGGGGAAGTACGTGCGGATGTCGCCGAGCCAGCGGGCCACGGAGGGCGCGGAGGCGCCGAGCCCGGCCGAGCGACTGCTTCCGCCGCGGGCCCCCGGCTTGGCTCCGCCGCCGTACAGCGCGGTCAGCGCGTCGTCCATCGCGGCGTCGCGTCCGGTGAGGGTGCAACCGGTGCTCTCGGCGCTGTCCCCGCCGAGGACCAGCCGCCACCGGCGCAGCCGCTCGTCATGCGCCGGAGCACCGTGGGCCGTCGTCCGGTCCGCTCGGCCGGACGGCGAGCTGTGGGCCGGGCGCGATGCGCTGCCGGCTGTGTCCGTGGTCATCCCGTTGCCCCCAGCGGTTCCGGATCGGTGTCGGTGTCCATGCCGAGCAGCAGGCGCAGCACCGGCACCACCGCGTCGGCCCGGGCCCTGTCGAGTCCGGGTCCGAAGCCGGGCGCCGTCGCCGCGGTCACGGCGGCCGGTGCTCCGTCGGCGGCCGGACCACGCCGCACGAGTTCGCCGAGTGTGCGCCGTACGCCCGCTTCATACGCCGAGAAGGTGCGGCGCAGCAGGGGCAGCACATCGGCGAAGGTGTCGGCGGGAACCCCGGTGAGCCAGGCGTCGACCAGGCCCAGCAGCCGCTCGTCGTGGACGAGGAGCATGCCTCCCCCGGCGGACCCGCCGACGAACCCCTCGATCCAGGCTGCCGCGTCGGCCGGGGGTGTGCCGGGCGAGAGGGCCAGGCCCATCAGCCGGGCCGCGTCATCCTCCGCGAGCCGTCCTTCGTCGAGGAGCAGACGGACCGCGCGGCCCCGGATGACGCCCGCGACCGTGTCCCGCGAAGCGAGCTTGTGCAGGACGCCGGTCCAGCGCTCGCGCAGCCCGTCCCCGTCGGCGTCCGCATGAACGGCTCCGGCGAGCAGTCCGATCGCGGTGTGGACACCGTCCACCCGGCTGCGCAGTTCGGCGGCGCCGTCGGCGTCCAGCCCGGTGCAGGCGGGTGGAAGGCCGACGCAGATCCGCTCGGCCAGTCCGGCCGCGACCTCGCGGAGCGCCGCGGTGCCCGTGGACCGTACGTCGCCGTAGCGCAGGGTGCGGGCCAGCGCGGGCAGGGCGTCGGCGAGACGGCCGACATCGGCGTCGAGTGCGGCACGGTCGGCGAGGGCCCGCATCACCACGGGCAGTGCGTCGGGCAGCTCTGCGAGGAGACAGTGCTCGGCAAGTGCGGTCACCTCGGCGAGGGCGGTCGCCGAAGCGGCCTGGGCCTCGGCCTTGGCGGTCGCCGCGGAGAGCACGGTGGTGCCCCATGTCCCGGCCTCCGCGACCCGTACGTACAACTCGGGTTCCCAGCGCAGCCGCCAGCTCTCGCGGAAGGTGCCGGTGCTCGCCCGGCCCGTGGTGGGCTCGCCCCAGCCGACGGCGAGGATCCGCAGCCGGTGGAGCAGCCGGCTGCGGGCCGCGTCGGTGTCCTTGCGCAGGTCGAGTTCCAACTCCCGCTCCAGCGCTTCCGGTTTGAGCCGGAGTGTGCGCTGCTGTCGGGTGAGGTCGCGCTGAAGGGGTACGACGGGGGCGGTGTCCGGTACCTCACCGAGTGTCTCGCCGACGATCAGCCGGTCCTGTACGAGCGCGAGTGGCACATCGGAGCCTTCGCACATCACGGCCCGGATCGCGTCGGTCGTCTCGCTCAGCCCCGCCAGCGGTCGGCCGCGCAGCGCGGCGAGGGTCTCGGCGAGCCGGACGGCCTCGATGACATGGGCGGACGACACGAACCGGTCCTCGTCGCGCAGGAGTCCGGCGACCTTGGTCATCCACCTCTCGATCGGACGGTCGGTGGCCTCGAAGAGGTGTCCGTACCAGCCGGGCGAGTCGATGCCCGCGCCGTATCCGCTGTGCCGGGCGAGCCGCCGATGCGACCAGGGCACCCACGTCAGCTCGGCCTTGACCTTGGGCAGCCCCTTGAGCAGGGCCCGGTCGGCGGCGAGTGTGGTCCGCGTGCCGAGTGCGGGTACGTGCCATGCGCCGCAGACGACCGCGATGTCGTCACCGAACTCCTTGCGCGCCTTGCGCAGTTGGATGCGCATGTACGCCTCACGGAGGGTGTCACGGGGGCGGTCGCCGTCCCCGTACACCTCGCGCAGCGCCGTCATTGCCTCGGCGAGCGCGGCGAACGGTGCCCGTGGGTCGGCGGCGTCGCCGTCCTGGGTGCGGTGTTCGACGACGTCCTCCCACCAGCGCTCCGGGTCGTCGTAACCCGCTGTCTCGGCCAGTACACCGATGGGGTCGATCGGGGCAGGCGTGGCCGGGCGGCCGGGCGGCGGCTCCCCGGCTGCGGACCGGTCCGGCGCCCGGTCTCCCTCCGCTTCACCGTTCCCGTCCGCCGCCCCTGCCTCGTCTCCTTCTCCTTCCCCTCCCGACACCCCGTTTCCGTCGTGGTCGGGTTCGTGTTCCGCCGCCTGCGTCATGGCGAGGGAGTTCGCCGCGGGCAGGTCGATGAAGCGGACCGGCACGTCGTGGGCCAGGGCCCAGCGGATCGCGACCCACTCGGGCGAGAACGCGGCCATCGGCCAGAACGCCGCCTGCCCCGGGTCGTCCACGGCATGGGCGAGCAGCGCGACCGGCGGTCGCATGCCCTCGTCGGCAGCGAGCCGCAGGAGCGCATCGCCCTCGGGAGGTCCCTCGACGAGCACCGCCTGCGGACGGGCGGCCTCCAGAGCGGCACGGACGGCTCGGGCGGAGCCCGGCCCGTGGTGCCGCACCCCCAGCAGCAGCGGTCCGGCAGGACGCGCGTCCCGGGTCATGCGGATACCTCGCGGCAGGCGCGGTAGAAGTCCTTCCACCCGTCCCGCTCCCGGACCACGGTCTCCAGGTACTCCTGCCAGACCACGCGGTCGGCCGCGGGATCGCGGACGACCGCGCCGAGGATGCCCGCCGCCACGTCACCGGGGCGGAGCACCCCGTCGCCGAAGTGCGCGGCCAGGGCCAGGCCGTTGGTCACGACGGAGATCGCCTCAGCCGTCGACAGCGTCCCCGAGGGGGACTTGAGCTTGGTGCGGCCATCGGTGGTGACACCGTCGCGCAGTTCACGGAAGACGGTGACGACGCGCCGGATCTCGGCCAGGCCGTCGGGGGCGGCCGGGAGGTCGAGCGAACGCCCGATCTGGTCGACGCGTCGGGAGACGATGTCGACCTCTGCGTCGGGGGTGGCCGGCAGGGGCAGCACCACGGTGTTGAACCGTCGGCGCAGGGCGCTGGACAGCTCGTTGACGCCGCGGTCACGGTCGTTGGCGGTGGCGATGACGTTGAAACCGCGGACCGCCTGGACCTCCTGGCCCAGTTCGGGGACGGGCAGCGTCTTCTCCGAAAGGATCGTGATCAGTGAGTCCTGCACATCGGCGGGGATACGGGTGAGTTCCTCGATCCGCGCGGTCATGCCGTCGGACATGGCGCGCATGAGCGGGCTCGGCACGAGGGCGTCCCGGCTGGGCCCGTGGGCGAGCAGTTGCGCGTAGTTCCAGCCGTAGCGGACGGCTTCCTCCGGGGTGCCCGCCGTGCCCTGGACGAGCAGCGTCGAGTCGCCACTGACGGCGGCCGCGAGGTGCTCGGAGACCCAGGTCTTGGCCGTGCCGGGAACGCCGAGGAGCAGCAGGGCCCGGTCGGTGGCGAGTGTGGTCACGGCCACCTCGACGAGTCGCCGCGGTCCGACGTACTTGGGCGTGATCACCGTGCCGTCGGACAAGGTGCCGCCGAGCAGGTAGGTGGCGACAGCCCATGGGGACAGCCGCCAACGTGCCGGCCGTGGACGGTCGTCGGCTGCGGCAAGGGCCTTCAGCTCCTGGGCGAAGGCGTCCTCGGCATGCGGTCGCAGGGCCTGCACACCAGCGGCGGCGGTTTCGGACACGGTCATGGCTCCCCCTCCAGATCGGTCGACCTGATGTGGTTCCCACCGTGCACCATGCCACTGACAATCGGCCCGGCCGCAGTCAGATCCGCAGGTCAGGTCCCCAGATCGGGGCCGCAGACCAGGGCCGCAGACCAGGGCCGCAGACCAGGGCCGATCCACCGGCTGTGGGCGGAGAGTTCAGCCGGCCACCGGCGAGACCGCGACGCACCCGCCCGCGGTGATGAGCCCTTCGCCCTCGGCCTTCTTGATGACCTTGCCCTCGTGCGTGATCGAGCAGGCGACATCCGCCCGGTCCTCGTCCAGGACGACCGGCATGACAGCGGGCGGCATGATTCCGCGCAGCGTGACGGTCTTCCGCCACGGCAACGTCGGGGACGTGACCGTCTCGGTCTCCGGGTCCATGGCCTTGCCCCCGCCCGCGTGGAACTGGATCTCGTCGACGTTCGTGCCCGTGACCTCGTAGGTGACTTCGTACGTCTCGTCCACGGCCTTGTCCACCTGCTCGACGGTCTCCGAGCAGGCACCCAGGACGGCCGCGAGACCGAGAACGAGTGCTGCGGAGACGACAGTCCGGACGAGGCGGGTGTCACGGATGTTGTGGGTGTTGTGGGTGTTGTGGATGGTGTGATTCATCGGTCGGTCCCCCCAGATCCAAAGGTCGCTGCCTGGCAGCGAATCGCAAGGAGAAAGTCAGGTCAAGAGGCTTGCTCGACAGCGAAAGAGCAGGTCAGGGCGATTGTCAGTGGTGCGTTCTACCGTCGTTCCCATGCTGCTATCTCACGGGGGAGAATCCTCGCGGACCGCCGACCCGGCGGTGCGTTGGACGGTGGAGCAGGTCCTGGCCCTGGCTCCTGACGAGGCATCACGCAAGGCGGGGAGCAAGCTCGGTTCAGCCGGTTCGTGGTCGAGCGGCGGGTGTGACGGGGCGGGCGGGGTGTGGGGGCTGTGCAAGGGAAGCGGAAGCAAGCCGTATCAGACGGTGGTCGACACCACCGGTCCCGCGTACACATGCAGTTGTCCCAGCAGGAAGTTCCCGTGCAAGCACGCGCTGGGTCTGTTGCTGGTCTGGGCGTCCGGCGAATCGGCCGTGTCCGCCGGCGAGGTGCCGGACTGGGCCGGTGAGTGGCTGACGGGCCGTCGCAGACGCGCGGCGGACAAGGGGGAGAAGAGCGGCGCGGCGGGCGGCGTCCCGGCGGCGGGCCCGGCCGACCCGGAGGCGGCCCGGCGGCGCGCGGAGCGCCGGGCCGAGCGGATCACCGGCGGTGCGCAGGAACTGGAGCAGCGGCTGGCGGATCTGTTGCGCGGTGGTCTGGCGGTGGCCGATCAGTCGGGCTACGGGCTGTGGGAGGAGACGGCGGCTCGCATGGTCGACGCCCAGGCTCCCGGACTGGCCGCGCGGGTGAGGGAGTTGGGCTCCATCCCGGCGTCCGGGCCGGGCTGGCCGGTGCGGCTGCTGGAGGAATGTGCGCTGCTGCATCTGCTGGACAGGGCCTGGCTGGGGATCGACCGGTTGCCGGACCCGCTGGCCGCCACGGTCCGTACGCGCGTGGGGCTGACCGCCCCCGCCGAGGGCCCACCGGTCCGCGACCACTGGCTGGTCCTCGCCCAGTACGACTCGCCGGACGGCAAGATCGTCACACGGCGTATCTGGCTGTACGGGAGGGGTTCGGGCCGCACAGCGCTGCTGCTCTCCTTCGGGGCCGCCGGGCGCTCCCCCGGGCTGGCGCTGCCGGTCGGCGTCACGATCGACGCCGAGATCACTCCCCACCCGGGCGCCGGACAACTGCGGGCGGAGCTGGGGGAACGGTTCGGTGTCCCGTCACCGGCCGGTACACCACCACCGGGCAGTACGACCGCCGCCGCGCTCGGCGCGTACGGGGACGCCCTGCGGGACGACCCCTGGCTGGACACCTGGCCGGTGACCCTGCGCGACGTCATACCCGTGCCGTCCGGAAAAGGCTGGCAGCTCGTCGACGCGGACGGCGATACGGCTCTGCCCGTCGCCCCGTCCGCACTGTCCCGGCCGGGGCTGTGGAAGCTCGTCGCTCTCTCGGGCGGCTCCCCGGTCACGGTCTTCGGCGAATGCGGCCACCGCGGGTTCGACCCACTCGCGGCCTGGGCCACCGACACGGAGACAGCCACCGGCGCCGAAGCAGGCTCCGGTACTGGCGGAGTCGAAGCCCGTTCGGGCGCCGGCGGAGTCGATGCCGACGGCTTCGACATCGGCGGCATCGGCATCGGCATCGGCGGCTTCGGCATCGGCGGCTTCGATACGACGACCGAGACCGTGCTGCTCGTCTGACGCCGCATCCGAGATTCGGAGGGGGACCAATGCCTCGCACCACCACACCCACACCCGCACCCACACCCACACCCTGGGAACAACTCGTCACCTCGGCGCTTCTCGGCACCGACCGGCGCCCGGCCGAGGGAGGCGGCGGACCGGGCGCGCTGCTGGACGCGGCGGCGCTCCACACCGTGCGGTGCCGAGCGGGACTGCTGCCCGCCTCCGCTGCCGCCCGGCCGGAGCCCGCTCCCGTCGACCGTCGGCCCGCGCTGCCCCCGGCAGCGCGGCGCAGGCTCGCCCAACTGCTCGCGGACCGAGCGGCACCGGGCGGCTCGGGCGGCAGGCGGGGGACGGCCCCCGACCTCACGGAGCTGATCCCGCAGTGGCTGGCCACCGCCAACCAGCAGGGCTACCGGGCCCCGGCCGCGCTGCTCCCTCCGCTGCTGGACGCCGCCAGATCCCGTACGGATCTGCGACCGCAGGCCCTGGCCTTCGCCGGACCCCGCGGGCTGTGGCTGGCCGGGCTGAACCCCGAGTGGAAGTTCGCGCTGCGCGGCTCGTCCGGCGGCTCGTCGCTGCCCGACGTCACCGAACCGGAAGCGGTCGCCCGGCTGTGGGAGGAGGGCCTGTTCGCCGAACGCGTCGCCCTGCTCGGCGCCGTACGCGCGCACGATCCCTCCGAGGCACTCACCCTGCTCGCCACCACATGGACCACCGAGCGCGCCGAGGACCGGCTGATGTTCCTCGACTCCCTGCGCACGGGCCTGTCCGGAACCGACGAGAGCTTCCTGGAGCAGGCGCTCTCCGACCGCAGTCGCAATGTCCGCTCGACAGCCGCCGAACTGCTGTCCGCGCTGCCCGAGTCGGCGTTCGCCGAACGGATGGCGGCCCGCGCGTTGTCCTGTGTGAGCCCGGACCTCTCGGGCGACGTGGCCACCGTCGCCGTGGAGGCCCCGCACGAATGCGATGCGTCGATGGAGCGTGACGGCGTGGTGGCGGCGCCGCCGACAGGACGGGGTGAACGATCCTGGTGGCTGGGCCAGTTGGTGGAGGCGGCCCCGCTCGCCACCTGGCCGGTACGGTTCGGCGGGCGCGGCGCGCAGGAGATCGTCGGCCTGCCGGTGGCCGACGGCTGGGCCGAGGAACTGCACGCGGCATGGTGCCGGGCGGCGGTGCGGCAGCGGGATCCTCAGTGGGCCCGCGCACTGCTGGGCGCCCCGGCCGTCCCACCCTCGAACGGCCCGGGTACGGCGTCGCTCGCCGAACGGTCGAAGCTCCTCGCCGTACTTCCCGCAGCCGAACGGGCCGCGTGGGTGGCCGGCTTCATCGCGGCGCACGGGCTGTCGGAGGCCTTTCAGCTGCTGGGAGTCTGCCCGACGCCCTGGGCCGAACCGCTCGGCCGCTCAGTCGTCGATGCCCTGGACATCGCCCGGGACGCGGGCAGCTACCCCTGGAGCTTCAGCGGCGTCATGGGCCTCGCCGAGCGCTGCCTGAACCCGGCCGAGGCGGACCGCCTGGAGGTCCTCACCACCACGCCGGACGAACCGGAGAACGCCTCACCGGGCGCGAACGGCTACTGGTCGGAGGCATTCCAGCGACTGGTTTCCACGCTGCGGCTGCGTGCCGCGATGGACGCGGAGCTGACGCGAAGCTGAAAGGGGGCCCAGGAGAACCGCACGGTGGGAACCCGAAAGGAGGCCATGGGCGCAAGCGGCCCTCGGCCCCACCGTGCCGATCGCGTCCCGTGCCGACCCGCCCACGCAGTCCGGCACACGCAGTCCGCCCCGCGCAGACGCCCTCCCGGCGGCGGCCTGGTGGTGGCCCGGCCCAGGCCGGTCTCGCGACAGCCAGCCCGGCGCAGACCGATTCCCACCGTCTCGCGGCAGCCGACAGCTGGCCGCCGCGCTGCGACGCCCCATGCCCCGACACCCGACGCGTCGGCGCACCGCCGCCCTGCGGGCAGGCGAGGCCGTCCGCCTCCCGCGATGCGAGGGAAGGTAAGCGGGAGAGGGAGGGAGGGAGAGGGAAGGAAGGGGTCAGGCTTCCGCGGGGTGGCGGACGTTCGCGTTGACCCAGGCGACGATCGACGCCGTTGTCGCACCCGGAGTGAAGATCTCCGCGACGCCCTGGTCCTTCAGCGGTGCGATGTCCGCCTCCGGGATGATCCCGCCGCCGAAGACCTTGATGTCCTCCGCATCGCGCTCCTTCAGCAGCTCGATCACCTTGGCGAAGAGCGTGTTGTGCGCACCGGAGAGGATCGAGAGGCCGATCGCGTCGGCGTCCTCCTGGATCGCGGTGTCCACGATCTGCTCGGGCGTCTGGTGGAGGCCGGTGTAGATGACCTCCATACCGGCGTCGCGGAGCGCCCGTGCGATCACCTTGGCCCCGCGATCATGGCCGTCCAGGCCCGGCTTGGCCACCACCACACGGATCGGACCGGTCACACCCATCACTGCCTCCACATGCGTCTCCCGTGCCTGAAGGGCCGGGGATGTGAACGAACGTTATCGACAGCATCCCGCACCCCGCCGTTTCGCGGTGGACGGGGAGGGGGAAATCACACGTGGGACATGTTCACCGAGCGCCGATCCCACGTTGACGCAGCACTCCTGCCGCGCGGGACCGGCCGCCAGGGGAGCCGCGACAAAGGTCGCCGTACCACCGTGCCGCCAGCCGCGCGGCACGGTGGTACGGGCTGCCGGGCCCCTGCGACATCGGGCGCGTCGGCCGGTCTCCGCCGGTCACCACCCGTGAGCACGGCCTGCGATCGGTGTCGCACCCCGGCCGGACGGCCGGGCGAGTCGCTCGTACCTCCGCAACGGCGCCCCATGAGGGCATACCGGGACCGGAGCCGCCTCCCCGCCTGCCGAAGCAGGAGGTCGGCCATGAACGCCGTGCGTTTCCTTCGCCCCTTGCGACGCGGGCCGTGCCTGTGCCGCACGCGCCTGTCATCCGCGCTACTCAAAGCCACCGCGCTCGAACTGGTGGTACTGGCCGGGCATGTGCTCCTCTACCCCACAGGGATCACCGGGATCACCGGGATCACCGGGATCACCGGGGAACGACGGCCCACCCCTCGCCCGGCCGCATCGACCACCGCTTCCCGCACCGTTCGCCGCACCGCGTCGCCCACCTCCACCAGCCCGGCCGGCACGTCCGCCTCCGCCGATGAGGGCGATGAGCGGCTGCCCGTCGTGTTCCTGCACGGCTTCATCGACAACCGTTCGGTCTTCGTCCTCCTCCGCCGCTCCCTCGCCCGACACGGCCGGCACCATCTTGAGTCGCTCAACTACTCGCCGCTGACCTGCGACATCCGCACGGCGGCGGAACTGCTCGGGCGACACGTCGAGGAGATCTGCGCGCGCACCGGCCACCATGAGGTCGACATCGTCGGACACAGTCTCGGCGGCCTGATCGCCCGTTACTACGTACAGCGGCTGGGTGGTGACCAGCAGGTCCGCACACTGGTCACCCTCGGCACACCGCACGGGGGCACGGCCGTCGCCCCTCCGGCGAACGCGCACCCCATCGTGCGCCAGATGCGCAGGGGCTCCGCGCCGATCGAGGAACTACGCAGGCCGGCGCCCGGCTGCCGCACCCGGTTCGTGAGCTTCTGGAGCGACCTGGACCGGGTGATCGTCCCGGCCGAGGCGGCCTGCATCGACCATCCGGATCTCGACGCGCTGAACGTACGCGTCAGCGGCATCGGCCATCTCGCACTCCCGGTGCACCCGGTCGTCGCCGCCGCAGTCCGGCAGGCGCTGGACTCCCCCACATCGATGGCCGAAGAGGCGAAAGCCTCAGGCACAGCGGAAAACTCAGGAACCACGGGAACCACGGGAACCAGTTGGCCATCAGACGTCAGCCGTCAGTCCTGAGAAAGCGCCGTGCGCAAGCGTTCCCCCAGGGCAACAGCCTCCTCGTCCGTGAAGGACAGCACACCGTTCTCCGCCATCAAGGCGTGGAACTGCTGGTGCCGGTACGGGGTTCCCGCAGGGAGACCGGCGATATGCCAATGAAGATGTGCGTTCCCCTGCTGACTCCCGAGGGACAGCAGATACGTGCGCTCGGGCTTCACCACCGTCTCCATCGCCAGTGCCACCTTCCGGACCACCGACATCAGCCGCAGGAAGGCAAGCTCGTCCAGATCGCGAACAGCGTGCTCGATGTGCGCCTTCGGGGCCACGAGCACCTTCCCCGGCACTGTCGGATACCGGTCGAGGAAGGCGACGTGCTGATCGTCCTCGTACACCGTGACATGCGCCGCGCCCGGGGCACCCGCCACGAACGCACACACAAAGCACGAGCCGTTGCGCACCCGGGCCTCGTAGGCACCGAGGTCATGGGACTGCTGCTCCGGTGACACGCGCTCTCCCCTCTGCCGGTGCGGCCCCTGCGACGGCACACACGCACAACGCCGAGCGCGGGGCCTCGGGCTCAACCCCGCCGTCCGTTCCGACGCCGTATGAATAGAACGCATTTCGAACATAGAGCCAAGGCTGTGTGGACGGGCCGCCGAAAGACGGCCGATTGCCCGTTTCCTGAGCCGTCCGAGCCTGCCGAAGATTGTCGACGTCACGTACCGCCGGGTACAGTCGCGCCACTGCTTCCCCCTGGGATTCACCACCCGATCCCAGACCACAGGTCCTGCTGCCGAGGCGAGAGAGAAGTTGGTGAACGACCAGCACCCCCACGCCGGGTACGCCGGATACGACAGCCAAGCCACCGGAAGCTTCGACAGCGACCCGCTCTTCGGCTCGCTCCCCGGCAGCTACGACGGCACGTACGCCAGCGGCTACGACACCGGCCAGTCCGGGTACAGCGGTCAGTACGACGCCACGCAGTGGGACACGGGCGCACACACCACCACCTCGTACGACGCCTACGCCGCGTACCCGGCGGAGCCCCAGCAGCAGTACGCCACGGGCCCGACCTACGACACCACGGCCACCTGGACCCCCAGCGCCGACTACGGCACGGCAACGACCACGGACGCCACCGGCACCTTCGCCGACATTCCGGCACAGGGTGGCACGGACGCCACGGGCCAGTGGGACACCAACGGCTGGTACCAGACCGGCCAGTGGGCGCCGACCGGTACGACCACGTACGACAGCGGTGCGTACGACGCCACCGCCTGGAACACCGGCGCCACGCCCGAACACGAGCAGCAGGCCGCACAAACCGCTTACGCCGCACAGACGTTGCACGAGGCACCGGCGGCAGATGAGGCGTTCGAGGCACAAGAGGTGTACGGGGCGCACGAGGCGCACCAGCCGTACGCGCCCTATGGCGATCAGGCCTCCTACGATCCGTACGAGCCCCAGCCCACCTCCGAGTTCAGCCTGCCGGAGCCGGATTCGGAGACCGCCCAGGACTTCGGCGCCGCCGGACACATCGATCACATCGATCACATCGATCACATCGATGACGGTCACGGCGATGACGGACATGGTGATGACGGTCACGGCGGCGACAGGCACAGCGACGGGCACGAGGCCGCAGCCGACCTGTCCGACGACCGAACGGCCGACACCGTGCCCGGTGCCCGGCGTTCGGTCAGCCGGCCCGCCACCCGCAGCGGCGGCGGCCGTAGTCGGCGGCGTTCGCCCGCGAAGCGTTCCGCGCTCCTCACCGTCGCCGTTCCTTCCGCCTGTGTGATGAGCGTGGCCGGAATCGCCGCGGCCTCCGTCAGCGGACTGGGCGGCGAGGACACGAAGGACGACAGCACCACGGTGGCCGCCGCCGATCCCGGTTCCGTCAAACCGGTCGCCGCCAACAACAAGCTGGACACCCAGCTCGCCAACCTCAGCGCCGACGCGGAGAACTTCGCCGACCGCGCCAGCCGTACCCAGGAGCGCATCGACCTGAGGGAGCGGCAGGCAGCGGAGAAGAAGAAGCGGGAGGAAGAGGCCGCCCGCAAGGAGGCGCTGCGCCCCAAATTCGTCGTGCCGGTCGCGCAGCACGGCCTCAGCGCGTACTTCGGCCAGGCGGGTGTCAACTGGATGTCCGTGCACACGGGCATCGACTTCCCCGTCTCGTACGGAACACCCGTGATGGCCGCGACCGACGGCACCGTACGCACCCAGTGGAACAGCGCCTACGGGAACATGGCCATCGTCACCATGGCCGACGGGACCGAGACCTGGTACTGCCACCTCAGCAGCACCAAGATCCGCTCGGGTCCGGTCAAGGCCGGCGACGTCATCGCGTACTCCGGCAACTCCGGCAACTCGACCGGCCCGCACATGCACTTCGAGGTACGGCCCGGTGGCGGCGCGGCAATAGATCCGCTTCCCTGGCTCCGCAGCCACGGCGTCGACCCGACCTGAGCCACCCCGGCCGATCGGCTGCCCAGTCCTCGGCCGCCCGGTCTGGACCAGTCCACCGAACGCCTACCGGCTACCGGCTACCGGCTACCGGCTACCGGCTACCGGCTACCGGCCGACGCCTACTCGCCACCGTCGGGCGACAGGCCTACCGCCTTGTCGCCCGTCCCACCCGCGTCACCTACAGCTTCTCGACCGGCGCGTACCGCAGCAGCAGCTTCTTCGGACGCTCGTCCCCGAAGTCGACTGTCGCCTTCGCCTGGTCGCCGACGCCCTCGACCGCCGTCACCGTGCCGAGCCCGAACTGGTCGTGTGTGACGCGGTCTCCGACGGCCAGCGTGATCGTCGGCTTGTCCGAGGTCCGCCGGGTCGCGAAGCCCGAGGGGCCGGAGCGCGCACGCGACGAGGACAGCGACGAGGTGATCCCCGACGTCGGTCCGGCCGGGGCCGCCATCGGCCCGGTCCGCTTCCACTCCAGGTGCTGGTCCGGGATCTCCTCCAGGAACCGCGAGGGCGGGTTGTACGAAGGCTGGCCCCACGCGCTGCGCATCGCCGCACGGGTCAGGTAGAGGCGCTCGCGGGCCCGGGTGATGCCCACGTACGCGAGCCGCCGCTCCTCCTCCAGCTCCTTGACCTGGCCGAGCGCCCGCATGTGTGGGAAGACGCCGTCCTCCATGCCGGTCAGGAAGACCACCGGGAATTCGAGCCCCTTCGCGGTGTGCAGCGTCATCAGCGTGATGACGCCGGAGCCGTCCTCGTCCTCGTCGGGGATCTGGTCGGAGTCGGCGACGAGGGCGACCTTCTCCAGGAACTCGGCGAGCGTGCCCGCCCCCTCCTCGCCGGCCTCACCCCGCTCCTGCTCGAATTCGAGGGCGACGGCCGCGAGTTCCTGAAGGTTCTCGATGCGGGTCTCGTCCTGCGGGTCGGTGGACGCCTGGAGTTCGGCGAGGTAGCCCGTGCGCTCCATTACGGCCTCCAGGACCACGGCCGGGCCCGCACCGGACTCGACGATCGTGCCCAGCTCCTCCATCAGCGTGTTGAACCGTTTGACGGCGTTGGCCGACCGGGCCGCCATGCCGTACGCCTCGTCGACCCGGCGCAGCGCCTGCGGGAAGGTGATCTTCTCGCGCAGGGACAGCGCGTCGATCATCGCCTCGGCGCGGTCGCCGATGCCGCGCTTGGGCACATTGAGGATGCGGCGCAGCGGGACGCTGTCCTCGGGGTTGGCGAGGACCCGGAGGTAGGCCAGGACGTCCCGGACCTCCTTGCGCTCGTAGAAGCGCACGCCGCCGACGACCTTGTAGGGCAGGCCGACGCGGATGAAGATCTCTTCGAAGACACGGGACTGCGCGTTCGTCCGGTAGAAGATCGCGACGTCGCCCGCCTTGGCGTCACCGGCGTCGGTCAGCCGGTCGATCTCGTCGGCGACGAACTGTGCCTCGTCGTGCTCGGTGTCGGCGACGTAGCCGGTGATCCGGGCGCCCGTGCCGGCGTTCGTCCAGAGGTTCTTGGGGCGGCGGCTCTCGTTGCGCTCGATGACCGCGTTGGCGGCGGACAGGATCGTCTGCGTGGAGCGGTAGTTCTGCTCCAGGAGGATCGTGGTCGCGTTCGGGTAGTCCTCCTCGAACTGGAGGATGTTGCGGATGGTCGCGCCTCGGAAGGCGTAGATCGACTGGTCCGCGTCACCGACGACGCACAGCTCGGCGGGGGCGTCGCCCTCGCCGGCCGGGCCGACCAGTTCGCGTACGAGGGTGTACTGGGCGTGGTTGGTGTCCTGGTACTCGTCGACCAGGACGTGCCGGAAGCGGCGGCGGTAGTGCTCGGCGACGTCGGGGAACGCCTGGAGCAGGTGGACCGTCGTCATGATGATGTCGTCGAAGTCGAGTGCGTTGGCCTCGCGCAGCCGGGACTGGTACATCGCGTAGGCCTGGGCGAGGGTCTTCTCGAAACCGTCGGCAGCCTGGCCGGCGAAGGTCTCCTCGTCGATCAGCTCGTTCTTCAGGTTGGAGACCTTGGCCGTGAAGGACTTCGGCGGGAAGCGCTTGGGGTCGAGGTCGAGATCGCGGCAGACCAGGGCCATCAGCCGCTTGGAGTCGGCGGCGTCGTAGATGGAGAACGACGAGGTGAAGCCGAGCTTCTTCGACTCACGGCGCAGGATGCGTACGCACGCGCTGTGGAAGGTCATGACCCACATGGCGTTGGCCCGCGGTCCGACGAGCTGTTCGACGCGCTCCTTCATCTCGCCCGCGGCCTTGTTGGTGAAGGTGATCGCCAGGATCTGGCCGGGGTGCACTCCGCGCTCGGCGAGGAGGTGGGCGATCCGGTGGGTCAGCACCCGGGTCTTGCCGGAGCCCGCCCCGGCGACGATGAGCAGCGGGGAGCCCGCGTGCACCACGGCGGCGCGCTGCTCGGTGTTCAGCCCGTCGAGCAGCGCCGCGGCGTCGATCACTGGGCGGTGCGCGCCGTCGCGGTAGTACGCGTCCCTGGGCGGTGGGGGCCCGTCGAACACGCCCGCGAAGAGGTCCTCCGGCACCTCTTCGGGTGCGGAGTCCTCGGGGGGCGGCGGGGGCCCTTCCTCCGTGTGCTGGAGGCCGGCCAGGAAGCTGTCGTCAAAGAGGCTGCTCATCGCTTGTCGAGTCTAGGCCGCCGCACCGACACGCGAGGGCCGCATGGCGAACCGCACCCCGCAGACGGGCACGCAAAGAGAGCGGATCTCCACACCGGGTGAGGGATTCCGGGCTGCCGTCCGCCCTGGCCGCCCCACCGCACCCAGGTCACGAAAATGTATCGGGCATATCGAACATCGACCTTCACAGCGGCCCCACGGGTTGGCTAGCGTGCTCGACCGGGTGGTCCGTACCCCCTGAGGCGAACCACGCCGAGCGGACACCCGCGCCGAATCCGGGCTGCCCTCAGAGGAGTTCGGAACCGGGGACCCATACGCAGCACCGGGGTGAATCGGTCCATGTCCCCCACTCGGACCGTAGGGCAGCCTTCCGTTCCGCCCGAACCCGACAGCTAACCCGGTAGGCGCGCCACGGAAGGAGATGCCGGCCTTGGCGTCGCATCGCAAACCGCGCACCCGCGTGCGCACCACCACACCGGCTGTCGGCCTCACGACGGCCGCACTGGCGACCGTGACCCTGCTCTCCACGCAGAGCGCCACAGCCGCCCCCGCTCCGAAGCCCAGCGTCGAGGACGTCCAGAAGAAGGTCGACGACCTCTACCGGCAGGCGGGCACCGCGACCCAGCAGTACAACCGGGCGAAGGAAGCCTCCGCCACCCAGCGCGCCAAGGTCGACGGCCTGCTGGAGGAGGTGGCGAAGCGCGCCGACAAGCTCAACGAGGCCCGCAGGACGCTCGGCGCCTACGCCGCCGCCCAGTACCGCACCGGCTCCATCGCGCCGACCGCCACCTTCTTCCTGGCCGACGACCCGCAGTCGTACTTCGACCAGAAGCAGCTGATGAACCGGATGACCGATCAGCAGCAGAAGGCGGTCTCGGACTTCCGTACGGAGCAGGTCGAGACGTCGAAGAAGCGCGCCGAGGCGGTACGGAGCCTGGAGACGCTGACCACGGCGCAGAGCACGCTGCGCACCAGCAAGGAGAACGTCCAGCAGAAGCTGGGCGAGGCGCGCACGCTGCTGTCGAAGCTCACCGCCGAGGAGAAGGCACGGCTCGCGGCGCTGGAGCGCAAGAAGGAGGAGGAGGCCAAGCGCAAGGCGGCGGAGCTCGCCAAGCAGCAGGCCGCCGCCAAGGCCGAGGCGGAGCGCAAGGCGGCGGAGGCCGCGAAGGAGGCGGGCTCCGGCAGCGGCACCGGAACCGGTGCGGACAGCAGCGCCACCACCAAGGCGGAGAAGGCCCTCGCCTTCGCCGCGGCCCAGATCGGCAAGCCGTACGTATGGGGTGCGACGGGCCCGTCCTCGTACGACTGCTCCGGGCTCACCCAGGCGGCATGGAAGGCCGCCGGCGTCGACATCCCGCGCACCACCTGGGACCAGGTGGAGATAGGTACCCGGATCGCGACGGCCGATCTCCAGCCGGGCGACCTCGTCTTCTTCTACGACGACATCAGCCACGTCGGCATCTACAAGGGTGACGGGATGATGATCCACGCACCGAAGCCGGGGGCGAATGTGCGCGAGGAGTCGATCTACTACATGCCGATCTACGGCAGCGTGCGCCCGGCGTAGCACGCGGAGCACCTCTGCCCTTGTCCTTCTACGGACCTCGGGGCGATCCCTGTCCGGGCCCGAGGTCCGGGCGGGGCCCGAAGTCCGGGCGGGAGCCGAAGTCCGGGCGACGGCCGAAGTCCGGGCAAGGGCCGAGGTCCAGGAAGGGCCCACGGCCCGGTCGAGGGCCGACGCCCGGGCAGGGACTCAAGACCCGGTCAAGAGCCGACGTCCGGGCAGGATCCAGAGCGCCCGGAAGGACGACGCGGGCCGGGCTCAGGTCCAGAGCGTGGCGATGAAGATGTTGACGAGCGTCAGCCCGCCCACCGCCGCGAAGGCCCCCTTGTCGACCTTCTCCTCGTCCCGCTTGATGTAGACGAGCGCGAGGATCACGACCAGGAACAGCAGCTTGATGCCGATCTTGATGTTGTTCACCTGATGATCGTCGGCCTGGTTCAGCCCGACCAGCGCGACACCGGTCACCAGCATCGTCAGCGCGCCGTGCAGCATCGCCGGGACGAACCGGGCCGTGCCCGCGCCCATCGCCTTCATCTGGGTCAGGAAGCCGCCCAGCAGGCAGGCGATACCGATGATGTGCAGCGCGACGAAGACATTGATGAGTACGTCCATGGGTCCGCAGCCTAGCCCCGGCCATATCACCATCCCACGGGCGGGTGCGACTTCCTGGCACTTCACTCGCGTCTGCACCAATTGCCTGACTCTGGTGCAATTTTTCCGATCAATCTGCGACAAGGCCGCGCCAACTTCGGACAATAGGCGTCATTACGACTCTTCCCCTGGCCCCGGGCTTAGCGTCCTGACCAGGTGACCGGCTTCACCGCCGCTCCGCACCCGGACGGCATCCCGGTCACCCCGCCGAGAGATCCGGCGGCGGGCCGCTCCCCCTGTTGGCGGCCTGCCCCGGGCCTCCGGCGGGCCCGCCGGTAGTCCCCGACGGGCAGTCGCCAGGAAGGACGCACGCCCTCGTGGCAGCGCACCGGAAACCCAAGCAGCGCCCGTACATCGGCTCTGCTGCCCGCACCGCAGCCACCCTCGCCTTCGCCGGGGCCGCCACAGCTGCCGCTCTGCCAAGCTCCGCGCACGCCGATCCCCAGCGCACCCCGGCCCAGGTCAGGGCCGAGGTGGACCGGCTGTACCAGGCCGCGGAAGTCGCCACCGAGCAGTACAACGGCGCGAAGGTGAAGGCGACCGCCGCCGCCGAGGCCGTCGACGCCCTGCGCGACGAGGCCGCCCGCCGGACCGAGCGCCTCAACGCCGCGCGCAACGCCCTGGGCTCGCTCGCCGCCGCGCAGTACCGCACCGGCAGCATCAACCCTTCCGTACAGCTGGCGCTCTCCTCCGACCCCGACCAGTATCTGGAGCGCGCCTCCTACCTGGACCGGATCGGCGACCGCCGGGCCACCGAGGTCGACGGGGTGGAGCGGCACGTCGCCCGGATCGCCCAACTGCGCTCGCAGGCCAAGGGAGAGCTGGCCGCACTGGCCGCACGCCAGGCCGAGCTGAAGAAGCACAAGGCCACGATCAGGACCAAACTGGCCGACGCGCAGCGGCTCCTGGCCACGCTGTCCCCCGCCGAACGCGCCGCCTACGACGACGCGGACAGTGCGCGCGCCGCCGGTCGTGCGGACCGCGGCATCGCACGCGGCCCCGTCCAGGCACCGAGTGGCCGCGCCGCCGCGGCCATCGCGTTCGCCTACGGGGCTCTCGGCAAGCCCTATGTCTGGGGTGCCACCGGACCGTCCGCGTTCGACTGCTCCGGGCTCACCCAGGCCGCCTGGCGCTCCGCCGGTGTCTCACTGCCCCGGACCACGTACACCCAGATCAATGCCGGCCGGCGCGTGTCACGCTCCGAGCTCGCCCCGGGCGACCTGGTGTTCTTCTACTCCGGCCTCAGCCACGTCGGGCTCTACATCGGCAACGGTCAGATGATCCACGCCCCGCGCCCGGGAGCACCGGTCCGGATCGCGCCGATCGACCAGATGCCCCTCGCCGGGGCGACCCGGGTGGCATAGGCTCCCGACGCCGATGCGCACCGACCCGGCGCCGGACCGGCCACCACCGGACCCGTCACCACCGGACGGACCGTCACCGGACCAGCCGCCACCGGACGGGCCCGGCGTCGGACCGACCCGGCGTCGGACGAGCCCGCATCGGACCAGACCCGCCCTCGCGTCAAGCGACCGGAGGACCACCGCACATGCCCATGGACGCTGATGTCCAGACCCACGCCCGTACGCTCGCCCTGCGCTCCCCCGACCATCTCCGGGTCGGGCCCTTCACCGTCCGGTACAACCCGAACTGGTCAATCAAGTACGCCAATTACGCGATACCCGACCAGGACGCGGAGCCGACGGCCGAGGACGTCGACGCCCTGATCGCGGTGTTCCGCGAGCACGGGAGGCTGCCGCGGCTGGAGTTCCTGCCCGGCTGGGCGCCCGCCGTCGAACCCGCGCTGCTCGCCGCCGGGTTCACCGTCGAGAACCGGGCCCCGATCCTGGCCTGCGCGCCGGGCGACCTACTGCCGCCGAAACCGGTGGACTCCCTCGCGATCGCCGAACCGGCCACCGACGCCGAGTTCGACGCCGCGGCGCTCGTCCAGCACCACGGATACGGCGGGACCGGCGAACCCGAGGGCGGCGAGGCGGCCTGGCTGCGCGCGGCGGTCGAGGGCGGCGGGGTCGCGGCCCTCGCCACGGTGGACGGAGTCCCGGCGGGCGCGGGCGGCTGCTCCGTCCCGGTCGACGGCCTCACCGAACTGGCCGGACTCGCCGTCGCCTCCGCCTTCCGCCGCCGCGGCATCGGCGCCGCGCTCAGCGCCCACCTGACCGCGACCGCCTTCGCGCGGGGCTGCCGGGTGGTGTGGCTGGAGCCGGGCGACGCGGCGGTGGAACGGATCTACGCGGCCATCGGCTACCGCCGGGTCGACGAGAAGCTGAACATCTCGCTCGGCTGATCCCTCCCGACCGTCGGCACGTGCGTCGTTCGCCCCCGCTCGCCGGCCGGGACACACCCATCGATCCGACCGGTTCAGACCAGCCGTCGCGCCGTCGCCCACCGGGTCAGCTCGTGCCGGTTGGAGAGCTGCAGCTTCCGCAGCACCGCCGAGACATGCGACTCGACCGTCTTCACCGAGATGAACAGCTGCTTGGCGATCTCCTTGTACGCGTAGCCGCGGGCGATCAGCCGCAGCACCTCGCGCTCGCGCTGCGTCAGGCGGTCCAGGTCCTCGTCGACCGGCGGCGCGTCCGTGGAGGCGAACGCGTCGAGGACGAAGCCGGCCAGCCGCGGCGAGAACACCGCGTCGCCGTCCTGGACCCGGAAGACCGAGTCGACCAGGTCGCTCCCGGTGATGGTCTTCGTGACGTAGCCGCGGGCGCCGCCCCGGATGACGCCGATGACGTCCTCGGCGGCGTCCGAGACGGACAGCGCCAGGAACCGGACCGGGTTCTCCACGGCACCCATCAGCGGGGAGCAGCGGCGCAGCACCTCGACGCCGCCGCCGCCGGGCAGGTGGACGTCGAGGAGGACGACCTCGGGGCGGGTCGCCGTGATGACGGTGACCGCCTGGTCGACGTCGGCGGCCTCGCCGACCACCTCGACGCCCGTCTCCTCGGTGCGGCCGATCTCGGCCTGCACGCCCGTGCGGAACATCCGGTGGTCGTCGACGAGCACGACCCGCACCCGGCGCTCCGGGCCTCCGGTCGGCTCAGTGGTCTCCGTCATCGTTCGCCCTCTCCATCTCCAGCTCGACTTCCGTGCCCCCGCCGGGCACCGAACGCAGCCGCGCCGTACCGCCGTTGCGCTGCATCCGGCCGATGATTGATTCTCGTACGCCCATTCTGTCCGCCGGTACGGAATCCGGATCGAATCCCGGACCCCGGTCACGCACCGAGACGAAGACCGTGCGGCCCTCGACCTCCGCGTAGACCTGCACGGCGCCGCCCTCGCCACCGTACTTGGCGGCGTTGACCATCGCCTCGCGTGCGGCCTGCATCTGCGCGACCAGCTTCTCGTCCAGCGGGCAGTCGCCGACGACGACGACCTCCAGCGGGACGCCGTGCTTGTCCTCGACCTCGGCGGCGGCGCGCTTGACCGCCTCGGCGAGGCTCTCCGGTTCGTCGTCCTCGTCCTTGCCGGTGCCCTCGGGGTTGTACAGCCAGTTGCGCAGTTCGCGCTCCTGGGCGCGGGCCAGTCTGCGGACCTCGCCGACGTCCTCCGCGTTGCGCTGGATCAGGGTGAGGGTGTGCAGCACCGAGTCATGGACGTGGGCGGCGACCTCGGCGCGCTCCTGGGCTCTGATCCGCATCAGGCGTTCCTCGGAGAGGTCCTGGGTCATGCGGACGAGGTAGGGGCCGGCCAGCAGCGCGATGCCGGTGAGCACGGCGATCGCGGCGGTCAGGACGTTGCCGAACTGGGCCGCGGAGCCGCGGACGACCAGGAAGACGGCCAGCCCCAGGCCGACCAGGGCGACCCCGGCGAGCCCCCGGGCGAGATGCAGGACCCGGCGGCGGCTGCCGATCTCCATCCAGCGGGCACGCCGGGCGTTGTCGGCCTGCCGCCACACCAGTACGGAACCGGCTCCGATCAGCAGCACGGGCCAGATGTAGCGGTCGGCCTCGCCGCCCATGTCGACGTTGCCGACGAAGATGAGCGCGCCGACGAACAGTGCGACAAGGGCGAAGACCTGCCCCTTGTCCGGTTTGCGGAGTCTGCGTCTGCCGTCCGGTGCGGTCTCGAAGAGCGAGCGCGGCGCCTCCACACCACCGACACCGAGCGGGACGACGATCCAGAACACGGCGTAGAGCAGCGCACCGAGCCCGTCCGCGAAGAACAGCCCGAGGAAGACGAACCTCACCCAGGCGACCGGCAGCCCGATATGTCCGGCGAGTCCGCGAGCGACGCCGCCGAGCAGCCGTCCGTCGGCACTGCGGTACAGCTTGCGCAGCGGCGGCTCCTCCGGGTCGGCGCTGAGGGAGCTGGCGGCTCGGGACGTGGCGGCTGGCATGACCCGATCGTCACATGTCCGTACGCGCCACGGCATCAGGGTCCGCCCCCGACAGAACCCTGACCCCGGGCAGAGCCCCGCCCCGCCCGCCCCACCAGCCGCCGGGATCCGTACGCGGCGCGCTCTCCCCGCAAGCTGTCGGCGCCCGGCGCGCTCTCCCCACGAGCCGTCGGCGCCGTGCGGGCGTGCCGCCGTGCCTCCCCCAGGGGGCCGCCGGGGCAATATCAGGGATCGTCCAGGGTCGGCGCCGGTCCCGGACGGGCGGGCGGCCCGTCACCATGGAGCCATGACCGTTCCCCAGGACGCCTCCCCCGGTGTCGCGCCGTCCCCCGGGCCGGGACCGCAGCTGCGGCGCAGCCCGCAGCACAAGGTCGTGGCCGGTGTGTGCGGCGGGCTCGGCCGGTACTGCGACGTCGATCCGGTGATCTTCCGGATCGTGCTCGGTGTGCTGTCCGTCACCGGCGGCATCGGGCTGATCTTCTACGGCTTCGCCTGGCTTCTGATCCCGCTGGACGGCGAGGACGAGAACGAGGCGCGCAGGCTGCTGTCCGGCCGTGTCGAGGGGGCGCCGCTGATCGCGGTGCTGCTCGCGCTGATCGGCTGCGGCCTGTTCCTCTCCATGCTGGGCAACGGTGGCATGCTGGCGTTCTCCGCGATGCTGTCGCTCGCGGTCGTCGGCTTCGCCGTCTGGACGCAGAACCGCAGGACGGCGGCGCCCGAGGATCCGCTGCGTCCGTCCGCCGCGCAGGCCGCCACTGACGCGCCGCCCGAGGTGAAGGCCCCGCCGACGCCGGGCACCCCGTCGTGGTGGCGCGATCCGATCGTCAAGGACGGCACCTCGGGGCCCGTGGGCCCGGGCTATCTGTGGGGTCCGGCCGACGCGATGCCCGGCGGCCCGGCGGCCCGGCCCCGGGGAGCGACGCCCCAGGACCCGTTCCGCGCGCCCCGGCAGGAGGCCGGAACCAGGGGCCCGGTCTCGATCGGCGGTCTCGTGTTCCTGTTCGCGCTGATCGCGGGCGGTCTGGGCACGGGGCTGAGCTGGGACTCCCAGCCGTTCGGCACGAGTCTGCAGATCGGGCTGGCCGGCGCGCTCGCGGTGTTCGGGCTCGGGATGCTGGTCAGCGCGTTCGTCGGCCGGACCGGCTTCGGCACGGTCATGCTGTCGGTGATCACGGCGGCCCTGCTGGCGGGTGCGTCCGCGCTGCCGAAGGACATCACCACCCAATGGGTGCGCGAGGGCTGGCGGCCGGCCTCGGTGGCGGCGGTCCGGCCGCACTACGCACTGGGCTCCGGAGTGGCACGGCTGGACCTCACCGGGATCACGGTCCCCCGGGGCGACACCGTCCGTACCGGGGTGAAGGTCGCGGCGGGCCGCGTGGTCGTCGTCGTACCGAAGGCCGTCACGGTGACGGTGGACGCGCGGGCGGGCCTGGGCGACATCACGCTGCCGGTCAGCACACCGAGCGGGGCGCCGGCCGGCTCGGCGCGCGATGTGGACGTCAGTCCGTCGCAGCGGGAGCGCACGACGCTTCCGCCGGCGCCGGGCAGCAAACCGGCCGGCACGGTCGAGCTCACTCTCGAAGTCGGCATCGGACAGGTGGAGGTCACCCGTGCTGCGTCATGAGATGCGTCCCGGGCGGGCGGTGGCGGGTGTGGTCATGCTCGCTCTGGCGGCGGGATACGCGGCGGATGCCGCCGGGGCCTGGGAGGCCCCGTGGGTCTTCTTCTTCCCGCTCTTCTTCGGCGGCCTCTGGCTGGCCGCCACCGCGGCCTGGGTGAACTACGCGATCCGTCGCCGTCGTGACGCGAGAAGGGCGTCGACGGAGAACGCCGCGGCCCCGCCGAGCAGCAGCGGCAGCCAGGCGATGAGGTAGGCCAGGTCGTTGCCCAGGTAGTACGGGGTGGCCTGCCAGCTCATCGTCAGCCACAGGCTCAGCGAGATCAGTGCCCCGCCCAGCGCGGCCAGGCGCCCCCACAGCCCGATGAGGGTGCCGATGCCGACGGCGAGTTCACCGAGGGCGATGGCGTACCCGAAACCGCCGGGGTTCTTCAGTGCGAGGTCGACGAGGGCCGGGAGCGCGGACGAGTCGCGTACCGCGTGCATCGTCTCGCCGATGGACCCGGCACCGCTCGCGCGGAAGAAGGCACTGTCCGTCAGCTTGTCGATCCCGGCGTAGACGAAGGTGATGCCGAGGAAGATCCGCAGCGGCAGCAGGGCGTGCTCCCGTGCCAGCTCCTTGAGTCCCCTCGACTCGCCCAGACCGCGTACGTGCGTATCGCCCAGACCGCGTACGTTCGTGCTGAAACCCTGCATGTGGCTGCACCGCCTTCCGTAGACCCGTCAACAGACCATACGTACGTGCTGCACGCGCCGCGCACTCGGTGGGGCGTCCGGTCGGCCGTGGCCACCACCCCATTGCCGGGCAGGGGTGTGGCGGTCAGTCCGTCACATCGATCTCGACCCGGTTGGTCTCCACCCCGGCAGCGGTCACGACCTGCACCTCCACCAGGCCGGGTTCCACCTCCACCGGCACCGGCACGGTCAGCACGCTGTCGGTCGGGTTGGCGAAGCCGCCGGAGACCGGGACGAGCGGGACGTGCACATGGACCCGGCCGATCCGGACGACCATGCGGGACAGCCGGTCCGGTGCCCCGGCTCCGGGCGGCACGAACCCCGCACCGCGGATCTCGATGTCGTCGCCGGTACGGATCGACGCGTCCAGGTCCCCTGCCTCCCTGGCCCGGACCACCGAGAGCACCACGGGACGGCCGCCCTCCGCGTACTTCCCGGCGAAGTAGGCGAGCGCCGAGACGGTGACCAGCAGTGCCAGGCCCCAGGGCAGGTCGGGCAGTTGCTCGGGCCTGCGGGCGAGGCGGACCGCGGCGAACAGCACGGCGACGGTGCTCACCAGCACGTACTGCACGTCCGTGAAGCTGCCCCGCCCGGAGTCGTCGGTGAGCAGATCGGCGGCGCGCGGCCGGTCGGCGCGCAGCTTCTGCAGCCGCCCGGACAGGGCCCGTACGGTCACCACCCGGCGTACGACGACGGCGACGGCGCACACCAGCGCCAGCACGGTCACCACCCCGGCGCCCCTGGCCAGGTCCAGCCCCTCGATCAGTTCGTCGCGCTCCGCGTGACCGGAGGCGCCCGCCAGCTGGAGCGCCAGCACGAGTACGGAGAAGACCGACAGGAGCACCCAGGACGCGGCGACGGCCCGAGAGGTGGAGAGCCGGTTGTCCTCGCCGATCACCGGGGCGAGGAGGCCACCGCGGGCCCGGTGGACATGGGCGGCGCAGGTGAGGAGGGCCGCGGTGACGGCTCCGGCGAGCAGTCCGGCCGTGCGGGCGTTGGTCCAGCCCGCGCCGATGGCGGTGGCGGACTCGGCGACGACGAGCACGGCGACGCTTCCCCACACCGCGATCAGGGTGCGCCGCCACACCCGGTACAGCCAGGCGTCGCCCGCCTCCCGGCCCCGTTCGGCGACGGTCCTGGCGGACTCGGTCAGCTCGTCCGAGACCCACTGGCGGGTCGCGGAGGCGGACCGGGCGACCCCGGGCGGCAGTCCCTGACCCGCGGCGAGTTCGTCCCGCTTGGTCAGGAAGGCGGCCACCGCACGCCGGTGGCCTTCGCGCGCCCCGTGCGGGCAGTCGCCACACGTGCAGCCGCCACCGTGCGTACTGCTCGTCCTCGCCTCGTCCAACGCCACGGAGAACGCCGCCCTTTCCAGCCCCGGTACAGCCAACTCGACTGTGATTGCTGCGAATTGTGCCGTACGGAAGGGCACGGGCCCGCATCGGGTCGGCCCGTCGGCGCGTATCGTCAGAATGTGCGACTGATCCGGCGCCACAGTGGCTGGTAGTTGATCCAGGCCACGAGGTCGCCGCCGAGTTGGTCGCGGGTGGCGACCGCGTCCCGGTGGGTGATCAGCACGGGCTTTCCGGCCGCGCGTGCGGCCAGCTGCACCTGGCAGGAGCGTTCCAGGGCGATGAACCACCAGGCGGCCGCGTCCACCGTGTCGCCGACGGTCAGCAGCCCGTGGTTGCGCAGCACGATCGCCTTGTGACCGCCCAGCGCGGCGGCGATCCTGCGGCCCTCCTCCTCGTCCACGACGACTCCGGTGTAGGCGTCGTACAGGACGTGGTCCTCGTAGAAGGCGCAGGATTCCTGGGTGATCGGTTCGATGAGCTCGCCGAGCGCGGACAGGGCCCGCCCGTGCACGGAGTGGGTGTGCGCGACGGCGACGACGTCCGGGCGGGCCCGGTGCACCTGCGCGTGAACGGCGAACGCCGCCTGATTGACGTGGTGGCGCCCCTCGACGACCTGCCCCTCCCCGTTGACCAGGATCAGGTCGTCGGGCGCGAGGCCGTCGAACGGGGCGCCGAAGGGGTTGACCCAGAAGCAGTGGGTGAATTCCGGATCCCGCGCCGTGATGTGACCGGAGACGCCGTCCTCGTACCCGTACTCCCCGAACAGCCGGAGCGCCCCGGCCAGCCGTTCCTTGCGGTGTGCGCGCTCGTCCTCCAGCGCGTCGTGGACGGGCGGCATCGCGAAGTGGAGCTGGTCCACGGGTACGGGTGTGGGCTCGGGCATGGCGACTCCTCGGGATCCCAGGGCGTACGGGGTCGGAAGTTACCGCCGGTCGCCGCAGGTGACCAGAGGCATCGGGCCTCGATTCCGCCACGGGGGGCGGGATCCGGGAAGGGGCCGGGCGCGGGAGGGGTCCAGCGGGTCCGGGGGTGGGGGGCCGGGCGCGGGCAGAGGCTCGGGAAGGGGCCGGACGGGGATCCGGGGCGGGACGCACCGATGCCGCCGCTCGGGGGGATGAGCGACGGCATCGGCGTCGAACGGGGTTCAGGCAGGGACCGCCCAGGCGGTCACTCCCACTCGATGGTCCCCGGGGGCTTGCTCGTCACGTCGAGCACGACCCGGTTGACGTCGGCGACCTCGTTGGTGATGCGGGTCGAGATTTTGGCGAGCGTCTCGTACGGCAGACGCGACCAGTCGGCCGTCATGGCGTCCTCGGAGGAGACCGGGCGCAGCACGATCGGGTGGCCGTAGGTCCGGCCGTCGCCCTGGACGCCGACCGAGCGGACGTCTGCGAGCAGGACCACCGGGCACTGCCAGATGTCGCGGTCCAGACCCGCCGCCGTCAGCTCCTCGCGGGCAATGGCGTCGGCGTCGCGGAGCAGGTCGAGCCGCTCCTTGGTGACCTCGCCGACGATGCGGATACCGAGGCCGGGGCCGGGGAAGGGCTGGCGCTGGACGATCTCGTCCGGCAGGCCGAGCTCCTGGCCGACCATCCGGACCTCGTCCTTGAACAGCTGGCGCAGCGGCTCGACGAGCTGGAACTCGATGTCGTCGGGGAGACCGCCGACGTTGTGGTGCGACTTGATGTTGGCGGTGCCGGTGCCGCCGCCCGACTCGACGACGTCCGGGTAGAGCGTGCCCTGAACGAGGAAGGCGACCTCCTCGCCATCGGCGGCACCCTCGGCGACGATCTCGGCCTGGGCCTGCTCGAAGACGCGGATGAACTCACGGCCGATGATCTTGCGCTTCTGCTCGGGGTCGGACACCCCGGCCAGCGCCTCCAGGAACCGCTCCTCGGCGTCGACGACCTTCAGCTGGACGCCGGTGGAGGCCACGAAGTCCTTCTCGACCTGCTCGCTCTCGCCCTTGCGCATCAGGCCGTGGTCGACGTACACGCAGGTCAGCTGGGAGCCGATGGCCTTCTGTACGAGGGCTGCGGCGACCGCGGAGTCCACGCCGCCGGACAGGCCGCAGATGGCGCGCTTGGTGCCGACCTGCTCGCGGATCAGCGCGATCTGCTCCTCGACCACATTGGTCGTGGTCCAGGTCGGCTCGATGCCGGCGCCGCGGTAGAGGAAGTGTTCCAGGACCTGCTGGCCGTGCGTGGAGTGCAGGACCTCGGGGTGGTACTGGACGCCGTAGAGCTTCTTCTCGTCGTTCTCGAAGGCGGCGACCGGTACGACGTCCGTGGACGCGGTGACGGTGAAGCCCTCGGGGGCGGCGGAGCAGGCGTCGCCGTGCGACATCCAGACCGACTGCTCGGCGGGGGTGCCCTCGAAGAGCGTGGAGCCGGTCTTGGAGACGGCGAGCGGGGTGCGGCCGTACTCACGGGCACCGTTGTCGTCGACGGTTCCGCCGAGCGTCGTGGCCATCAGCTGGAAGCCGTAGCACATGCCGAAGACCGGAACCCCGGCCTCGAACAGCGAACGGTCGAGAGAGGGCGCGCCCTCCGCGTACACCGACGAAGGGCCGCCGGACAGGATGATCGCCCGGGGGTTCTTGGCCAGCATCTCGGCCACGGGCATCGTGGACGGGACGATCTCGCTGTAGACCCGGGCCTCACGGACGCGTCGGGCGATGAGCTGGGCGTACTGCGCGCCGAAGTCGACAACGAGGACCACGTCGGTCGCGATGTCGGGGGCGGCGGGGGGTGCTGCTGGCACGGGGCGGCCTTCCGGCGGTGAAAAAGGGGGTCGGTTTTGTCGATTCTACCGGGGTGGCGGAGGCGTCCGTCGTCCCTGCCCGGCCGGGGGTGCGGAGGCGTCCGGCATCCCCGGCCGGTCGGGGGTACGGAGGCGTCGGGGATCCCTGCCCGGTCGGGGGTGCGGGGCGTGGGGGTGCGGGGCGTGGGGGTGCGGGGCGTGGGGGGTGCGGGGCGTGGGGGGTGCGGGGCGTGGGGGGTGCGGGCCCGGGGTGCGGGGTGTCTCAGCATCCGGCCCGCGTTGGCTGCCCCGACCGGGCGGGGCCATACTGAGGTCATGCGTCAGCACACGACCTTCGTCTTTACCTATGGCACCCGGCCCGCCGGCTGCCATGGTCGTGCTGCTTGATCCACTGACAAGCGACATTCCAGGCGCCCCGGGCCGAAAGGCCCGGGGCGCCTCGTCGTTCCGGGCCGGTCGGTTCCGGGGGCCGCGGCCCACGAGGAGTCACCACCATGACCAGCACCGCCCCCGCGAAGACCGCCGTCCCGAAGACCGCCGTCCCGAAGCCTGCCCCCGCGGAGACCGCCACCGAGAAGACCGGCGCGCACACCGACGACGCCGCCGCGCTGATCGGCGACGCGAGGTCGCGCATCGACACCCTCGACGACCGGATCATCGGGCTCGTCCAGGAACGGATGGCCGTCTCCACGGTGATCCAGGAGGCCCGGATCACCTCCGGCGGTCGCCGGATCAACCTCTCCCGCGAGATGGAGATCCTCGGCCGGTACCGGGACGCGCTCGGCAAGCCCGGCACCCCCCTCGCCATGACGCTGCTGGAACTCTGCCGGGGCCGGGCCTGACATCCCGCGGCAGGGGGTCGGGGCCGTATCCCAGTTCGGGCGGACTCTCACCCGTACGGCGCGTGACCGGGTCCGTCGCGGCTTCGTTGGTCCCGGTGTCCGTGCCAGCCAGGGGCGGCTTTGGAAGGAAACCACGCGTGGCTCCGCTGGAGCGTGTGGCGTACCGCAGGTACGCCGTGGGACCGCGCCCCAGCGTGCGTGACCGGTCGGCAGGGGACAGCAGCCCGGTCACCCCAAGGGCGGTCGGCTCCGGGGACGCCCGGAGCCGACCGTATCCGGGCGAAGCGGCCTGCGTGGGGAGCAGCCGCCCGACTCGGCGCCAAGGCCGTGTCCGGGCGTCGATCGCATCGGGGCCCCGCAGACCGCCTTCCGGTCCGCGGGGCCCTTGCCCCTTCACCCGTAGCCCGGACCCCGGCGCCCGTCAGCCTCACTCCTTGACTGCACCCGGGCGCCCGTCAGCTTCAGTCCTCGACTGCACCCGGGCGCCCTCAGCCGCGTCGTGGGCGGCGGCGGGCCGTCGCGTGCAGCACACCGCCCGCCGAGAGCGCCGTCACCGCACCGGCGGCCACCGGCAGCGCCGCGGAGCCGGTCGATGCCAGGGAACCGCCGGTGGAACCGGACGTGGTGGCATCGCCCGACACGGCTCCCGAGGCGGGCGAACCGTGGGATGCGGCACCGGAGCCACCGGCCTGGCCGCCCGCGGAGGCCGGGTCCGCCGGGCCGGGGCCGCCGCCGGACGCCGCGGACCCGGAACCGTGGTCCTCGTCGTCGCCGTTCAGGACCAGCCGCGCGGTGTTGTTCGCCGGTTCCGGGTCGAAGGCCGGCTGCGGGGGCCCGGTGAGGTCCGGGGTGCGTACCGTGACCGTGCCGGAGGCTCCGGCCACCGCCTTGTCGATCCTCAGGCGGAAGCGCAGGGCGAAGTCGGCGCCGTCCCTCATCGCCGAGGACGTGTCGCAGACGTAGCGGGGCGCCCCGCCGCGGCTCCCGAAGTCCTGCCCGTCGGCCGTCAGCCCCCGGCAGCCGGCCGGAACGCCGGTGACCGAGGCGCCCTCGGGGACGGTGAGGTCGACCGCGGCGACGGGTCCGACGGATCGCGGGAACCCCACCCAGGCCGGGCCCCTGTTGTGGAAGCCGACGGTGGCCGCGACGGTGTCGCCCGCGGCGCCACGCACCCGGGCACCGTAGGCCACGAAGTCGGCGGAGTTCTCGGTGACGAAGTCGGCCTCCCGCTGGTTGTCCAGGGGATCGAGGTCGACGCCGCGGACGGGGGCGGCCTCCCTCAGGGTGAGCGCGGCGCCCTTGCCCTCGCCGCCGCTCAGCGCCGCGCCCCGCACGCCGGGCCGCCCCGGTTCCTGCTCGTCGACGCGGTAGACGAGCGTGTCGTGGAAGGCGTGCTCGGTGGCCCTGAGGGTGAGCGGTACGGCCAGCCGGTAGGTCGTCCCCGCTTCGTACGTACCGGGGACGGAGCAGCGGGCGGTGGTACCGGCGGCGAAGCCCCCGCCCGCTTCGCCCTCGGTGTACTCGCAGTTCGCGTAGCGCTCGACGAAGTCCAGGCCCCGCGTGTACCTGAGCGTGAGCAGGACGCCGTCGGCCGCGCGTGTGCCGTTGTTGGCGAACGTGACGGGGACCTGCTGGGTCTCACCGGGCTTCGGATTCGGCTTCAGCGGGAGCTGCTCCATCGTCAGGTCGGGGCCGCCGATGACGACCTCGGTGGAGAAGGCGGCGAACGTCGCACCGTCCGCCGTGCCGGTCACCTCGATCGTGCCCGCGTCACCGATACGGCTGCCCTCGGCGGCGGTGAGTTCCAGTGCGGCGAGCGCGCTGCGGCCGGGCCCGAGGCCGTGGCCGTGGCAGACGGCGGTGGGGCCGGTGACCTCGCAGTCCGCGACACCCGCCCCGCCGAAGGCCGCGTCGGCCGTGCCCGCGATCCCGGCCAGGTCGAAGTTCACGGCGAAGTCGCCCTCGAAGGAGCTCCGTTCCGTGTCCCGGGCAGGGTTGTCGACGGTGATCACGACCGTCGACTTCTGTGGTGCGCCGCTCGTCGGACGGGGGTGCAGGGCGGTCGCGGCGGGGCCGCCGATCACCAGTGCGGGGCCGGCGGCCTGCGCCGGGGCGCCGAGGGCGAGCGAGCCGGCGGCCAGCAGGCCGACTGCGGCGAACCAGCCTGCGGCGCGGCGCGGCGCGACTCTCGGGGACATGGTTCTCATCGCGGACTCTCTGAGGTCGGTGGGGGCGTTGCGACCGCTGTGACAGCGACAACGAGTTCGACCGCGTGACCCTGCGAACAGTTGCGCAGCCGCAGGTCACGGATTGAGTACGGCGATAAACGTGAGGGGGCTCACACGTAGGTCCGGGGAACCTGTGGGCAACCTTTGCGGCGAACCAGGGGTCAATCATGCGGAACCACCGGCCCCGCCCGGCAGGTTCGCGGAGACGGGTCCGCCCCTGCGGGCGGAGCGGCCGTAGTGCTCGGCTCCGCGCGGTGGTCATCGCGCGGCGCCGCGGAAGCGGTGACACCGACGCGTCACACGTGTCGTCACCGCGAGCGTGGAGGGGCTGCACTCGGAGGGGGGTGCAGCCCCTTCCGGCTCACCGGTGCGCCGCGGCTGCCGCCGCCGCTACGACTTCTTCTTCGGCGGTACGGTCGGCAGCCCGAGGAACGGCAGCCTCAGCGCGCCGAAGGCCTCCTTCGGCACCGCCGGTGCTTGCGGCTCGACCGCGGCCAGCCGTTCGTACGCCTCGCCCTGTGCCGGACGCGGGTCCGCCCCGCCCTTGTTGGGCCAGAAGGACATCGCGCGCTCGGCCTGTGCGGTGATGGTGAGCGACGGGTTGACGCCGAGGTTCGCGGAGACCGCCGAGCCGTCGACCACCGAGATGCCGGGGTGTCCGTACAGCCGGTGGTACGGGTCGATGACGCCCTCCTCGGCACTCGCGCCGATGGGGCAGCCGCCGAGGAAGTGCGCCGTGAGCGGGGTGCCCATCAGTTCGCCGACGTTCGAACCGGGGAAACCGTTGATCTCCTCGGCGAGCAGTGCGGCGCTGCGTGTCGCCTCCTCGATCTGTGTGGGGTTGGGCGCACCGTGCCCCTGCCGGGCGGTGAGCAGGCCCTTCGCCACGCCTCCCGGCTTGCGGTAGGTCGTCAGCGAGTTGTCCAGCGACTGCATGACGAGACCGATGATGGTCCGCTCCGACCAGCGGCGGTTGGAGAGCGACCGCACGGCGAGGGTCGGGTGCTTGGCCATGTTGCCGAGCCAGCCCAGCACCCGCCGGCCGCCGTACGGCACCTGGAGGATGGACAGCGCGCCCATGGCGTTGGAGCCCTTGCCGTAGCGGACGGGCTCGATGTGGGTGTTCTCGTCGGGGTGGATCGAGGAGGTGATCGCGACGCCCCGGGTGAAGTCGGCCTTCGCGGTGCCGTGCTTCTTGCGGTAGCGGCGGTCGCTGGTCTGGGAGCCGACGAGCGCCTCTGAGTTGGTGCGGGTCAGCTCGCCGAGCCGGTCCGAGAGCCGGGGCAGCAGGCCCCGGTCCTTCATGGTGTGCAGGAGGGTCTGTGTCCCGTACGTGCCCGCCGCGACGACCACCTTGCGGGCGCGCAGCCGCGTGGGCCGTGCCTTCCTGCGGCGGCCGGTCGGGACGGTGCTGACGTGGTAGCCGCCCTCCGGGTCGTCCGTGATCGCGACGACGGAGGTCATGGGGTGGATGACGGCGCCGGCCTTCTCGGCGAGGTGGAGGTAGTTCTCGTTGAGGGTGTTCTTCGCGCCGTGGCGGCAGCCCGTCATGCATTCGCCGCACTCGGTGCACGCCTTGCGGGCGGGGCCCACGCCGCCGAAGTACGGGTCGGCGACGGTGCCGCCGGGCTTCGCCCGCGCCGTACCGTCGGCGTCCTCGCCGTCACCGAAGAAGACGCCGACCGGGGCGAGGTGGAAGGTGTCGCCGACGCCCATGACCTGCGCGGTCGCCTTCAGGTGGACGTCGGACGGGGTCATCGTCGGGTTGAGCCTGACTCCGAGCATCCGCTTGGCCTGGTCGTAGTACGGCTTCAGCTCGTCCTGCCAGTCGGTGATGGACGCCCACTGACGGTCCTCGAAGAACGGCGCCGGCGGTATGTACAGCGTGTTGGCGTAGTTCAGCGAGCCGCCGCCGACTCCCGCGCCGGCCAGCACCATCACCTTGCCGAGCAGATGCACGCGCTGGATGCCGTACAGCCCGAGCGCGGGAGCCCACAGGTAGTTCTTGAGATCCCAGGAGTTCTTCGGAAGGGTGCCGGGGGTGAAGCGCCGGCCCGCCTCCAGGACACCGACCCGGTACCCCTTCTCGGTCAGCCGCAGGGCCGACACCGCGCCGCCGAAGCCCGAGCCGACGACGAGGACGTCGTAGTCGTACGCGGCGTCGTCATCGATCTCACCGGCCTCACCGGCCGGTTCGGCCTGATTCTGGGCAGGGCTGTCCTGGGACATGGCTCTCCTCGGTGCGAAAAGGGCGGAACGTGCTGCGGTGTGACGGGGTTCAGCGCAGCCGGAACGCCTTCATCGCCTTCAGGCTGCGGGTCATGAATGCCGCGTACTTCTCGTCGTCCATACCGAAGGACGGGGCGAGCGGAATCAGCCGCTGCTGGGCGACGGTCTGCGCCTCGGTGTACTTCAGGATGCCCTCGGAGCCGTGCCGCCGGCCGAGACCGGAGTCCTTCATGCCGCCCATCGGGGACTGCACGCTGCCGTACGCGGGGGCGTACCCCTCGTTGATGTTGACCGTGCCGGTCCGCAGCCGGGCGGCGACCTGGTGGCCGCGCCCGGCGTCCTTGGTCCAGACGCTCGAATTCAGGCCGTACGGGGTGCCGTTGGCGAGGGCGACGACCTCGTCCTCGTCGGTGAAGCGGTAGATGGAGACGACCGGACCGAACGTCTCCTCGTTGCAGACGGCCATCGGCGCCTCGACGCCGTCGAGGATGGTCGGCTCGTAGAAGAGCGGGCCGATGTCGGGGCGGGCGACACCTCCCGCGACGAGCTCGGCACCCTTCTCGACGGCCTCGGCGACGTGCCGGGTGACGGTCTCCAGCTGGCGCTCGCCGACCAGGGAACCCATGTCGGCTCCGTAGGCGAGGGAGTTGCCGAGCCGCATCGCCTTCGTACGGGCGGCGAAGCGGGCCACGAAGTCGTCGGCGATCGACTCGTGGACGTACAGCCGCTCGATGGAGATGCAGAGCTGGCCGGCCGAGGAGAAGCAGGCGCGGACGGCCCCCGCGGCGGCCTTCTCCACGTCGGCGTCCCTGAGGACCAGCATGGCGTTCTTGCCGCCGAGCTCCAGCGAGACCCCGACGAGCCGGGCCGCCGCGCCCTGCGCGACCTCACGGCCGGTACGGGTGGATCCCGTGAACGAGACATAGTCGGCGTGCTTGACCAGCTCGGGGCCGACGACGGGGCCGTCACCGAGGACCACCTGGAACACGTCGGCGGGCAGCCCGGCCTCGATCAGCAGGTCACGGGCCCACAGCGCGGTCAGCGCGGTCTCCGTGTCCGGCTTCATCACGACGGCGTTGCCGGAGACGAACGCGGGCAGTGCGTCGCCCACGGACAGCTCCAACGGGTAGTTCCACGGCGCGATCTGACCGATGACGCCACGCGGCTGGCGCAGCTCGGTGACCTTGGTGAGGGTCGGTACGACGCCGGTGTGCCGCTTCGGCTTCAGATACGCGCCGGCCCTGCGCCCGTAGTGGCGGGCCGCGACGGCGACGGCCTGCACCTCCTCGTGGGCGTGCAGCCGGGCCTTGCCGGTCTCCAGCTGAATGAGGTCGAGCACCTCGGCCTGGCGGCTGAGCACGAGGTCGTGGAAGCGGAGCAGGACGGCGGCCCTGGCGCGGACGGGAGTCGCGGCCCAGGACGGCTGGGCGGCGCGGGCCCGCTCGAAGGCGGTCGCCACGTCCTCGGGGGTGGACTCGGGCAGATCGGCCAGCTTCTCCCCGGTGAAGGGGGTGTGGTTGGCCGTACGGCCGGAACCGATCACCCCACGCGTCAGCTGGGCGATCACCTCGGGCGTCACCACATCGGCGGCGGTGCGCACGCCCGCGGGGGCGGGGGCCACGGGGTTGGTGCCGGCTGCGGCGGTGGACGTGGAGGCCTGCGAGTCCGTCATGAGGGCGAGAGTACGTCCAGCCGCACGCTTTGGGTACCCGTGAGTAACGGGTTTTCACAGTCCCCACAAACAAGCCAGTGATCACTGGCAACAAAGCCCCTGATCAGGAGCCCTGCGGTCACCGAAGGGCTCCTGAGTCGAACCGGAAGCGGCACGGAAGCGGCACGGAAGCGGCACGGGAGCGGCACGGAAGCGGGACGGGAGCCGCACGGAAGCGGCACGGACGGTCAGCTCTCGGGTGCGCGCCATCCGCGCAGCATCGTGTCGAACTGCTCCCGAGTGGTGTCCCAGTCCGCAGCCGGACCCGTCATGTACAACGCGTATTCGGGGCCGCCCGTTTCCCCGTAGTACATCTGGTCGATCGCATGGCGCGGGCCCGGATGGTCCTTGGTCTCGTTCCAGGTGAACTCCCAGAGCGAGCCCTCCCGATCACGGTACGTGTTGGAGTGCAGGGTCTTGCGCTCGTAGCTGGGCAGCCGTTCGATGAACAGCTTTTCCAGGTTCAGCATGTGCATGTAGGAGTTCTCGAAGTCGGGCGCCGGGTCGATGCCGATCCGGATGTAGTGCACCCCGTTGTCCGGGGTGTAGTCGATCTGGTTGCCGTCCGCCCGGCGCACCCAGCCGTCGGGCACGATCAGGCTGAAGCCCTCGGGGTCGTTCACCCGGTGCCAGCCCTCGGGCACGCCCTGCGCCGGGGTACTGGGCGTCGGCGAAGGCGAAGGTTCGGGACTCTCCCGCTTCTCGGTCGTGTGCGTACCCGTACCGCCGCGCCCGGCGGTGCTGTCCCCGCCGTCCCCGAGCTTCATCGCGGCGAGCCCCGCGCCGCCACCGACCAGCGCAGCCGCGGCGATGACCAGGACGACCGTGCGCCACCGGGACCGGCCGCGCCGGGTCACCGGGGACGGCACCGGGCCGGCGGCGAAACCGTCGGCCGGGTGCGGCAGCCGGGCCGTCCCCGCCGCGTCCGCGCCGGGAGTGCCGTCCGGGCCCAGCGTGCGCAGCACCTCTTCGGGGACGCGCTGCGTCGGTACGAACGCCTGCGCGGCCCGGGGCGCGCGGCCCTCCATGGCGTCCAGCAGCATCCGCTCCGCCTCCGCCGCCGTGGGCCGGCCGTCGGGGTCCTTGCGCAGCAGCGCGGTGATCACGGGGGCCAGCGCACCCGCCCGGCCCGGCGGCGGCGGTTCCTCGGTGACGACGGCCTGCATGGTGGAGATCGGGGACGTACGGCGGAACGGGGAGCGCCCCTCGACCGCGGTGTAGAGCGTGGCGCCGAGGGACCACAGGTCGGACGCGGGACCGGGATCACCGCCGCGTACCCGTTCGGGCGCCAGATAGTCGATGGACCCGACCAGTTCACCGGTCCTGGTGATGGTGGAGTCACCCTCTATGGCCGCGATCCCGAAGTCGGTGAGCAGCACCTGGCCGTCGCCGGCGAGGAGGACGTTGCCGGGCTTCACATCCCGGTGCAGGACCCCCGCACCGTGTGCGGCACGCAGGGCGCCCAGCACATGGAGGCCGATCCTGGCGGCCTCGCGCGGCTCGACCTCGCCGGACTCCTTGACCGAGTCGGCGAGCGACGGACCGTCGACGTACTGCATGACGATCCAGGGCCGGTTGTCGTACTCGATCACGTCGTGGACGGTGACCACGCCCGGGTGCGTGATCCGGGCAGCCGCGCGCGCCTCCTTCTGCGTGCGGGCGTGCAGCACGATCCGGTCGGCCTCGGCGACGTACAGTCCCGCCGTCAACTCCTTGACCGCGACGATGCGGTGCAGCACCTCGTCGTGCGCGCGCCAGACCTTGCCCATGCCGCCACGCCCGAGGACTTCGCCGAGTCGGTACCGCCCGGCCAGTATCAGCCCCGCCTGCGTTCCCTGTGATCGATCCACGTATCCCAGCCCCGTTTCCTCGGAGGCCAGATTACGGAGGCGACGCAGGCCACGGAACCTCGCAACCCCCAAGAGACCGCACTGTGATGCTTGTCGCCCCACCACAGTCGAGGCGCCGTGCGCCACCCTTCAGGACGTCACGCGATAAGAAATGATGGCTTGTTCATAGATGTCCGAAACCTTGTCGCGCCGGTCCTCGGGGCCGGTGACCTGGAGGATGTGGTAGCGGCCGTCGACAATCATCACGAGGTTCCGGGCGTACACCTCACGCCCGTTGGCGTCCTGCCAGGTGAACTGGCCTTCTGCCATGGCCTGTCGGCCGACGTCGATCCGGCGCAGCCCGCTCGACCCCGACCAGCTCGAATCGCGGAACGGCTGCAACTCCAGCTCCTTGTCGGCCTGGTACACCAGCGGGTCGTTGCCGTTGGCCTTGACGGTGTCGCGTCCGGGAACGATCAACAGGCTGAAGCCGTCGCTGCCGTAACGGATCTGACGGTCGGCGTTGGCGGGGCTGCGCTGCCACCCCTTGAGCACACCGACCTCGAAACCCTCGGAGTCCTTGCGCAGGGTGTAACCGGGGGCGAGCGCGACGGCGGAGCGGCTGGTCTGCGGCTGCTGCGCGCCGGGCGACTGCGAGGGCGACTGCCCGTCGGACGCTCCCGCTCCGGGATCGGGCGATCCGGCGGGCGACGACGCCGGGCCCGGGGAGCGGGTGGAGTCGCTGCCGCCCTTGGGCATGAACATCACGGCGTACGCGACGGCCGCGGCCAGGGCCAGCAGGATCAGCAGCAGAAGCAGCCGCCCCAGCCGCCGCGGCGCGTGCCCCCGGCCCTGCTGGGAGGGGGGCGCCGGGGTGCGCAGCACCTTGGGGCCCTTGGGTTCGCGCGGTGCCTTGGGCGCCCGTTCCGCCCGGGGCCGGTCGTGACGGTCGGTCCTCTCCTTGGTGTGGCGGTGGCGGCCCTGGCCCCGGCGCCTGCGGACCAGCTCGCCCCGGCGGCGTACGACGGGGAGCCGGGTGCTGTCGGGGGACGGCAGCGGTACGACGTCCAGACCGGCCTCGGGCTCGGGCGCCGACCGTACGAGGGAACGCAGCCAGCCCTGCAGCTCCTCGAAGTCCGGCCGCTCGGTCGGGTCCTGACGCAGCAGCGACTCGACGACCGGACGCAGCGGACCGCACTCCTCGGCGAAGGCGGGCGGCTCCCCGCACACCATCTGGACGAGTTCGGCGGCGTTCTCCTCGGGGTACGGGGCATGGCCCTGGACCGCACGGTAGAGCAGCGCGCCCAGCGCCCAGAGGTCGGTGGCGGGGCCGATGGGCGGCGCCAGCTGCCAGTTCTCGTGGACGGGTCCGCCCTGCTCGGGCGCCCAGCGCTCGGTGACCGCGCCGACGACCGCGATCCGGGTCTGCCGGGCCCGCTCGGCGGCGAGAGGGGTGGCCGGGCCGCGATAGACGGCGTCCGTACGGCCGCTCGCGACGATCTCGTCCCAGCGGCTCGGCGCGTGCTGCGGCGTGTGCTGCGGCTCGGGGAGGTGCGCGGGCAGTGCCGGGGAGCTGCCGTGGCGGCGGGCATCGGCGCGCAGGGCATCCTCGCCCGAGCCTCCGGCGGGGACGGGTCGTCCGGCACCGGGGCCGTCGCTCCAGGTGCCGGTGAGGTGCAGCCGCCGGGGGGCCGGCGGCGGACCGTCATCCCCTGAGCCGTCGTCATCCCCGTCGTCGTCGACATCGTCATAGGGGGCATCGCCGTAGAGGGCTTCGCCGTGGGAGGTGTCGCCGTAGGGGGCTTCGTCGTAGGAGGTGTCGCCGTAGGGGGCTTCCTCGTAGGAGGCTTCGTCGTACGGGGCCTCAAGGGACGGCGCGGCGCCGTACGGATCCTTGGCGTACGGATCCTTGGTGTACGGGCTCTTGGCGTACGGGTCCTCGGGGGCCGGCGCGGCTGGGTACGCGGCGTCGTCGTACGGCGCGGCGTCGTGCGGAGTCTCTGCGGGCCGGATCCGGGGAGCGGCCGGCTGGGGGTGGTCGTGGTCCGAGTCCGGGTCGGACGGCCGCGCGGGGTGCGGGACCGGCAGGCTGCCGGAGACCTCGTCGTCGGCCGCCCCGGCCCGGCGCCGGTCCTCGCCGATGCGGGCGGCGGCGCGGGCGCCCTCGCGGTAGGCGGCGATGGCTCCGGCGCGCTCGGCCCGCGACTGCGCGGCGCTGCCCTCCGGACGCGTGGGTGCCGGGAGCGCGGGGTTCACCGGTCGGCGTACAGCCTCCAGCTCGCCGGGAGCACCGCCGCGGGGAGCGTCGGCGTACCCGTCGCTGTGGTGCGCACCGTCGCCGTGCGGGTCGTCGCCGTGCGGGTCACCGGTCGGCCGACCCGTCTCGATCGCCGCAGGACCGCGTGAGGGCGGCACCTCGGCCGGTGGGGCGGGCGGGGGCGGAGGGAGGGGTGTCGCCGACGATGCGTACGGCTCGGCCGGTCCCGTCCCGTACCCCGGGCGTGCACCGTACCCGTCGTCATAGCCACCGTCATGGCCGTTGTCATGGCCGTTGTCATGGCCGTCGCCGTAGTCGCCGTCGCCGTAGTCGCCGTCGTAGTCGTCGTCGGGCTGAGGCGTCGGCACGTACCCGCAAAGTGCCTCCTCCGCCGCCCCCGCCGCCAGACCGGTCAGCACGACGCGGCCGTCGTCGCAGACCAGCACCGTGCGGACGGTGATGTTGCGGTGGGTCCACCCATGGGCGTGCAGCACCCGCAGCGCCGTCAGCACGTCGGAGCCGATCTCGGCGGCCCGGAAGGGATTGAGCGGGCGCTCCGCGAGCAGGGCCGCGAGCGGGCGGGCCAGGACGAGTTCGCTCACGATCCAGAGCGAGCCGGCCTCGGCGAACACGTCGAAGACCTGGTCGAGCCGAGGATGGTCGGGCACCTGGGCCGCCGCCTGGGCCGCCTCGATGGCACGCCGGACCGCCGGGTCCGTGGACCTCCGCACGGCGCGCCCGGTCACCCGCCGCGCCGCCGGTGCCGGACCCTCCCCGTCGACCACCTCGGCGTCCACCACCTCGGGCAGCGGCACCTGCCGGACGAGGACTTCCTGCCCGCTGTAGGTGTCGAACGCACGGGTCTCGACCAGTTCGTACGCATCGGACGGCGGCAGCGGAAGGCGGTAGCGGTCGGCAAGCACCCGACCCGCGTAGTCGTCCACGACGCCTCCCCAGAGCGCGCTGTCCCCCGGCCAAGCAGACCGCACATGCCCGTCAATTACGGTCACTTACCGTGTAATTGACCGGCCGTTCCGGCTGCGTACGGTCTTCAGGCTCTCACGATACGTGGCACGCGACGACCGTGCGGCAGGGTCGTCGCATCCCGGCCCATTTCACCCGGGGATCAGTCGATGGGCGCGAACGTGTCGAACGCGGTCTTGCGCAGCGTCCGGCACTCCTCGCCGTCCCACTCGCTCGCCTTGCAGCTGATCATGATCGCGTAGCCGTGGGTGGCATCGACCTTGAAGCCACGGTTCAGCACCCGGATGCGCTGCCCCTGCTGGGTGCGCTCGAACCGCCAGTCGGCGACGGTCGGGTAGCCCTTGTACTGGACCGTGTCCACGCCGAGGTGGTGATAGCCGTTGCTGCTGGCCGCGACGGCGCCTCTGGCCGCGTTCCACGCGGCGGCGGCATCGCCTCCGGGAGAATCGGTGTAGTCGACCTGGACGCGCGGGAAGCCCCCGTCGTCGTTGAAGATGCCGCCGGAATTGCTACCGGCCGTGCCGTTGCGCCGGAAGCTCTCGGGCATCGCCATCGTGAAGTGGAACTGCTTGTTCTTGACGGTCTTGTATCCGGCGGGCAGCGCGTCGGGGTCCTGGCCGCCGTCCTTCGAACCGTCGGACCCCTTGTCCGCGTCGTCCTGGCCCTGTCCCTGATCCTTGCCCTGATCGCCGCCCTGGTCCTGGGCGTTGTCACCGCTGCCGCCGGTGCTGCCGGTGCCGCCGTCGGTGTCCGGGGAGCTGCCGGCCGTCGAGGCTCCGGCCGACGCGGACGTGTCACCCTTGCCCTTGCCTCCGCCAGCCTCGTCCTTGCCGCCCGAGTCGAGCGTGAGGGCGAGGACCGTACCGATCACGGCGAGCACGATCACGGCCGCGATGATCGCCAGGGTGCGGCGCGGCACCACATCGGTGAGCGAGGCGCGGGGCGGGGTGGTCGGCGACGTGGCGGGACGCGGCGGCGGTACGGCGGCGGAGACAGCGGCCGGCTTCACCGGAGTCGAGGGCCGGGCAGGGACCGGGGAACCCGCCGCAGGAGTGGCCGCCGGGGGTGTCGCGGGAGGAGGCGGCACGGTGGTCGACGCCGCGGCCGCCGGTGCCGTCTTCGCGGGTGCCGGCTTCGCGTTCCGGACGGAACGCAGCGCACCGCGCAGCCGGTCCCGGGCCCCCTCGCCGGACGCTCCGGCCTTCGACGCCGTCCGGGGATCGGACGCGGTGGTCTGTCCGGGCAGGGCCATGATCTGCGTGGCGTCGGCGGGCGGGGGCACCACCGGGTCCGGCTTCTCGGGGGCGTGGATCACGTCGTCGAGCAGGGTGCGGGCACCGGCGTCGTCGAGCCGCTGCTCGGGGTCCTTGGCCAGCAGGCCGTAGATGACCTCCTCCAGAGGACCGGCGTTCCTCGGCGGGCCGAGCGGCTCGGTCATCACGGCGGTCAGGGTGGCGATGGCCGAGCCCTTGTCGTACGGCGGGGTGCCCTCGACGCTGGCGTACAGCAGTCCGCCGAGCGACCACAGGTCTGCGGGCGGGCCCGGCTTGTGCCCGCGGGCGCGCTCCGGGGAGATGTACGAGGGCGCGCCGACGAGCATGCCGGTCGAGGTGACCGACGGGTCGCCCTCGACCTGCGCGATGCCGAAGTCGGTCAGCACGACCCGGCCGTCTTCCGCGATCAGTACGTTGGACGGCTTCACATCGCGGTGCAGGATGCCCTCGCGGTGCGCCGATCTGAGCACGTCGAGGATGGCGAGGCCGACCTCTGCGGCGCGCTTCGGCGTCAGCACCCCGTCCTCACGGATGGCTTCGGCGAGGGACTTGCCCTCGATGAGTTCCATCACGATCCAGGGCCGGTCGTCCTCGTCGACCACGTCGTAGACCGTCACCGCGCCGTTGTTGCGGATCCTGGCGATCGCCTTCGCCTCACGCAGCGTGCGCGTGATGAGCCGGCGCTTCTCTTCGTCGTCGATGGCCGAGGGGAACCGCAGCTCCTTGACCGCGACCGTGCGGCCCAGCGTCTCGTCGACGGCACGCCAGACCGTGCCCATACCGCCCCGGCCGAGCACCTCCCCGAGCCGGTAGCGCCCCGCAAGGAGACGTCCGTCCTTGTCCCGTTGGGGCTCCCGTGCCTGCTCCGCCTCCGACATGCGTCCCCTCTGCGATCAACCCGCCCTGGCAGAGCGTTCATTGTCCCTCACCCCGGCACCGGCCATGGTGCCGGGTCCACAGGCCGTCATGATGTGGCCGGAGAAAGGGAGTCCCCGCCATGCCGACACTCAGGGTGCTGCTCGCCATCCCGCTGCTGGCTGCGCTGCTGTGCCTGGGAACAGCGAACCTGCCCAGCGAACCACACCTGATGCCCGCTGCCGCCTATCTTCCCCGGCTCGTCGCCGGAGGCGGTGCTCCCACGGCGGCGCTCCTGGCCCGTCGTGCCTCCTCGGCACCGTACGACACCTATCGCTCGACGGGCCCCGGAATTCGCCGGACGGACCGGTTCCGGGCCGGCAGCATCACCAAGACGTTCGTCGCGACGGTCGTGCTCCAACTCGTCGGGGAGCGGCGGCTGCACCTGTCGGACCCCGTCGACCGGCTGCTGCCGGGGCTGATCCGGGGCAACGGCAACGACGGCCGCCGCATCACCCTGCGCGCCCTGCTCAGCCACACCAGCGGGCTCTACGACTACACCGACGACACCTCCGCCCGTCCCGTGTCCGCCACCGGCGCCGTGCAGGTCGCGCTGTCCCACCGTCCGACGAACGCCCCTGGCGGTTACGCCTACTCCAACACGAACTACATCGTTCTCGGACTTGTCGTACAACGCGTCACCGGCAACGACTACGCCACCGAGATCCGCCGCCGCGTCATCACCCCCCTCGGCCTCACCGGTACCTCGCTGCCCGGCGCCCGTACCTCCCTGCCCGACCCGCACGGCCGCGGTTACACCCGCGACCCGGCCGACGGCAGCCTCCACGACGTCACCGCGCTCGACCCGCGCACGGCGGGCGCGGCCGGCGAACTGATCTCCACGCTCACCGATCTGAACCGCTTCTACGCCGCCCTGCTGAGTGGGGGCCTCCTGCCTCCCGCACAGCTGGCTGCCCTGCTGAACACCGATGCCACGCACGGCGTCTACGGCCTGGGCATCTATCCGCAGAAGCTCTCCTGCGGCATCACCGTCTGGGGCCACAACGGCCGCATAGCGGGCAGCCAGGTCCGCACCGCCTCCACCCGCGACGGCCGGCACACCCTGACGTACCGCGTCGACACGGACACCCTGACCGATGCGACGGCGCACGAACGGGCACTGCTGGACGCGGAGTTCTGCGCTCGCGCGACCCGCACCTGAGAGCCCGGGGCGTGCCGGCGGACCTTTCCGGCAGGCCCCCGGCCGCGTCTCTAGAGCGGCACGATGTCCGGGGCGCCGAGCCGCGCCGCGTCCGCCGTGAGGTCGTCCGGCTGCCGCTGCGACTCCCGCTCCGCCTGCACCCGCTTCTCGTAGTGCTCGACCTCCCGGTCGACCTGCCCCGGATCCCAGCCCAGGACCGGCGCCATCAGCTGGGCGCAGACCCGGGCGCTGAGCGTGCCCCGGTCGAAGGTCTCTATGGAGATGCGGGTCCGGCGGGTCAGTACGTCGTCGAGGTGGCGTGCCCCCTCGTGCGACGCGGCGTAGACGATCTCGGCCTTCAGATAGTCGTCCGCCGACGGCAGGGGTTCACCGAGCGCGGGATCGGCGGCGATCAGGTCGAGAAGCTCCTCCGTCATGGAGCCGTAGCGGTTGAGCAGGTGCTCCACCCGGGCGACATGGAGCCCCGTGCGGGCCGCGATTCTCGCCCGGGCGTTCCACAGCGCCCGGTATCCCTCCGCCCCGAGCAGCGGAACGTCCTCGGTGACGCACTCCGCCACCCGCTGGTCGAGGCCGTGCACCGCCTCGTCCACGGCGTCCTTCGCCATCACCCGGTAGGTGGTGTACTTGCCGCCTGCCACGACCACCAGGCCCGGCAGCGGGTGCGCCACCGTGTGTTCGCGCGAGAGTTTGCTGGTCGCGTCCGACTCACCGGCCAGCAGCGGCCGCAGCCCGGCGTAGACGCCCTCCACGTCATCTCTGGTCAGGGGCGTGGCCAGGACCGAGTTGACATGTTCGAGCAGGTAGTCGATGTCGGCGCTGGACGCCGCCGGGTGTGCCTTGTCCAGGTCCCAGTCGGTGTCCGTCGTGCCGATGATCCAGTGCCGCCCCCACGGGATGACGAAGAGGACGGACTTCTCGGTCCGCAGGATCAGGCCGGTCGAGGAGTGGATGCGGTCCTTCGGAACGACCAGGTGGATGCCCTTGGACGCGCGGACGTGGAACAGCCCCCGCTCCCCGATCAGCGCCTGGGTGTCATCCGTCCAGACCCCGGTCGCGTTGACCACCTGTTTGGCCCTGACCTCGTACGCCCCGCCCGCCTCGACATCCTCCACACGCGCGCCGACGACCCGCTCACCCTCCCGGAGGAAGCCGGTCACCCGTGCCCGGTTCGCCACGTGGGCGCCGTAACCGGCGGCGGTGCGCACCAGGGTCGCCACATAGCGGGCGTCGTCCATCTGCGCGTCGTAATACTGCAACGCCCCGACCAGGGCGTCCTTCCTCAGTGCGGGGGCGACCCGCAGGGCACGACGGTGGGAGAGGTGCCGGTGGACGGGCAGGCCGCGGCCGTGCCCCGAGGACACCGACATCGCGTCGTAGAGCGCCACCCCGGTGCCGGCGTAGAGCCGCTCCCAGCCCTTGTGCTGCAACGGATAGAGGAACGGCACGGGCTTCACCAGATGGGGGGCGAGCCGCCCCAGGAGCAGCCCGCGCTCCTTCAGCGCCTCCCGGACGAGCGCGAAATCAAGCATCTCCAGGTAGCGCAGCCCGCCGTGAATCAGCTTGCTCGATCTGCTCGATGTGCCCGAGGCCCAGTCGCGCGCCTCGACGAGGCCGGTCGAGAGCCCTCGTGTCGCGGCGTCCAGCGCCGTACCGGCGCCGACCACGCCCGCGCCCACCACCAGCACGTCCAGTTCGCGCTCGGCCATCGCGGCGAGTGCCTCGGCACGCTCCGCAGGTCCCAGTGTCGCCGTCCTCACTGCTGCCTCCCGGGTCGATCGGGGTGATCCGGCACGCGGCGCGACCCGACCGAGCGGTCGGACGCCCCGTGCCCACCTCTCGATTCTGGCCGCCGTCCATCACTTCGGCCACCGCCTGTGGACAACACCAGGTGGACCGAGACCACACAATGCGACATATAGGTCATATTTACGCCTAGTGTGACATTGCGCTGTCCACAGCGGTTGCGCTTTCTGCTCTCATGGTCTTGGACCGGCCGGGGGGCGGGGGGGGGGGCCCCCCCGCCCCCCGCCCGCCCCCCGGGAGGTCGGCCCACCACAAGCCCCCCAAC